>JAFRSU010000072.1 GCA_017427415.1 Lachnospiraceae bacterium | reverse complement strand
ATAGAGCTGGAATAATACATTTGTATTATCTTGTTCATTTGGTACAGATAATGTTAATAGATTGCAGGTAATCCTTGTGGTTGCCTGCAGTTTTTTTGTAAAAATAGTGTTGTACCCAATAAAAGAAATATATACGTTGACAATGTATGCATATTGATCTATACTTTAATAAAGTACAAGTGCTTTTTGGAGACGATAGTATGGATATTTCAGAAAAAATAAAGGAGTTACGAAAGAAAACGGGATTATCACAAAGTAAGTTTTCAGCAAAATTTGGAATCCCTGTAAGAACTCTTCAGCAGTGGGAACAGGGAATAAGCGCCCCTCCGGAGTATTTGGTCAGAATGATGGCGTACATTATGTTGCTTGAGGAAAACGCGCAAATAAAAGATGAAGAATCTATAAGGGGGAAACATGCAGATGGCAAATGATAAAGTTCAGTTATTTGAAGACCGGCCGATAAGGACAGCATGGGTAGAGGATGAGGAAGAATGGTATTTTTCGGTTGTGGATGTTGTTGGAACTCTTACGGAGCAAATTGATTACGAAAAAGCTAGAAAGTATTGGAACAAACTGAAACAGAGACTAAAAGAAGAGGGAAGTCAACTGGTGACAAATTGTCACCAGTTGAAAATGACAGCGCAGGATGGAAAAAAGCGAATGACAGATGTTGCCAACACAGAACAACTGCTTCGAATTATCCAGTCGATTCCATCAAAGAAAGCTGAGCCATTCAAACTGTGGCTTGCTCAGGTTGGTCGCGAGCGAATTGAAGAAGTAATAGACCCGGAGCTGACCATAGAACGCGCTTTGGAAACCTATGCTAAGAAGGGCTATTCGCGAGAATGGATCAATCAGCGTCTGCAGGCAATTCAGGTAAGAAAAGAACTTACAGATGAGTGGGACAAACGCGGCGTAAAGAAAGGCGTAGAATATGCAATCCTGACAGATGAGATAACGAAAGCCTGGTCCGGGATGACAACACGACAGTATAAGAATCATAAAGGTCTGAAAAAGGAAAACCTCAGGGATAATATGTCCACATTGGAGCTGGTCCTGAACATGTTGGCTGAAGCCACCACTACGGAAATTTCGAAACAAAAGCAACCTGAGTCCTTTGAAGAAAGTCGAATGGTCGCAATTGAAGGTGGAGAAGCCGCTGGAGAAGCACGATTGGCGGTGGAAAAAAGAACCGGGAAGCCTGTAATCACGAATAAAAATGCAGCCCAATTGCAAGATTTAGTTACACGTCTCATTGAAACCAGGTAATCCACGTGATTACCTGCAGTTTTATTTTGTGGATATAATGTTTTATACGAAAATCGATTGATATATTGCATAAATTGGATGCTTGTGTTACAATCTAATCGGAAAAACGCAAAGACTTTGATAGTTGGAGATTAGAAAATGGAATATGGCCGAAAAGTATATTTGGACAGATTGATTGAAAGACGGTAAAATTGCCGGCCTCTATGGAAGAAAACGGTTTTTCCGATGTTACGACCGGATATGCAGTTATTGATCTAACGCCGGATGCCGGGAAGTATTCCTCACAATTGGCAGAACTTATGATAGAATCAAAAAGGCAGAATGATCTGGAGGCAATAAAATCTACTCACCTCGGATATTTCGAAAAAGTGATCGATGCTGTTAATGCAAAGTATGATGAAAGACTTCATTTGTATCTCGAAGGGGTCAAGCAATGGGATACTTCTGTTTCTTTGACAATGATCATCCGGGGAAGCGTACAGCATTAGGGATGGAAAGCAGAAGCAGATCAGAAAAAACAGTTGACAAAAAGAAGAGAGTATGCTTTAATAGACTAAACCGTTGAAGAAGAAAAGTAGTAAACGTGAGTGCTTTTCAGAGAGCTGCAGATGGTGGGATTGCGGTAAGGATAACGATTATGAATGGCCTTCGGAGGGCGAACGGAAACGGATATCATCTGTGATATCCGGAGTATGGGAGACGTAGAGGATACTGCGTTAAAAAAGACAGCATATGATGGTATGCATTTTATATGGTACATACCGGTGTATGCGTGAGTGGGTGTATTCACACCAAGCCGGGTGGCACCGCAGGTTAATATGATTACCTGTCCCAGCAGTAACTTACTGTTGGGACTTTTTTATTTGTCCCAACAAAAAATGTGTGACAATTAAAAAAAGGAGGACAAAACAATGTCAAAACAGGAAGTACCCTACAAAATTTATTTAACAGAAGACGAGATGCCCAAGGCTTGGTACAATTTGAGAGCAGATATGAAGAACAAGCCCGCACCTCTTATGAATCCGGGCACACATAAGCCCATGACTGCAGAAGAGCTTGGTCAGGTTTTCTGTGCTGAACTCGTACAGCAGGAGTTAGATGATACAACTCCCTTTATCGAGATACCCGATGAGATCAGAAACTTTTACAAGATGTACAGACCTTCACCTTTAGTACGTGCATACTGCTTAGAGGAGAAGCTTCAGACACCTGCAAAGATATATTACAAATTTGAAGGAAATAACACCAGCGGCAGCCATAAGTTAAATTCAGCCATTGCTCAGGCTTATTATGCAAAGAAGCAGGGCTTAAAGGGTGTCACCACCGAGACCGGTGCAGGTCAGTGGGGAACAGCTCTTTCTATGGCCTGTGCATATTTCGGACTTGACTGTAAGGTATTCATGGTTAAGGTATCATATGAGCAGAAGCCTTTCAGACGTGAAGTTATGAGAACTTACGGTGCATCAGTTGTTCCTTCACCTTCAGAAACCACAGAGGTAGGAAAGAAGATACTTGCCGAGCATCCCGGAACCACGGGCTCACTCGGATGCGCTATTTCAGAGGCAGTAGAAGTAGCAGTAAAGAATCCCGGATACAGATATGTGTTAGGCAGTGTATTAAACCAGGTACTTCTTCATCAGTCCGTTATCGGTCTTGAGGCAAAGACAGCTCTTGACAAGTACGGTATCAAGCCTGATATCGTTATAGGATGTGCAGGCGGCGGAAGTAACCTCGGCGGTCTTATCGCTCCTTTCATGGGCGAGAAGCTTAGAGGTGAGGCTGATTACAGGATCATCGCTGTAGAGCCTGCTTCGTGCCCGAGCTTTACCCGTGGTACATTTGCATATGACTTCTGCGATACCGGTATGATCTGTCCTTTAGCTAAGATGTATACGCTTGGCAGCAGCTTTATCCCTTCGGCAAACCATGCAGGCGGACTCAGATTCCACGGCATGAGCACCACACTTTCACAGCTTTACCATGACGGTTACATGGAGGCAACAAGCGTAGAACAGACTTCTGTATTTGAAGCTGCTGAGCAGTTTGCAAGGATCGAAGGTATCCTTCCGGCTCCCGAGAGCTCACATGCTATCCGCGTAGCTATCGATGAAGCATTAAAGTGCAAGGAGACCGGTGAGGAGAAGACCATCGTATTCGGTCTTACAGGTACAGGTTACTTTGACCTTGTAGCATATCAGAAGTACAATGATGGAGAGATGTCTGACTACATCCCCTCAGATGAAGAGATCGCAGCATCTGTAGCTAAGCTCCCCAAGATCGACTGATGTAATAGATAATATCTAAATCTTATATCAATGCAGAGTTCTTCATTATATATGGGGAACTCTGTTTTGTTTTATTTAAGGAAAGTATAACTGTGGCAGGGCGCGCCCTGCCGATATATGTGACCATGAGAACAAGGACATAACAAAAAACATATAATTTCAGATGATTTTTGTATAGTATTTTGTCGGCATAAGTGGTATAATCTTAAGTTAAGATGAAAAAACGATTTAGTACAAGGAGGATGATATGCTGGTCAAGGGTACTTATTTTCAGAATGATGCCGAAAAACCGCTTGTTTACGGTGATGTTGAGATAAGCAATGTAAAAAGGCAGAGACTGCGCGGAGAAGAGCCTAAAGAAGGTATTCTCTGTGAGCCTGTAATGATAGGCTTCTGCGGTACTGATAATGAGCTTATGCATATGGGAAGTGAGGGAAGGCTTTCAGCCAAGTTCCCTGAAGGAAAAAACAGGCTTATAAACGGCCATGAGGGTATAGTCTGGGTTCCTTCCGAGAACAGGTTCGCTATAGTCCTTATCCGTGGCGGAGACAGCTGGGATCCGACCAGGTATTCGGAGGATGAGACATATTTTGAATACGGTTGCGACAAGGCTGACGGTCTGTTTGCCGACAAGCAGTATTTCCATCCGGACATGCTCTTAAAAATCCCTGACGGATATGTCCATGATGGTAAGCTTGACTTAGAGTTTGCAAAGAAGATGGTATTCCCCGATCCTTTTGCTTGTATGCTTTTCCAACTCGAAAGAATGGAGGACTTAGGCAGTGCCCACAACTTCCGTGTTGCCATGAAAAAGTATAAATGCGATGAGCAGACCGGCAGAGAAATAGCAAAGGAAGAGGTATTTGACAGAACTGTCATTTTCGGCCTTGGTACCACGGGTATGTTTATAGGTGACCTTATATGCAGGGCACATAAAAATGCGAAGGTGCTTTTTGTGGCAAGGAGCGGAGAGGATTCACCGAAGGTTAAGTTTGCCATGAAGCAGGCAAATAAATGGCACAAAGGCGGGGAAGTACAGGCAGAATATCTTCAGAATACATATGACTCCGAAGAAGAGCTTGCAAAGGCTATCATAGAAAAAATGGGCGGCAGAGCTACACTTTTTATCGGTGTAAGCGGCAGTAATGTGGAGCACCGCATAGCTTTTGAACATAAGGTGCTCGGATGTAACGGAGTATACAACAGCTTTTCGTTAGGACCGAAGATCACATTTGACACCATGCCCTTCGGATTTGAGAATCATCTGATCATGGGTTCCATCAACTTCCGTCAGGATCATATGGAAAAAGCGATCGAGCTTTTGGCGGAAAGCAGTTATAACGAGATAGTGGAATTGATAGACAGGGACGAGTTTGCGGCCGATCCTATCGGGGCTTATAAGAACAAAATATACAGTAAGAGCGCACCGATGAAGACAGCTGTCATCTGGAATCCGAAGTATATTAACTGCTAAAGCTCTTCAGAATGACAAAAATCGATCAGGGGGACGGTTCTCCGGTTGAATTCCTCCGGTTGAATTTAAAATGACAAATATATAATCAGGAAAGGCATATATAATGAAAACAGTTTTAATTGAAGAACCTTTTAAGATCGGTCTTACAGACACCGAAAAGCCTGTACCGAAGGAGGGTGAAGCACTTTTAAAGATTTTATATTGCGGTATATGCGGAGCTGATGTGGCCAGCTATACGGGCAATCAACCCTTTACCACATATCCCAGGATACCCGGTCATGAGTTTTCTGCCGAAATAGTATCTATCCCCGAGAACGATAAGGGACTGAAAGCAGGTGACATTATCACTGCCAATCCTTATTTTAACTGCGGAAAGTGCTATTCATGCCGGAGAGGATACGTAAACTGCTGTACCGATAACCAGACCATGGGTGTACAGCGTGACGGATCATTCAGGGAATATATAGTTATGCCGGTGGAAAGGATCTATAACGGAAAAGGCCTGTCTGCTAAGGAGCTTGCATTGGTTGAGCCTTTTACCATCAGCTATCATGCCCTTCACAGAGCGAAGGTGAATGAAGGAGATAAGGTGCTGGTAGTCGGTGCAGGACCTATCGGTCTCTTTGCTCTTATAGCAGCTAAGGCACAGGGAGCGGAAGTATATGTGGCGGATGTTCTTGACGGAAGGCTTGAAAAGGCACTTCATTTCGGTGCTAAGGGTGTGATCAATTCCAAAAAGACAGACATAAAAGAAGAAGCCATGAAGATAACAAACGGCAACGGTTTTGATGTATGCGTGGAGGCGTGCGGACAGTCGGTTACTTTCCTTAACTGCATTGATTGTGCTGCTTTTGCGGCCAATATCATCCTTATCGGTAATGGCAAGAAGGAGACCACTTTTCTGCATTCGATATTGCTCAAAAAAGAGCTTAACGTATTCGGCAGCAGAAATTCATACGCTCGTGATTTTCAGGCTGTAATAGACCTTATCGCTTCAGGTAAGGTAAATGTACTTGATATGGTAAGTGCCGTATATCCCGTGGATGATGCAGCAGATGCATTTAAAGCACTGGCTGAAAATGACGGAAGCCTGGCCAAGGTACTTATTGAATTTTGATATAATGGACCGGGGGGACGGGGGTAATGGTCCGTTTTTGAAGACCGCTGCACGGGATTAACCCCATATTGAGCGAAGAATGAAAAAGGGAGATTAAGGAAAAATGAAAGAAAGAGTTATCCAATTTGGAGAAGGCGGCTTCCTTAGAAGCTTTGTGGATGTTTTTATCAATAAGATGAACGAACAGGGACTGTTCGGCGGAAAGGTGGTAGTGGTCCAGCCCATAGCTAAAGGACTTATCCCTGTCATAAATGAGCAAAAAGGAGTATACCATCAGTTCCTGCGCGGCATAGATAACGGTAAGGTTGTGGATGAGTGCATAAAGGTCACATCCATTTCAAGAGGTGTGGATCCGTACACCGACTACGCCGGATATCTTAAGCTGGCGCATAATCCGGATATGAGGATTATCATATCCAATACTACCGAGGCAGGTATAGAATATCTCGGGACAGAGTCGATAAATGATGCACCGCCCAAATCCTTCCCTGCAAAGCTGACGGCACTTTTATATGAGAGATTTAAGGCAGGACTTCCCGGATTTATCATCCTTTCCTGTGAACTTATAGATAACAACGGAAAAGAACTCTTAAACTGCGTACTTAAATACGCTGACCTTTGGAAGCTTTCCGAGGACTTTAAGAACTGGATAAAGACTGAAAATGATTTCTGCAACACCCTGGTGGACAGGATCTGTACCGGATATCCCAAGGATGAGGTACGTGAGCTTACCGAACGTCTCGGTGAGGAAGATAAACTGATGAATACCGCGGAGATCTTCCACCTTTGGGTAATAGAGGGTGATCATGAGGATGAATTCCCTCTGGAAAAAGCAGGTATAAATGTCATCTGGACACCGGATGTCAAGCCTTATAAAAAGAGAAAGGTAAGGATACTTAACGGCGGACATACTTCAATGGTACTTGCGGCACGTCTGTACGGACTTTCTACAGTAAAGGAATGCCTGGACGATCCGCTTATAAACAGATATCTGAATACAGTTATATTTGATGAGATAATACCCACATTGGGACATGAAGAAGAGGATATCCCCTTCGGTAAGGCGGTATTGGAACGTTTCTCAAATCCCTTTGTAAAGCATCAGCTCTTGAGTATCGCTCTTAATTCCGTAAGCAAGTTTAAGGCAAGAGTACTCCCGACCATCCTTGAATACAGGGAGAAAAACGGATATCTTCCGAAATGCCTTACATTTTCGCTGGCCGCACTTATCGCATTCTACAGGACGGATGAGACAAATGACGGTGAAGAGATCATGTCATTTATGAAGACGGCTTCTGTTGAAGATATCTTAAAGAAGGAGCAGTACTGGGGCGAGGACCTTTCATTCATGAAGGATGAAGTGGAAAAGTATTATGGATCCATACAGAAAAACGGTGTGGGTAAGACCATAGAAACGTTGTTGGGCTGAAAACAGGCAGCGACCGAAAAAGTGACAGTATAAGCTATAATGGTACATTAAGGCTGAAAGGAAAGCAGGTAAAATGGGGACTATAATCATACATCCTTCGGACAATGTGGCAGTAGATGTGGAGACCGGACATAAAGTGGCCCTGCGCGATATCGCGGAAGGGGAAAATGTCATAAAATACGGATTTCCTATAGGACATGCCACACAAAGCATAAAGAAGGGAGAGAGTGTTCATTCACACAATCTTAAGACCAATCTTAAGGAAAAAGTGGAATACTCCTACCATTATAAAAAATATGATATGCCCGAACCTGCCGGCAGGACCATAATGGCCTACAAAAGAGAAAACGGAGACATCGGTATCAGAAACGATATCTGGATAGTCAATACCGTAGGCTGTGTCAATAAGGTGGCGGAGGCTTTAAGCAGGGAGACAGGCGCATTCTGTTTTACCCATCCGTACGGATGCTCACAATTGGGCGATGACCATAAAATGACGCAGAAGATACTTAAAGGTCTGGTAAATCACCCGAATGCCGGTGGAGTGCTCGTACTGGGACTCGGATGTGAAAACAACAATATCGCCTCCTTTAAGGAGGTACTTGGGCCTGTGGATGAAAGAAGGGTAAAATTCTTAAATGCACAGGACTTTGAGGATGAGATAGAAGAAGGAATAAGACTTATCGGGGAGCTTAAGGCGTATGCGGATACTTTTGAAAGAGTGGAAGTACCTGTCTCAAAGCTCAAGGTGGGTCTCAAATGCGGGGGCTCTGACGGTTTTTCGGGACTCACGGCCAATCCGCTTATAGGACAGTTCTCTGACTACCTGATAGCCGAGGGCGGCAGTACCGTACTTACCGAAGTACCGGAGATGTTCGGAGCAGAGACCATACTTATGGACAGGTGCACCGACATAGGCACATTTGAAAAAACGGTATCGCTCATCAATAATTTCAAGGATTATTTTACCGAACACGGGCAGGAGATATATGAGAATCCTTCTCCCGGCAATAAAGCCGGAGGCATAACCACCTTAGAGGAGAAGTCTTTAGGGTGTATCCAGAAGGGCGGAAGAGCTGAGGTTGTGGATGTACTGAACTATGGGGATACGGTAAAAAAGAAGGGGTTAAATCTATTAAACGGTCCCGGAAATGATATGGTGGCAGTTACCAATCTTACGGCTGCAGGCTGTCACATGATATTGTTCTCTACCGGGAGAGGCACACCTTTGGGGGCACCTGTGCCTACGGTAAAGATAGCAACCAATGATGCTCTTGCGGAAAGAAAGCCTGACTGGATAGATTTTAATGCCGGCTCCATGATAGACGGTATCGATGTCAGCCAGGACCTTATAGAATATGTATTGAGTGTGGCTGAGGGGGAAGAAACGGCCAATGAGAGGAACGGATACCGTGAGATAGCGATATTTAAGGACGGGGTAACATTGTAGAAGGTTTATAATGCGGGGTTAGTTAATGAAGTATAATATAGACTTTGAGATTTTGGGGAGCATAGTTACTTTGGTAATTGCCTATAATTTCAGGATGAATTATGTGGCAAGGACCAGAAGCGACAAGGCATTTTTGAAAATGGTATATGGTATCCTGGCTTCCCAGATCCTTGACATGGCATCGGCAGTCACTATATCGATAGAAAGTCCGAAACTGAATGTCATAAACCATATTCTTACCTCCGGGTATTTTATATGCGGATTTATAACGACTGTGGCTTTTGAAAGATATGTTGTAAGCTATATAGCCGAGATCACAAGAAATAAAGTTTATGAGGTCTTCAGGCGGGTTGTTATAATCCTGTTGTTTGTTTTTTCATTGACCAATCCTTTTACGGGACTCCAGTTCACCTTTGACGCAGAAGGCGTATATCACCATGGAAGTCTTTATGTAGTAGGATATATAGCTCCTGCGATATTTATGATTGCCTCAATGTTGTTTATAATCCTGTATCGCAGGTGTTTCTCAAAAAGACAGTGGATATCATGCGTTACGTTCGTAGTGGTTGTCTTTGTTGCCATGACCATCCAGCTGGTTTTCCTTAACGAGCTTTATCTGATATTCGGAGTGGTACCGATAGCACTTCTTATGGTGATGTTTTCACTGGAAACCCCGGATTACCGCAAGCTGATAAATACGCTTAATGAACTTGAAAAGGCAAAGCAGGAGGCTCAATCGGCCAATAAGGTAAAAAGCGAGTTCCTGGCAAATATGTCCCATGAGATAAGGACACCTATCAACTCCATGCTCGGTTTTAATGAAATGATATTGCGTGAGACCAATGAAAAGGATGTTTTTTCATATGCCTCAAATATCAAAAAAAGCGGTCAGACCCTGCTGTCATTAGTAAATGATATTCTCGATCTTTCAAAGGTTGAGGCCGGGAAAATGGAACTGGTAAACGGCGATTATGATACCGCCGCTGTCGTAGCGGAGCTTGTCAGGATGATCAAACCGCGAGCCGATGAAAAGGGGCTGGAGCTTAAACTTGATATTGACCGTAAGATTCCTAAAAAGCTTTCCGGTGATGTGGTCAGGATCGGACAGATACTTATGAACTTGCTTACCAATGCCGTGAAATATACGAAAAAGGGCGAAGTTATCCTGAAAATAAGCCTTAAGGAAATAAAGGGCGCTGCAGCAAAGCTGTACTTTGAGGTAAAGGATACCGGTATGGGTATCCAAAAGGATAATATAGAGAAGCTTTTTTCGGAGTTTTCGAGAGTGGAAGAGAAAACCCATACTATTGAGGGTACGGGCTTGGGGCTTCCCATTACCGTAAAATTCTTAAAGCTCATGAACAGCAGGCTTGAGGTTGAGAGCACTGTCGGAAAGGGATCCGTATTCAGTTTCCTGTTGGAACAGAAGATCATAGATGCTGTGCCTGTAGGAGAGATAGATCTCGATATACCGGAAGCGGATAACGGGGTCGATGTATACAGGGAGGATTTTACAGCTCCTGATGTGCATGTTCTGGCAGTTGATGATGTTCCGATGAACCTTATGGTATTTAAAGGACTGCTCAAGCAGTCGCAGATGCATATAGATACTGCGGCGAGCGGTTTTGATGCCATAGAAATGATCGGGAAAAACAACTATGATATAGTATTCCTTGATCATCAGATGCCCGAGATGGACGGTATCGCCACTCTTTTAAGGCTAAAGCAGGAGTATCCGGACAAGGTCGGTAGTATCCCCTATATTGCCCTGACAGCCAATGCTATTTCGGGGGCGAGAGAAATGTATTTAAAGAGCGGATTCTCCGATTATCTTACAAAACCCATAGACGGAGCTGCACTTACGGCGATATTCCGGAAATGGCTTCCGAAGGGAAAACTTAAGGAGATATCGGAAAGCCGGGAGACTGCTTCGGAAACTGGAGAAAAAGAAGATGTACGCTTAAAGGAACTGGAAAAAGCCGGCATCAGTGTAAAGACAGGACTCGGATATGCTGCGGGAGACGAAGATTTTTATCTTGAGATATTGCGGGATTATGCTGCGGCTTACGGGGATACTGAAAATGCCCTTGTTAAAAGCTTTGAAGAAAAGGACTGGAAGAACTATGAAATAAAAGTCCATGCTTTAAAAGGCACTTCAAAGACCATAGGAGCAGCCGGGGTTTCAGATAAGGCAAAGGATCTTGAATATGCGGCTAAAGACGGGAATACAGCATTTATAGAGTCAGAGCATGAAGGGATGCTTGATGCATATGGGACTTTAGTCAGAAATATAGAGGAAATATTATGTCGGATTTCGTGATAATAGATGCACACCTACATCTGTGGGAGAAACAGGACGGATGTGTGGGCGGGCTTCCGGTGAGGAGCCTGGGCAACGGAAAAAGCTCATTTTTAGGAGGTATACATCAGATGATGCCTCCGTACATGGAGGACAACAAAAATACCGCGGAACGCCTGATAGCAAATATGGATTACGCGGGAGTAAATGCCTGTGCCGTGACACAGGAGTATCTGGACGGCAACCAGGACGAATATCTGGTAAGGGTAAAGGATAGGTATCCGGACAGATTCAGAATAACAGCACTGTATGAGGATGAGGGGTATACAGAAGACCGGCGAGCGATGGATAAGCAGAACGGGAACGGAGAAACAATATCCGGAACCTGCAGGCAGAACCATTTAGACGGCTTTAATCCTGATAGGTTTGACGGTGTTAAGATATGTGCCTGTCGGCTGAAAAATAAGGACCTTATGGCTCATATCGGTATTTTCAAAAAGGTTGAGGCGGCAGGTAAATACATTTCGATTGATATGGCTGACGGAAATGAGCAGGTTGAAAGTCTTCAGAAAGTGATAGATGAGTGCCCTGACCTAAAGATCGCCATCGGACACTTCGGTATGGTGACTACGCCCGGCTGGCAGGAGCAGATAGCCTTGGCAAAGAATAAGAATGTATATATCGAGAGCGGAGGTCTTACATGGCTGTTCCATAAGGAGTTTTATCCGTATCCGTCAGCGATAGATGCCATAAAAGAAGCTGCGGATATCTGCGGTATGGAAAAACTCATGTGGGGAAGCGATTATCCGAGGACCATGACGGATATCACATACAAGAGTGCGGTCAGGTTCATCCTTGATACTCCCAAGATGACGGTGGAAGAAAAGAGGATGTTTTTGGGAGAAAATGCAGTAAGGTTCTACGGCTTTAAAGGGCTCAAACCGATGCCGGAGATTGAAAATATGCTATAATAACACTATTCACGGCAAATCTGCATAAAGTACATTACGCAAGCTTGCTTGCAGGAATGTACTTTGGCAGATTAAGCATGTAGGCTGGGTAAAACACACGAGTAAACATAAGCCGCGTATGCGGCGGGTTCCGGCGACAGCCGGAAAGTTTATGAGTGTTTTTACCCAACCGTGAATAGTGATTCACGGAGGTAATATATGTTAAAAGGAATTTCACCCATGCTTTCACCTGAATTACTTAAGGTTTTATGCGAGATGGGACACAGCGATACCATAGTCATAGCGGACGGGAACTTCCCGGCAGAGACCATGGGAAAAAACGGTATAGTTATAAGGATGGACGGGCACGGTGTACCGGAGATACTTGAGGCAATCCTGCAGGTATTCCCTCTCGATCAGTATATAGAAAAGCCGGTCAGCCTTATGGAAAGGGTACCGGGGGACAACGCCGATGTATCCATATGGAAAACTTATGAGAAGATGATAAAGAAAGAAGAGCCCCGCGGAACAAAAGTCATACAGAAGCTTGAACGTTTTGCATTCTATGAGGAGGCTAAGAAGGCATATGCCGTCATAGCTACCTCGGAGACCAGCCAGTATGCAAATGTCATACTACAGAAGGGCTGTGTATTATAAGCGGAAAATATCATACTTAAAATAATTGTAGATATATTTTACAAAAAGGTGTATAATAATGGGCAGGTTTTCGGACCTGCCTTTTAAAGTACGGAAACCGGATACCCTTGCTGCAGGCCCTCTTGCAGCAACAAAGGTTTAGAACATAAAAAAGAAGGCGAGAACATGAAGAAAATATCTAAACGAAGAGCAGTCTTTATAGTCGTCTGGCTGTTCCTGATATTTCTTTTGCTGGGGCTTATAATAATGCTTAAAGAGCCGCCGGGAGAGACAGAGAGTATCAAGGAACTGATGAAGGACGGAGTGCTCCATGATAAAAATAAAATAAGCCTGTTTGGAATACTGGATGTAAATCCTGCGCTGATATCGGCATATGTGGTAACGGCGATTTTGCTGATCGCAGCGGTATTTATCAGGATATTTGCCATACCGAAGTTTAAAACGGTGCCCGGAAAATTCCAGATAGTGATAGAAAAGCTTGTAGAGTTCTTTGATGACATGGCTAAGGGCAACAGCCCGCACAGGACCGGATTTATCGCGGCATACATATTCAGTGCGGGTGTGTACATTTTCTTTAGTACGCTGTTCGAACTGTTCGGATTGCAGGGCGTGACTACGGAAGGTCACTCCATAGCGCTTCCGGCACCTATTGCGGATATAAATGCCGCACTTGCCATGGGAGTCCTTACATACGTAATGATACTTGTAAGCGGTATCGTATGTAACGGAGTAAAGGGAGGATTAAAAGTCCTAAAGGATTTCTCGCTCCCTATATCGATGAGCTTCCGATTGTTCGGAGCGTTACTTAGCGGACTTTTGGTTACGGAGCTTGTATATCACTACATATTCCTAAGCTTTGTGCTTCCGGTACTGGTCGGGATATTGTTTACCGCACTGCATGCTTTGATACAGACTTATGTTTTAGCTACACTTGCATCAACATTTTACGGTGAAGCGGTGGAGCCGCATCATAAAAAAGCAAAAGAAGAAAAAAATAAAAACAAATAAAAGAAAACGGAGAAAAATCATGAAAAAAAGAATTGTTTCAATAATGAGCATATTGGCATTGCTACTTGTATTTACAGGAGTATTTATGACAGCAAACGAGACAGCTGCATTCGCTGCAGGTGAAGAGGCTGCAGCAGAAGCAGCAGCTGACTCTACAGGTGATAAGGCTATGGCAGCAGGTATCGTTGTAGGTCTTGCGGCTGCAGCAGGTGCTATCGGTATGGGTATCGCAGTAGCCAAGACTACCGAATCCATGGCACGCCAGCCTGAGATAGCAGGCAAGATCAACTCAACCATGATGCTTGGTATGGTATTCATAGAGACAGCTATCATCTATGCATTGGTAATCGCGATCCTGATCATTTTCGTATTATAACAAAACAGAGATGCGAAGCATCGTTTTGTTACCGAGGAAACGCTGAAGGCGTTTTCGAGGTGACTTTGACGGGATACCTCAACATCATAATATGGAGGATAAAAATGCCACTTAATATAGATATAGTTCAGATACTGCTGCATATGCTGAACTTCGTGATCTTAGCCGGCGGGCTGACATTGCTTCTTTTTAAGCCGGTCAAAAAGTTTATGGCGGACAGAAAGCAGTATTTTGAGGACAAGGAAAAAGAGATAGCCGAGGGGCTTAAAGAAAATGAAAGCCTTAAAGCCGAATATGAACAGAAGCTTTCAGGTGTGGATGCCGAGATAGAAGAAATGCGCCTTAATGCCAAGAATGAGACAGCTACGGCAGCTAAGGAATACATAAACAATGCACAGGAAAAGGCTTCCGCCATTATCTCAGAGGCAGAACAGCAGGCTGAGGAACGTAAGGACCATATACTTGATTCTGCCCAGACTGAGATCGGAGAGCTGGTAGTAGAGGCTACCCAGAAGCTTTTGGAGAGCAATGCAACACCTCAGAAAACGCATGAACTTTATGATGAATTTATAAAGAGTATGGTAAGGGATGCACAATGATAGATGAAACCTTTGAAAACTTATTGAAACTTGCTGAAGATGAGGAAAAAGCCAAGAAGGCCGAACTCGCGGCTAAAGGCTTGCTGCCGGCTGAAGGGGAAGAATCCGGCGATACGGCAGAGAACAGCACCGAACCGGAAGAGGAACAGCCCTTAAAGGTTGAGATACGCTGTGTGACACCGCCTGACGCGGAACAGCAGAAGGCTATCGCTGCCATCATGCAGGAAAAATACGGCGCTTCTTCGGTAGAGATAGTGATAGAAAACGATCCGAGCGCAGCCGACGGTTTTAATATTTTTGTCGGCGACGATAATTACGACTGGACTACGCTCGGCCGTATAAGGCAGCTCAGACGTTCCATTCAGAAGCTTCCGAAAGAAAAGAAGATCAAAAATATCATCTCACTGATAAAGGAAGATATCAAGGATTTTAAGTTGAACCTCGGTTTCCAGCAGGTGGGCGAAGTCCTTACCGTAGGTGACGGCATAGCTGTCATAGCAGGATTAAAAGAGGTCGAATACGGTGAGATAGTCCTGTTTGAATGCGGCGTAAAAGGCATGGCACAGGACATAAGAACCAATGGGACTACAGGTGTAGTATTATTCGGAGATGCCTCTGAGATCGTAGAAGGACAGCGTGTAGTGCGTACCGGACGTACCGCAGGTATCCCCATCAGCAACAGGATACTCGGCCGTATGATCGATCCTTTGGGTAAGCCCATAGACGGCGGTCCCGATATCGGTGCAAAGAGATATTATCCTATAGAAAGACCGGCTCCCGGTATCATAGACAGAAAATCGGTATGTTCGCCCTTAGAGACAGGCATACTTACTATCGACTCCATGTTCCCTATAGGAAGAGGCCAGCGTGAGCTTATAATCGGCGACCGTCAGACAGGAAAAACCTCTGTTGCCATAGATACCATATTAAACCAGAAGGGTAAGGATGTGGTATGCGTATATGTAGCTATCAGCCAGAAGGCAAGCTCTGTGGCAAAGGTGGTTAATACATTAAAGAAAAACGGTGCGATGGATTATACCGTAATAGTATCTTCCCCCGCAAGCGATTCGGCTTCGCTCCAGTATATAGCACCCTATGCAGGCTGTGCCGTGGCAGAGTACTTTATGGATCACGGAAGAGATACGCTTATCATATATGACGATCTTTCAAAGCATGCGGTAGCTTACCGTACCATAAGTCTTCTCTTAGAGAGAGCTCCCGGACGTGAAGCATACCCCGGCGATGTATTTTATCTTCATTCAAGACTTCTTGAGAGATCAGCCCAGCTCTCCGATGAAAAGGGGGGCGGCAGCATGACTGCGCTGCCTATAGTGGAAACACAGGCCGGTGATGTATCCGCATATATTCCGACCAATATCATTTCCATCACGGACGGCCAGATATTCTTAGACACCGAGTTATTCAATTCCGGACAGCGTCCTGCGGTCAATGTAGGTCTGTCAGTATCCCGTGTAGGTTCGGCTGCACAGACGAATGTCATGAAGAAGTCGGTAGGGACACTCAGACTCGACCTTGCACAGTACCGTGAGATGCAGGTATTTTCACAGTTCGGAAGCGACCTCGATGACCAGACCGTTATCCAGTTAAAATACGGTGCGGGACTTATGCAGCTCTTAAAACAGCCCAACCAGTCTCCGCTGGCACTTCATGAGCAGGTTATCCTTCTTATGTGTGCACGGGAAAAGATGTTCTTAAGTATCCCTCAAAAGGAGATACCTAAGGTGGCACGCGAGTTACTCGACTGGTTTGCAAAAGAGAACGGTACACTGTGTCTGACCATCGAACATAAGAAGGTTTATTCGGAAAATCTTCAGAAAAAAGTACTGAAGGCTGCAAAGCAGTTCTTTAAAGAAAGAGGGGAAGGTGCCTGCAAAGCAGGCGGATGAGGGGTTAAAGAAAGGAGGACATCATGTCAGGTGCTGCGGAAATAAAAACCAGGATCAAAAGCATATCAGAGACGAAAAAGGTTACGGATGCCATGTATATGATATCCTCCGTAAAAATGCGTAAAGCCAGACGTGAGATAGAAAAAACCACTCCGTTTTTCGTCGCAGTAAGAGAAGAGATAGGCGAGCTTCTACATTATATGCCGGAGACCATCGACAGATATTTTAAGAATCAGGACCTGGGAGGAATAGTGGGAAGAGCACTTCTTCTTATCACATCCGATAAGGGACTTTCAGGAAGCTACAATCATATAGCTATAAAAAAGGCTGAGGAGCAGCTGAATGCTCACGAGGATATGATCCTTTTCAATGTAGGTGAGTACGGGTGGAATTATTTTTTAAATAAAAAATACCGGGTAGCTCAGGATTTCAGGTATTCGGCATCGTTCCCCACTATATGGAAGGCAAAGCAGATAACGAATGAACTCTTAAGATATTACAATAATGACATAGTGGACGAGATAGATATCATCTATACACACTATATGGCAGGAAGGCCTGAGGAACTGAAAAACAGATGCCTGCTGCCACTGGATAAGAGTGAATTCTATGACTCAAATGAGTTCGATCTTCCTTTCGGAAAAGAGTATTATCCGAGTCCGGAAAAAGTGTTGGACGGAATAGTACCGAGCCTGATCACGGGCTTTATATACAGTGCACTTGTAGACAGCTACTGCAGCGAACAGGATGCGAGAATGTCAGCTATGAAAACAGCCGGTGATAATGCGGAGGATATCTTAAAAAGACTTAAGGTAGAATATAACGGCATCCGGCAGGCTGCCATAACAAGAGAAATGACCGAGCTCGCATCGGGCGGCAAGGCACTACGCAAGAAAAAATCATGAATGTGACAAGACCATAGATAAACAGAGGTTAATATATGGACATCAAGGAAACAAATCAGGAAAATGAAAAAAAGCTCATAAAGGGTACCGTAGAAGGTGTAAACGGTCCTGTTGTGGATGTTATGTTTGCAAGAGGAGAACTGCCTAAGCTTAGAGAAGAACTCTACGTAGAGATAGCAGGCTCCAGACGCAACATGGAAGTAGCCCAGCATATAAGCGGCGGAATGGTACGCTGCATCATGCTCGGACCTTCGGAAGGCCTTCACAGGGGACTTGAGTGTACAGCTACAGGCGCACCTGTTTCCGTGCCTGTAGGAGAGTGTGTACTCGGCAGGCTTTTTGATGCATTGGGCAACACCATAGACGGCAAGGAACCGATACCGGAAACCGAGACAAGAGCCAGCATTTATCAGCCCGCACCTGATTATGCTTTAAGAAAAAACACCGAGGAAATGCTCGAGACCGGTATCAAGGTTATAGACTTATTAGCACCCTATGCGAAGGGCGGAAAGATCGGTCTGTTCGGAGGAGCCGGTGTAGGAAAAACTGTACTTATACAGGAACTTATCCATAACATAGCTACAGAACACGGCGGATATTCCGTATTTACCGGTGTAGGAGAGAGAAGCAGGGAAGGTAATGATCTGTGGACCGAGATGCAGGAGAGCGGTGTTATAGAAAAGACCGCGCTTGTATTCGGACAGATGAATGAGGCCCCCGGTGTACGTATGAGAGTAGCGCTTACGGGCTTAAGAATGGCTGAGCATTTCAGGGATGTTACACACAAGGAAGTACTTCTCTTTATCGATAATATTTTCCGTTTTATACAGGCGGGCAGCGAAGTATCGACACTTTTAGGACGTATGCCGTCAGCTGTTGGTTATCAGCCGACACTTGCCAATGAGCTTGGCGAACTGGAGGAGAGAATAGCTTCCACGGTAAACGGTTCCGTTACTTCGGTACAGGCTGTATATGTACCTGCCGATGACCTGACTGACCCGGCACCAGCCACCACATTTGCACACCTTGACGCCACTACGGTACTTAGCCGTAAGGTAGCCGAAATGGGTATCTATCCTGCAGTTGACCCCTTAGAGTCGTCTTCAAGGATACTTGAGCCTGATACAGTAGGCGAAGAGCATTATAATATAGCAAGGCGTACGCAGGAAACACTCCAGCACTATAAGGAACTTCAGGATATCATAGCTATCCTTGGTATGGACGAGTTAGGAGATGAGGATAAGCTCGTAGTATACAGGGCAAGAAAGATACAGCGTTTCCTGTCACAGCCGTTCAGTGTAGCAGAGAAGTTCACAGGCGTGCAGGGTGTGTACGTACCGCTCGAGGAAACCTTAAGAGGATTTAGGGCGATACTTGACGGTGAGATGGATGAGTACCCCGAAGCAGCATTCTTTAACGTCGGGACCATAGATGATGTAAAGAAGAAGGCTGCCGAGATGGATAGGGCGGAACCATCATGACGAAGTCATGATCATATAATGTTCCGACCGACATGCCGCCGAACGAATGTGAAGGGGCAATACATATACAAGAGGAATAATAATGGATACATTTCATTTGGAAATATTATCACCTGAGATGCCGTTTTATAAAGGGGACTGTGTATCCCTGGTCCTTCCGATCAGCGACGGAATGATAGGTATCATGGCACATCACCCTGCCATGACGGCGGTAATAGGTGACGGACTGGTGAAGTTTAAACTTCCCGACGGTACGGAGAAGGAATGCATGGTATCAAAAGGCATGTTTGATATCTCCCGGAATGATGCAAGACTCCTGTGTGATGCGGCAGCGGCACCCGATGAATGGGAAAAAGAGCTTGAACGCAGAAAAGAAGAAGAGGCAAGGATAGAGGAAGAGGAAAAGAAAGCCAGAAGGGATTTCATGAAGACCCAGCTCTCCATAGCGAGAGCCATAAATGCCTTAAAGGTTAAGAACAGGAATACTTCGGGCGACAGAACATTATCATAAATACTTGGCACCGGGGTTTCCGGTGCTTTTGTATAATAACTTTCATCGGTGCCGCGGCAGGCACGACACCGATATGTAACCATGCCTGCGGCAAGGTACGAAGTATGGATTATATTATCACTACAGAATGCTATATAAGACGGGGTGAGGATATCCTGTTCATACATAAGGGCGGGAAGGATATGAACTCCGGCAAGTTCTTAGGTATAGGAGGACACTTTGAAAAAGGGGAATCCCCGGTTGAGTGCATAGTAAGGGAGATAAACGAGGAGACCGGTATAAAAAGAGAAGAACTCGGGAACCTTAAGATGCGTGCGATCATCACCTTCATAAATCCCAAGTATGACGACGAGTACATATATCTGTTCGAAGCAGATTATATAGGAAAAGAAGACCCGGCATTAAGAAAATGTGACGAGGGCGAGCTGAAGTGGGTTAATAAGAAGGACGTCTACTCGCTTCCTGTCTGGGAAGGTGATAAAAGGATGTTTGATGAGATGTTTAAGGATGATGAATTCTTCACTATGAAGCTCGTGTACGACGGTGACGAATTAAAAGAAGTGATCGTTGACTAATATTGACGGACAAGAAAGTCCGTCTTTTTTTTCATTTTAATACATTGTCTTTAAAGATTTTATAGTATATGATTTTCTACAGATTTATATCCATGTAACATGGCTCCGGGATACCCGGATGGCAGGAACGGGATAAGCATACGTAATAGCGGAGGTTCATATGAAATACAAGCTTGACTTTGATGCATATAAGGAAACAGCGATAGAGGCTATCTCGGAAGGACAGGTTCTCCTTAAAAACGAAGGAGATGTACTTCCTATAAAGAAAGGCTCGATCGTGTCCGTATTCGGCAGGATGCAGCTGCATTATTATAAGAGCGGATTAGGATCCGGCGGCATGGTTAATGTACGTAAGGTGACCGGTATCCTTGATGCTCTCGAAGAATCAAAAAATATAAAAGTATATGAACCCCTAAAGAAAATATATGAAAAATGGGATGAAGAGAACCCCTTAGTTACAGGCTGCGGCTGGGGTACCGAGCCCTGGTCGCAGGCGGAGTATGATATAGAAGAGTCTGCGGTAGCGGATGCGGCAGCCAATTCCGATATCGCACTTGTGATCATAGCACGTACTGCAGGCGAAGATCAGGATAATGTGGATAAAGAGGGAGCATTCAGGCTGTATGCTGAGGAGCTCTCCACACTTAAAAAGGTTAGAAAAGCATTTTCAAAAATGGCTGTAGTCCTTAATATAGGAAATATCATGGACTTCAGCTTCATGGATGAAGTAAATCCCGATGCGGTGCTTATAGCGTGGCAGGGCGGACATGTAGGCGGGTACGGCACAGCAAAGGTGCTGTTAGGTGAGGTATCACCTTCAGGACATCTGCCTGTATCAGTAGCTTATGAACTCTCTGATTATCCTTCATCCTGTACATTCGGAAAAACAGAAGATCTTTTCTACGAAGAAGATATATATGTAGGCTACAGGTACTTTGAGACCACCGCCAAGGACAAGGTACGTTTCCCGTTTGGCTACGGTCTTTCATATACCCGGTTCAGTATCGAGCCCATGCACATAAAGGTGGATATCACCGATAGCGGCGTAAAGGTGGTACAGACCGTAGGTGTGACCAATACCGGTAAAGTACCCGGCAAGGAAGTGGTGATGCAGTTCGTATCCGCTCCTTTAGGGAAAATGGGTAAGCCTGCAAAAGTGCTTACCGCCTTTGCAAAGACCGGTCTATTAAAGCCCGGTGAGAAGAGAGTGATAGAACTTGAATGCGATACAAACGCATTTGCATCCTTCGATGATGCAAACACTTTAGGGTACGGTACAGCCTGGGTACTTGAAAAAGGCGGATATTCCGTACTTGCCGGTGAAAACGTAAGAGATACTGTATATTCCGGAAGCTTTGTAATAGAGAAAAACATCTGCTTGGAGAAGCTTGAAAGTGCCATGGCACCTGTAAGAAGCTTTAACAGGATGAAGGCAGTTGTATGTGACATGCCTGACGATATACCTTTCATGGTAAAGGAAAAGGTACCTGTAAGAAAGGTATCTATGAGTGAAAAGAGAAATGAAAGACTGCCGGAAGAGATACCTATGACCGGTGACAAGGGATATAAACTAAAGGACGTGAAGGACGGCAAAGTATCTATGGATGACTTTATCGCCCAGCTTTCAAAGGAAGAGCTTATATCGATAGTCAGAGGCGAAGGCATGGGAAGCCTGAGAGTAACCGCAGGTACTGCCTCCGCTTACGGCGGAGTGACAGACAGTCTGGTAGAAAAGGGCGTCCCTGCATGCTGCTGTGATGACGGACCTTCAGGTATGAGACTTGATACCGGAGCGTTGGCATTCTCGCTTCCGAGCGGATTTTTACTGGCTTCGACATTCAATACGACACTAGTAGAACGGCTATATCAGTACACTTCCGTAGAGATGGTAAAGAACAATGTCGATAACCTTTTAGGACCCGGCATGAATATCCACAGACATCCTCTTAACGGACGTAACTTTGAATACTTCTCCGAGGATCCGCTCCTTACAGGCCTTATGGGTACCGCCATGTTAAAGGGTCTGCACTATGCAGGAGTGACAGGTACTATAAAGCACTATGCGGGCAATAACCAGGAGACCAAGAGACATTTTGTGGACTCGGTAATATCTGAAAGAGCACTTCGTGAGATATATCTTAAAGGCTTTGAGATAGCTGTAAAGGCTAAGGCAGCCGATTCCGTGATGACCACATACGGAAGCCTTAACGGTACATGGACTTCAAGCTGTTATGATCTTAATACTGTGATACTGCGTGATCAGTGGGGCTTTAAGGGCATAGTCATGACAGACTGGTGGGCTATGACCAGTGAGGAAGGCGGAGCAGGAGAGAGAAATAACTTTGCTGCCATGGTAAGGGCACAGAACGACCTTTACATGGTATGTCCCGACTCCTCAAAGAATAAGCACGGGGATAACCTTGAGGAAGCGCTGGCTGACGGCAGGGTTACCATAGCAGAGCTTCAGAGATGTGCAAGGAATATATGCGGCCAGGCCATGACCATGTATGCTTTTGAGAGACTTAACGGAAACGAAGCAGAGATAGAGACAGCGGATACCGATGACAGCTTTAAGGAAGAACCGATGGATGTCGAGTTCATAAACGGCGGCATGGATTATACTTACGACCTTAAAGAATTTGCCGATCAGAAGGAGATAGTATTCGGTATAGACTTTGATACTGTCGGAATGTGCAAAGTTTCCATCACAGCATCATCCGAGCTTGGTGAACTGGCACAGCTTCCTGTGACTTTCTTCTTTAACGGAAAAGTATATGCGGTATATACATTTAACGGTACAGGCGGTAAGTCCGTAACGATTGAGAAAGATATATTCATACATACCAGACATACGATTTACAAGCTTTTTGTACCGGGTGCAGGGCTTAAGCTTGAGAGCATCAGGATCAATTTTAATATATGATATTGCGAAAGGGTCAGTCTTAAAAGACTGGCCCTTTAGATTTTTACCATGCTTGACTTTAGATTTTTACCATGCTTGACTTTGGATTTTTGCCATGTTACACTTTAGAAAATCACCTATAGCTCGAAAGACGGTTATACTTTCTCCGACGGATAAAACAACCCCAAAACTGTCGACTGTAACTATAGAGAAAGATATAGTCATATATACAAAATATAGGTTGATTGCATATGAAAGTTAAGGGGGGATACCATGGATAAAAAAAGAATAATAAATAGCTTATCAGGTATTTTTGTTATAGGCATAATAGCTTTCATTATAGTCAATTTGGTTTCATTTAACCCCTTGAAAAAAGGAGATACTGTATATTTTGGTGTTTACGAACAAGATGATGATATTTCAAATGGAACGGAACCTATAGAATGGATAGTATTGGACGTGTCTGCCAATGAAGTGGTGCTGTTTAGTAAAAACATTCTTGAAGTTTTACCATATTCATATGATGGGAATATAATAGATGGTCATGCATGGGAATTAAGCTACATAAGGGATTATTTAAATCATGATTTTTATGATAAAGCTTTTTCCGGAGCGGAGAAAGAAATAATCAATAGTACAGCAGTAAAAACACTACCAAATCCATTAGAACAGCCTGGGTATTTTTCAGAAGAAAATGATACAGAGGATAAAGTATTTCTGCTTGCATTTGAAGAATTGGAAGAATATGGACTTGCTGAAAATGATTTTAAAGGAATAGACTCAATAGAAGAACGTTATGAAATATATTATTGGCAGGAGAATTTAGATTATAATAAAGATAGAGCAGATAGGAGTTGCACAGCAACTGATTATGTTGTGGATAAAAAAAATAAAACGTCAGAAAAGAGTAAACGAATTTGGTGTAAATAATTCTTTCGATTGGTATGTAAGGACGAGGGGGATTTCTCCGCAATTAGTTAGTGTTGTTAGTAATACGGGAAAAATAAATATAAATGGAGCAGATTGCTTGGAAGAGCTTGGAGTTAGGCCTGTAATCAGAGTAAGCTTTAGGAATGATTACTTGATCAAAAGAAGTAAATCTTTACAAAATGAAGAACATATCTTAAATGATAATTGTAATCCTTTGAAAATTACGGATATCAATATTTCAGAGGCAATAAAAAACGGGAGTACGGTAATATTTGGGCACTATGAACAGAACTTAGATTTATCGAATGGAATGGAAGATATTCAGTGGAAAGTATTAGATGTTTCTGATGATCATGCTCTTCTGGTTAGTAAGTATATCCTTGATTATCAAAAGTTTAATGAAGAAAAGAAAAATGTAGATTGGGAGCATTGTTCTTTAAGAAATTGGTTGAATACTATTTTTTTGGATGAAGCATTTAATGATGAAGAAAAAAGCAGAATAATAAACAACAATGGAGATTATGTTTTCTTATTGTCATCAGATGATCTGCAGAATAATAGTTTTGGTTTTAAAGGCGATGATACTTATGATGTTAACAGAGCGTGTGCCGGTACAGCAAGGTACTTGTCGGAATACAATGCTATTATTCAGATGAATGATAATGAAGAGTCATTTATGTGGCAGGATGTAATAAGAAGTGCTCCGTTGCTTGGTCTTACTCGGGAGGGAGAAAAATCTTACGAGTACTGGACAAGCTCCAAAGCGGGAGAGGATAGTACAGTAACTGTTCTTGGAGGTGGACGGCTATCATGTGAGAAAAATGATTCGTATCAAGGCGTACGTCCGGCTGTATTTATTAAAATCCGGTGATATTTATTTTAATTGGATTGTAAAAAAGGGAGTCAGTCATAATAGACCGACTCTCTTTATCGTTTTATGCAATTTCTTCAATCTGTGCAGTATACAGTCTGTAATATGCACCCTTCTTTTTCATGAGTTCCTCGTGGTTTCCTACCTCGGTGATGCCGCCGTCATCTATGTACATGATCTTATCGCAGTTTCTGATGGTGGACAGACGGTGGGCAACTATGAATGAAGTCCTGCCTTTAAGCATGGTATTAAGTCCCTGCTGCAGAGCTTTTTCTGTCTGAACATCTATACTTGATGTAGCTTCATCGAGTACCAGTATCGCAGGTGACGAGAGCAGTGTTCTTGCAAAGGATATGAGCTGTTTCTGCCCCTGACTTAAGAGAGAACCTCTCTCCTTTACCTCTGTATCATATCCGTCTGGCATCTTTAGGATGAACGCTTCTGCACATACACGCCTGCTGGCTTCCCTTATCTCTTCATCGGTAGCATCGAGTTTTCCGTACTTGATGTTATCCTTGATGGTACCTGAGAATATGAAGCTGTCCTGCATCATGATACCCATCTGGCTTCTGAGCGAATGAAGCGTAACTTTTGATATATCCTGTCCGTCTATAAGCACTTCTCCGCTTCCTACATTGTAGAAACGCGAGAGAAGGTTTACTATCGTACTCTTTCCTGCACCTGTAGGACCTACCAAGGCTATGCTCTCTCCCGGCTGAACCTCAAAGGATACGTTGTGCAGTACTTCTTTACCTTCTTCATATGAGAAGCTGACATTCTTAAACTCAACATGTCCCTTGATGGGAGGCATCTCGGTAGCATTTTCTGCGTCAGCTACGGTTACCTTCTCGCCCATGGTCTCAAATATACGCTCTAAGTATGCCATGTTGTTAAGGAAGTTGTTGAATATATTTCCCATATTCATGATGGGCTGCCAGAATCGTGCCGAATAACCGGATATGGCTATAATGGTACCTATGGACTTAGCTCCGCTTGAAAATACCATGATACCGAATATGAATATAGCCGCCCTGATGAGTACCGATATCGCATCGATACCGGGCCACATAAGGTTGTTGCACTGTACGGCCTTCATCCAGGTTTTCCTACAGTCCTCGGAAAGTCCCGCAAATATCTCGGCATTTTCGTTCTCTCTTGCAAATATCTGGGTGATACGGGCACCGACTATATTCTCCTGAAGGTAAGCATTTAAGTTTGAACTCTTGTTGGATACTGCCTGCCAGGCTTTACGCTGTCTGTTTTTCATCCAGAGCATGAATACCGCTAAGATCGGCACACCGCACATAACGACGAGCGACATCTGGACATCGACCAGCAGCATGTAGATCACGATGATGACTAAGTTGATGGTCTCAAGGATTATGTTGATAAGACCGTTGGAAAGCATATCCGATACGGAGTTTACATAGTTTACGACTCTGATCAGGATCTTGCCGTGAGGACGGTCATCATAGTACTGGAAAGACAGCTTTTGCAGATGCGCAAAAAGGTCTTTTCTTATATCATAAATGATACGCTGGGATACCTTTACCATCATCCTCGAACGTATAGTGGTAAAAAGTATGCTGACTGCATATACGGATACGAGCAGCACTGCCAGAGTGATAAGCATCTTCATATCATGCGGGATGAGCGCATCATCTATCGCCTTCTGTGTGATCATGGGAGCCGCCAGTCCCAAAGCACCGCCCAGGATACTTAAGAAAAGCGCAAGTCCCATCTGTGGTATATATGTTTTTATGTAAGCGGATGCAAGCAGAAGATGCCGTATATCAAACGGCTCATCCAGTCTTTCATCCTGCTTGTATGTATTTTTTCCTGCCATAGTTCTGCCTTTCTCTATACTGCCATCTCACCGATCTGTAAGTTGACCAGATCCGCATAGTAACCCTTCTGCTCCACGAGCTCCTTATGGGTACCGGCCTCTATGATCTTACCGTCCTTAAGCACCAGAATCTTATCCGCAGCCTTAGTGGTAGAGATACGCTGTGCTATGATGATCTTTGTACAAGGGAAATCCAGATTTCTTAACGAATGCTGGATCACCTTCTCTGTCTCCATATCTACAGCCGAAGTAGTATCATCAAGGATAAGTATCGAAGGCCTGATCGCAAGTGCACGTGCAAGGGATATCCTCTGCTTCTGACCGCCGGACAGACCTACGCCACGCTCGCCGACTATGGTATCATAACCTTCCGGAAGCTTCTCTATAAAGTCTGCTGCCGCCGAATACTTCGCGTATTTTGTAACCTCATCGGGCTTCATGGTAGATGCACCATATGCTATATTACCCTCTATGGTATCAGAGTAAAGAAGTACATCCTGTGTAGCAAGTCCTATATTCTTTCTTAAGTCTTCGAGTTTGTACTTTTCTACAGGCACGTCATCCACAAGCACCTGGCCGGAAGTAGCCTCGAAGAATCTCGGTATCATCTGTATCAGTGAAGTCTTACCGCAACCGGTCTCACCGATTATCGCTACAGTTTCGCCGGGCTCAGCCACAAATGAAATATCCTTAAGTACAGGATATATACCGTCATCATACTGGAATGACACATGCTTAAACTCAACCTTGCCGTCGAATCTGCCGGGATGCGGTATGGCATCGGGCTTATCCAATATCTCGGGCTCGGAATAATATATCTCCATAACCTTGGCAGATGCAGCTGAGAAACGCTGGAATTCATTCATGATATTACCCATCTGTCTCATGGGATTTGCTATAGCCCAGATAAGTCCTGAGAATGCCACATAATCACCCATGGATATCTCACCGTTCATGAAGAAGATACCGCCGACGACCAGATGGATGACCGGAAGGGCATTGGCTACAGTTTCAACTGCAGGGAAAAAGCGGAGCCAAGTCATGTGTGTATTGATACCGGTCTCTTCAAAGTCCTTATTGGCCTTATCAAATTTATCAATCTCGTAACCTTCCCTTGCAAAAGCACGTACAACCCTGTTACCTGAGATGTTTTCCTGTGCCTCGGTATTCATTCCGGCCAGTTTTTCACGTAAAAGTGCATGCTTGGGAGCTACGCTTTTCCTGAATCTGAATACTATAACGAATATAATGGGAGTTACTATAAGAAGGCATATCGCAAGCTTCCAGTTCATAATGAAGAAATATACGGCGGTAGCAGTATAAAGTGTGATCGATTCGACTATCATACGTACTACCCAAGCGATATTATGACGTACGGCATCAAGGTCACCCGTTACTCTCGTCATCAGGTCACCTGTACGGTATGTACTGTAAAACTTCATATCCTGTCGCTGGATCTTGTCATATAAGAAGTTTCTTATCCTGTACAGAGTCTTCTGAGATACATGCTCATAAGCCATACAGTCAAGATATACTATAGTTACACGGATAAGCGTAAGTCCGACCATGATCGCTATAAGCCGGATAAAGTCCTGCTTATAATCAGCCAGGTTCCATCCGTTTACATCAATGTCTCTTAACAGGTCAACTATCTTACCCGAAAAGAAAGGCACTACAAGCTGCATGATATTATATACAACCGTGCCTATGAGAGCTACCTTGAAAAGTCCGCGCTTTCCTTCCATGTTTTCCCAAAGCCATCCGAGTCTCGTCTTCGGAAATCTGCTCATGGAAACCGATGCGTTCTTTTCAGACTTACCTTTTGCCGGAATATTTTCACCGGCTTTTTTTACTGAATCACTCATCTGGTGCATTCCCCCCTATGGCATTCATTTTAGCACTTAATATTTCTTAAACAAATGTATTATCGTTTACAAGTTTTGTACAAAATTGTAATGGGAATAAATTGTCAATAGAATTTCAATTATTGAAAAGTTTTTTGTATAATATTCATATTGACAAACAAACTACTTTAACTTATAATCCATCTCGTAACAGATAAAAAGAAAAGGAGAACATCATGAAGAAAGTATTTTTACTCATGATGCTGCTTACTCTTTCGATGGTACTTTGCGCATGCAAAGACAATACGGAAGATAACAACAAGCAAGACTCCGATTCAGTCAGTTACGGAGGAGAAATAGTAGTAGGTATCAGCCAGGATTTAGATAGTCTTGACCCACACAAAGCAGTTGCGGCAGGAACGAAGGAAGTTCTGTATAACATTTTTGAAGGCCTTATCAAGGTCGACAAGGACGGAAATTTTGTTCCGGCTGTTGCAGCCTCGTATGAGATTACGGACGGAGGTTTAAAGTATAAGTTTAAGCTCCGTGATAACGTAAAGTTCCATAACGGAAAGGTTGTTACAGCTGATGACGTAATATATTCACTTAAACGCGCTGCCGGTAAGTTAGAGACTTCTGATCCAGAAGTAGTAACTGTATCGGCTTTTTCTATTATCTCCGAAATAAACAAGACTGATGACGGCGTAGAAGTTGTTTTATCCGAGCCCAATACCGAGCTTATCGGATTTTTCACAAGCAGCATCATACCCAACGATTATGACGATCAGGCAAAAGCACCTGTAGGGACGGGTCCCTTCAAATTTGTATCATTCGAGCCCTTAGTAAGCTTTGTAATGGCTAAGAATGATGATTATTATGGCGAAAAAGCATATTTAGACAAGGTAACATTTAAGATCACTTCAGGCGGAGATTCTGCATTTATGGAGCTCCTTGCAGGAAGTATAGATATCTTCCCTTATCTTACCAATGAGCAGGCAGCACAGCTAGAGGGTAAGATGGATGTACTTGACGGAACCATGAACCTTGTACAGGCTCTGTTCCTCAACAATGCAGTAAAGCCTTTTGACGACGTAAGAGTACGTCAGGCTGTATGCTACGCACTTGACAGAAACGAGATCATCAACGTTACGGCAGGTGGCAGAGGCGATGTGATCGGAACAAATATGTTCCCCAGCTTCGCAAAATATTATGATGCATCACTTGTCGATAACTATAAGACAAATATTGACAAGGCTAAGGAGCTCTTAAAGGAAGCAGGATACGAGAACGGATTTACATTTACCATTAAGATCCCTTCAAACTATGACTTCCATGTAAAGACCGGCCAGGTTATAGTATCACAGCTTGCAAAGGTAGGCATCAAGGCTGAGATCCAGCTTATCGACTGGGGCACATGGCTTTCTGATGTGTATAAGGGAAGACAGCATGATGCAACTATCATCGGTCTTGACTCGCAGATGGCACCTTCGGATGTTTTAAGATTCTATCCTACAGATTCATCCAAGAACTTCATGAACTATTCAAATGCACAGTTTGATGAAGTATTTGCAAAGGCTAAGGCAGCAGTCGATGAGACCGAAAAAGCAAATCTGTACAGAGAAGCTGAGAAGATATTAACAGAGGATGCTGCAGCAGCTTACATCCAGAGCCCCGCTCAGCTTGTAGCAGTAAATTCAAAGCTCGGCGGATACACATTCTATCCTATCTATGTACAGGATATGAGCACAGTATATTTTAAGAAGTAATAGATATTAATATTGTCATCCTGAGCGTAAGCGAAGGATCTTAAAAATAATCATGGGAGGGCAGCGCATGAATTATTACATAAAGAAGCTGATATCATTTTTGATCACGCTTTTTTGTGTTGCGCTGCTTTCCTTTCTTTTATTCCAGATAATACCGGGTGATGCAGCTATGTCCAAACTCGGCATAGAGGCTACACCCGAGCAGGTAGAGGAACTGCGTGCACAGTACGGCTATGACCGTAATGTTTTTGCACGCTTTTTTTCGTGGTTCGGCGGGATATTTACAGGGGACCTCGGAGTCTCCATAAAATACGGACCGATGAAGGTATCGGAGCTGATCGGTGCGAGACTGCCGGTTACTATATGGCTGGGAGTTTTATCCATCATCCTGATTGTAGTGATATCCATACCGCTTGGACTTATATGTGCGAAAAAACCGGGCGGGATCGTAGACATAGTATCCGACTGGATAGCACAGCTTTTTATGGCTGTTCCTTCGTTTGTACAGGGTATACTTATATCTTTTGTATTCGGTATAGTGTTCAGCCTTTTTGTCCCCGGAAAATACGTGTCACCCTTGACTGATTTCCCGGAATTCTTACAATGCATGTTTTTCCCTGCGTTAGCGGTAGCACTTCCCAAGATAGCCATGACGGTCAGGTTTATGAAGACCTCGGTAAAAAAAGAGCTTAAGTGTGATTATGTAAGAACCGCTAAGGCCAAGGGATGTTCGGTAAACAGGATCATGTGGAAGCATGTGCTTAAAAACTCAATGCTTCCCGTTATAACATTTATAGGTCTCATAGTGGCAGAAGTCATGGCCGGAAGTATCATGATCGAAAAGGTATTTAACCTTCCCGGCATGGGCTTGCTGCTCGTCAATTCCATATCAAACAGGGATTATCCCGTGGTGCAGGCTATAGTTATGTACATAGCGCTGATAGTCATCACGGTCAACTTCCTGGTTGATATCGCGTACAGGCTGCTCGATCCGAGGCAGACGGAGGAGGGCCTATGAATAAGGAATTAAAATACAACAATAAAAATATACGTTTGATCGTAGGTCTCATATTACTTGGCTTTGCGACGCTTCCGGTGATATTTACCGTTTTTGTGCAATTCTACGATCCGAATGAAGTAAACTACTCGGAGATGTTAAAGCATCCTACGTTTAAGCATTTGTTCGGAACCGATGACTACGGACGCGACATTTTTACCCGTGTGATGAAGGGCGCGGCTACCACCTTCGGTATCTCGCTGTTCACAGTGACCATGGGTGCGGTGATAGGTACCGTGATCGGTGCACTTACCGGATATTTCGGCGGTATTGTCGACGAAATATTGATGAGGGTAAACGACTGTCTGGCTTCGTTCCCGAGTATACTATTGGCACTGGTAGTTGTATCACTTATAGACAAGGGTACATGGAATATCTGTATCGCACTTGGCTTAGTATTTATTCCGAGCTTTGCCAGGATCATGAGATCGGAATACTTAAAAGAGAAAAACCGTGATTACGTACAGAATGCAAGGCTCATGGGAGCAGGGCATCTGCGCGTGGTCTTTATACATATACTTCCGAATACCCTGCCCATACTTTTCTCGGCAATACTTGTGGGCATCAATAATGCAGTGCTTGCTGAGGCGGGCTTAAGTTACTTAGGGCTGGGCGTACAGCCTCCGGACCCGAGCTTGGGACGTATGCTTTCGGAAGCAAAGACTTTTCTGCTTAATGCCCCCTGGTACGAGCTGTTCCCGTGTTTGGAGATGATATTGTTCATACTCGGGTTAACTTTAGTCAGTGATAACTTCGGAGTATCAGGCGTATCATTAAATGCGGTAAAGAGAAAGATAGAGAAGTTAAGGGCAGAGAAGGAAGCTGAAGACGCTAATGATAAGAATAATGCAGGTACAATAAATAATACGGGAGCTGCTGATATAGAGAAAAAAGATATCAAGGCATCAGAGCCGGTTCCCATGATAAGCGTACGTAATCTTGAAGTGGGCTTTATCGAGGATGACGGTATAGATGATACATTGCTCGGTATCTCATTTGACATACATAAGGGTGAGGTATTGGGCGTAGTAGGAGAGTCGGGCTCGGGCAAGAGCTTAACAGCCATGAGCATCATGGGGATACTTTCCGAAAAAGCTGCCATAACCGGCGGAAGCATAATCTTAGATGGAAAGACAGACTTAACAAAGCTGTCTGAAGAAGAATACAGAAAGCTGCGCGGCGGAAGACTCGCATACGTATTCCAGGAGCCCATGACCAGTCTTAATCCGGTGCAGAAGATAGGTGTACAGATAGATGAGATACTGGATATACATGCGGCTCATCTGTCTGAGGATGAGCAGAAGAAGCTGGTGCTTGATGCTTTGGAGGATACCGGCCTGAAGGATGCCGATAAGCTCTATGATATGTATCCGTTTGAGCTTTCGGGCGGTATGAGACAGAGAGTATGTATCGCCATGGCACTTATCGCCAAAGCCGATCTTATACTGGCGGATGAACCTACCACAGCGCTTGATGCGGGTGTGGCTGATATCATACTTGATATTTTTAAGCATATCAACAGAAAGTACAAAACCGCGATCATGCTGATATCCCATGACTTAAGAGTCATAGGAAAGCTTGCCGACAGAGTACTTATCATGCAGGACGGAAACATCGTGGAGACGATGGAATTGAAGTCGGATACAGCACATACAGAGAGTGAAGGCAGCACAGACAAACATCATAAAAAGGGAACGGAGCTTTCGGAAGAAGATTGCATCTTAAGATTCGGTACTCCTAAGACCGATTATGGCAAAAAGCTGCTGGCTGCTGCATTTTCCACGAAACAGTACAGACAAAAGGGTACAGGAAAAACACTTGTCAAAGCGGAGCATTTAAGTGTATCATATAAGATGGCTTCGAAAAAGCAGAAAGGGCTTAAGAAAGTAATAGATGATGTCTCGTTTGAGATAAAGGAAGGCATTACCGCGGGTATAGTGGGTGAGAGCGGAAGCGGAAAGAGTACGCTCGTAAAGGCTATAGCGGGACTGCAGAGATATATCGAAGGAAAGCTGGAGCTTGGCTGTGACAGACCTTGTATGGTATTCCAGGATCCGTATTCATCTCTTAACCCTGCATTTAAGGTAAGGCGTATATTGGAGGAACCGCTCCGTCTTAAGAACGGCTTCGGGTACTCATGGAAAAAGAAAAACAGGGAAAGAATGCTTACCGAGATAAAGTCCATGCTCCATAAAACCGAGCTTGACGAGGAGATACTGGGAAGGAAAATATCCGAGCTTTCCGGCGGACAGAGGCAGAGGATAGCTATAGCACTGACCCTGATCCAGAAGAAGAGCCTGATCATCCTTGATGAGCCTGTGTCGGCACTTGATGTTACCATACAGGAGCAGATACTTGACCTGCTTATGAAGCTTAAAAAAGCATTCGGACTTACCTATATCCTGATATCACATGATATGAGACTGGTGTCAAGAGTATGTGATGAAGTATTTGTTATTGAAGACGGCAAGATTCGCTCAGAATGACATAAATAAGCGTCCGAAGAGTTGGGGTGACGGGATAGTATGGGTTTTATAAAAGAAGGTAACAGATCAAAAATATTGATAATTTATTTTCTTATAAGCTCTATGCTTGAAATACTGGCTTATGCCGCCGGCGGGTTGTTTTCCGTTCTGGCGGCATGGGTCTGGCTTTTGACTGCACTTTTTTTGGGCGGACTGTTTTTGTATTATACGGGGAAGCAGGTATATAGCGATATCAAAGGAAAGAAATATTTTGTTTCTTTAGGGTTCTTTGTACTTGTGCTCCTCTTTTTCAGCTTTATCGGAAATATATCATATTCGGATATCAATCCCGATGCAGCTCAGCAGGCAGCTGCGGGACTTGACTCATTTTCTTATGCCGACCTGAATTATACTGGAAAGGCATTCTTAGGCTACCCTGACAGACAATATACCATAGCGGCTATCCCGGCTTTTATACTTGGCAGGGGGATATGGACGCTTCATGCCGGGTTCGGATTATATTTTATAGTGGGGCTTACCGTACTGTTTTTCGGACTGAGGACCTGGCTAAAGAGCAGGGACATGCGGGAAGAGTACGCACTTTTGCCTTGCTTTTCACTTCTTTGTTTCCCGTTTATCACAGAATACTACCAGAACTTTGAGCAGGCCATAATACCGGTATCTTTGACTATGCTTGCCATCGGGCTGTACCTGAAGATCCTTATACATAATGACATAAAGCTGTATATAGCTATAGCCTGGACCGGATGCCTTATGGCTGACTCGTATACTCCGGTACTTGCTTCGATGGGGCTTTTAACAGTGTTCATCCTGTTACTTGAAAGACTTAAGGGAAAAAAGCCGCAGAAAGAAATCAAAGAGGATATAAAAGCTCCTTTGGACCCGGATTATAATGACGAGATACTTAGAGATATTTCCATAAATAATAATCCGGTCAATCGTGAAGATGCCTCTTTTAAAGATACCGGTGACCGGAAAGCGGAGAAGGACATTGCAGAAGATGAACTTTTAGGTAATGTAGGCACAAAAAGTATTAGTACAGCGGATAAGAACAGTAATACCCGCAACCGCATGTGCCGCGGGGAAAGCAGAGTATTATCGTCGGATATGATCGCCTCGATAGGTGTTGCGGTTAATATCATCATATTCTTCCTTGCCACTTTTATACCCGGACGTTCCGACAGGATCACCGAGTTCAGGGAAGAGGGCTCCGTACTTAACAGCATGTTTACATCCTGGAAGGAGTTCTTTACGGATGCGAATGCAAGGTTTTTAGGTATATTCGGCGGTCTGGTGCTTTTGTATATGATCCTCTCGATAGCGGGAGCGTTTAAGCTGCACGACGCGTTGATAAGCTTATGGGTACTTGCAGTAGTATTTATGTCCGATCATATGACAGGCTACACGGCTTACGAAAAAGCCTGGATACTACAAAGGAATATGATAGTGATACCGGTACTTTTAACGGGTATCTTTATAGTGCTGATGAATTTCCTTAAAAAACATGATATAAGGATACCTGTATTTATCCAAAGCATAGTCTTAGTGCTGATGATAGCTATCGGACTGCTGAACTTTTCGCAGCCGCACATATCGTTCAACTATTTCAGGTACATCCAGCCGATGAAGCATCTGATATCTTATGTGGAAGACACGCTTAGTGAATATGATCTTAAAGCGACTGATGAGTTTAACCTGGTGGTTTTCACAGATAATGTCTTAGAGCAGAATATGTATGATTATGCGAAGTTCTTCTTCCCTAAGGCTATAGTGTATATCGGGATGGAGAATATATATCCGGATATAGAAAATGAAGATCTTGCCACATTCATGTATGCCGATGATGACAGATTGGACAGGTTGATACCGGAGGAAGACCCTACTTTCGGGTATATAAAGATAATGGAATGCCCGATAGAAAGAAGAAATTTTATAAATAAAAGATATGACTTTACGGCAGAATGGTACCGGAAGGTTAAATGAAAAAGAGCAGCGGTTTAGTTGCCGCTGCTCTTTTCAAGTTCTTCTTTATATAGGTCTTCTCCTAATTCTTCACATAATGTCGGTGTAGAGGAGAAAAGATCGGTTCCGAGCCCGAGCCTGTCGCCCGCTATATCTGCACCTATGGCAGAGAGTGTAGTAGGGAACATATCAAGTGATGAAAAAATCCTGTTTTTGGTATTTACCGGTGTTTTAGCCGGATTGATGAAGCAGTTGTAGGTAGTCCTTATATAGTCTTCATCGATATCTACTTTTGAGGTTTTCTGGTTGCCGAGATGGTCTCCGACAAGTATTATGGTCGTATCAGCGTAAAAAGGCTGCTGCTTTATCCATTCTACAAGCTTTGCGACAGCGCTTGAAGAGCAATCAACTGCTGCTAAGTAATCGTTATATATCCCTTCATCACAATACTGGCAGCGGTGCCCGCATTCAAAGGTGTGGGTATCCATCGTGTACATGGTGACGAAGAAGGGCTTATCCTTCTTTGATATCTCGGTGATAAGCTCCTTGGTTATGTCGATCAGCTTCCTGTCTTCTATTCCCCATTTCCAGATATAATCGGCACTCTCATCTGAGTATCCGAGTTCTGCAAGGTTTTCCCTGTCATAGACCAGACTGTCATCGTATCTGCCGACATATGTGTCATACATGGAAAATGCGCCTTTAGAGCCTTCTATATATACCTGATTGTAGCCGTTATCATGCAGGATATCTTCCAGCTTTTTTACGGGCGGAAAGCCTGCCTTTCCCCATAAGGGGAATATCTTAGTATCAGTTGTTATACCGGTGGTCTGGGCTACAGTCGAGCCCATGGTATGTGAGATGGCGGGGACGAACACGGATGCCCCTCCGAGTCTGTCGGTATTTGAAAAGTTTACGCTGTCTTTTTCACAGATCAGCTTAGAAAGTCCGCTGATATAATCCTTTTCCTGGGAACCGCCTGACTCTCTTGATGCATAAGTATTTTCCATGGATTCGAGGAAGATATATATGAGATTCCTCTTTTTACCGGGAAAGCTTACAATATTTTCCGTGGGTTCAACGTAGTACTTTTCATATATCCCGGATGAATCGCTCTTTACCTTTATATAGTGGGCGAAATTGGTCTGGGAAGAGAAAAGAAAAGTACATGTCAAAAAGAGCACAATAGAGAGCACGATATGAACGGCTCTTTTTTTACGGTCAAGCTTAAGTGTATATTTTCCGTCGCGCCCGGTATCGGTCACGGTAAGCTTATCGTTATTGAAGCATTTGAGTAAATGGTAACCGAGATATCCTGACACAATGCAAAAGAAAACAACCAGCAGAAATCCTGCGATCAGGTCCTCTAAAGCCAGACCTCCTGCCGCAAAGGTGATCGTAAAAAGTATGGCTTCAAATTCCATATTGGAATAGACATTATGTAAAAACAACGTGACCGTTAGCAGGAATACCGCAAGTGCGATAAGTAAGAGACAAAGGATTATCCATACCCATCTGCTTGATTTTTTGTTCTTTTCCTTATCTATCACCTTTTGCGGAGTGTACATGACTGTAAAGTCACGGATGGCTTTCATTACGGGATTATCGTTTTTCAGAGCCTTTTGGGAAGCATGCCTTACTGCATAAGCTAAAAGCTTTAAGATAATACATCCAAAAACCCATAAGATGAACCATATGGGTAAGAACCGGGTTAAGGGATGCTCGGAGTAGACTCCCGTCTTATCATCCCCGAATATGATATCTCCGACTGCTATCACTATAAAAGGAGAGAAGATAAGATATATCAGGCGGGTAAACCAAAAAACGGAACGTATGGGCTTTTCTTCAGCCGCATAAAAGAAAAACAGTGAAATGAGCGGGGGCAAAAATATAAGGAACCAGTCCGAAGCGGACAGCAGCTTCGGGTATAAAGGAAGCCTCACTACTGCGATGATGCTTAAAAGAAATGCTCCAAGCATTGCGATGGTAAAGTGAGTCCTTGTTATTTTTTTTATATCTTTAAAACTTTCTTTTATAACCGATACCGCGTTCATTTTCGATAATACTCCCGATAAAACTAAAAGTGCCGTAAAAACATTTGCACATGATTTTACACTATTTTGCGTTTTATGTAAATATTGATTTTACTTTCTTTATACGGTTACTATTCACAGCTGTACAAATCTCACTCATAAACCTTCCGGCTGCGCCGTAAGTCGCCGCTAAAGCGGCTTATGTTTACTCGTGAGTTTTGTCCAGCTTCCACAGCTTAATCTGCATAAAAGCAAATCTGCAAGCAAGCTTGCGATTTGCTTTTTAGCAGATTAGCTGTGAATAGTAACCGTATCCACAAATCTGTGGTTGAAAAAAATCGGGATTTGAGTATAATGGTAATATTATGTATTGACTGTTTGAAAAAGGATGGAAAGGAAGCATGGATGACAGGAAAGTGATATATTATACGGACGAGCTCCATGACGAGTTTTCCACCTTTACCACCGATCCGCCGTATATAGACGGCTCATATGATTACGAGAGAAGATCGGGTATAAAGAGATTTATGAATTTCTTTTTGTACCGGATAGTGATGTATCCTATAGTCGTACTGTATGCGCTGATCGTGTTCAGGCAGAAGATCGTAGGCAGGGAAAAACTTAAGCCTTTTAAGGGTAAGGGGATATTTCTCTACGGAAACCATACACAGCCGTTAGGGGATGCGTTACTGCAGACGAGGCTTACATTCCCGAGGAGGACATATATCATAGTCCATCCGAACAACCTTAAAGTACCGGTGTTCGGGAAAATGGTCCCCGCATTAGGCGGACTGCCCATACCGGACGATAAGGCCGCATATAAGAATTTTCTTGCAGCGGTAAATGGGAGAGTGACTGAAGGAAATCCCTTAGTCATATATCCTGAGGCACATATCTGGCCGTATTATACGGGGATAAGACCGTTTGTCGATACATCATTCCTGTATCCGGTGAGTCTGCAGGCACCTGTATTCTGCTTTGTAAATACATATAAAAAGACAAGGATCAGGAAACGCCCGAAAATGGTTACATATATAGAAGGACCTTTTTATCCCGAAAAGGAAGGAAGCCCGAAGGTAAACAGGAAGCTGCTGAGGGATAAGGTGTATGCAAGGATGTGTGAGCTTGCCAAAAATTCGGATGTAAATGTGATCGAGTATATAAAAAAAGAGGAAAATAATGGTTAATGTTCTGTTTTGCGGAAATGAAGGAGTTTTGGACGGCATACTTACCTGTACCCTGTCGATACTTATGCGTACGGAGTCAAAGGAGCCTTTTACCTTCTATATCTTTACAATGGATCTGACACAGATCGATCCGAAGTATACGCCTGTAAGTGAAAAACAGATAGAAATATTCGGAAATGTGATAAAGTCCTATAACCCGGAAAATCAGGTAAAGCTTATAAGAGTGGATAAGTATTACAAAAAGTATTTCTCCGGTTGCCCCAATGAGGATGCCTATTGTTCACCGTACACGCTTATCAGGCTTTTTGCGGATCTGGTAGATGGGATACCGGATAAGCTCTTATACCTTGATGCGGATATCTTCTTTAACCGTGATATCCGGCTTTTATACGATACCGATATCACGGGCTATGAATATGCCGCTGCCAGGGATCATTATGGAAAATACCTCTTATATCCCAATTATATTAACGCGGGAGTACTGCTGTTTAACATGGCGGAAGCCAAAAAAACGGGATTGTTTAAGAAGGCGAGGGGCTGGATCAGGAAAAAGAAGCTGGTGTTTGCCGATCAGAGTGCGCTTATTCGCTCCACAAGCAGGAAAAAGATGTTAAAGCAACGGTTTAACGACCAGAAGTTTTTACATAAATGGACGGTCGTAAGGCATTTCTCTAAAAGACTTTTTTACCTCCCTTATCCCCATACGGATAACATAAAACAATGGGATGTAAAAAGAGTACACAAAGTATTTAAGTATCATCAGTTTGATGATATCTACCGAGAATATGCAAAAATAAAGAAACTTTTTTAATAACTAAACTTTGAAATGACAGGTCGAAACAATGATCAAACCGGTAATTGAAATTTTTTATGCATTTGATGATAATTTTTTGAAATATGCGGCTGTTTCCATGAGCTCACTTATGGAAAATGCCTCTAAAAACTATGATTATAATATCCATATACTAAACGGAGGACTGTGCGACAGATCGAAGGAACAGATAAAGAGCATGGCGAAGCCCGGATTTACTTTCTCTTTTGAAGATGTCTCCGATTATCTGAGCACTCTTTCACACGATCTTCCTTTGAGGGATTATTATTCGAAGACCACATATTACCGGCTTTTTATAGCAGATATGCACCCCGAGCTGGATAAGGCTCTCTACATAGATGCGGATACGGTCATCCGAGGAGATATATCCGCTCTGTATAATACTGATATAACGGACCGGTACTTAGCAGCATGCCACGAACAGGCTATGCTGTGCGTGGAAGAGTTCGGCGACTATGTCGAGAAATGCGTGGGAGTATCAAGATATGAGTTCTTCAACTGCGGAGTATTGCTCATAAATGCAAAGGAGTGGAGAGCACACAAGGTACTTAACCGTTTCATGGGGCTTCTTCATCAATATGATTTTGTCGTAACCCAGGATGAGGATTATCTGAACCTGATATGCAAGGATCATGTGCTTTTTATGGACGGGAAATGGAATTTTGAGACGATGTTCGAGCCGCCCTGTCCGGTAGATGAGATAGGGATATTCCATTTTATCATGTTTGAAAAGCCGTGGCATTACAGGGACTGTCCTTATTTCGATATTTATCATGAATATGCAAAAAAGACTTTGTTTTACGATGAGATCGTAAAAGAACTTGATGCCTACAGTGCTGAAGATGCCGAAAAGGACAAAAAGGGATACGAAAATCTTGTGGCATTAGCCGTAAAAGAGGCCGATAACGAGAATAACTATCAGAATTTCTTAGACAAAAAGAAGAGAGCAGCCGACAGGGTAGCTATAGTAAAAAAGATAAGAGAATATGAACTTGCCGGAAGATTTGATGAGGATGTGGAGGACGATCCGCCGTCAAAGGTGCTGAACCCTGAGGATATAGATTATTTCAGGCGCAATCCCATAAAGAAGCTCTTAACCAAGATTGCCTTCGGCCTGGCCAGAAAGCTGGTAAAAAAGCTTATAAAGGAAAAGAAGCTCATCATAAAGGAAATGCGCGGCATAGAGAATTTCAGGAACTTAAACAGCGGAGCCGTCATCACCTGCAACCACTTCAACGCTTTTGACAGCTTTGCGATCCAGCTGGTATATGATGCGGCCAATAAGCCGAAGCGTACATTCTACAGGATCATCCGTGAGGGTAATTATACATCCTTCCCCGGATTTTACGGATTTATGATGAGGCACTGCAATACGCTGCCTCTCTCCTCCAACTACACGACCATGAAAAAGTTCATGAAGTCAACCAATAAGCTTTTGCAAAAGGGACATTTTGTACTCGTATACCCTGAGCAGAGCATGTGGTGGAATTACAGAAAGCCTAAGCCTCTAAAAGACGGAGCTTATGTATTTGCCGCCAAGAACAATGTGCCGGTGCTCCCGTGCTTTATAACCATGCGTGATTCGGATATATTGGGAGAGGACGGATATTTTATCCAGGAATACACCGTACATATCTCCGAACCCATCTATCCGGATGCATCACTTCCGTATAAGGCCAATGTGGAGATGCTGAAAAACAAGAATTATGAGCTCTGGAAGGACATATATGAGAAGGAATACCAGAGACCTCTCATATACAGCTAAATTTTTAAAAAAGTGCTTGACACACAAAAAAAATGATGCTATACTACATCAGGTTGTGAGAAATCACATGTAAAGCAGAGTATCCGCTCTCACCCCCAGCGTCTTATAAGACAGTGAAAGGGTTCTGATATTAAATGTAAGTACTTATGTAGTACTCTTTATGCGGATAGCTTTGCTGTCCGCTTTTTATTTTATCACTTTTTATAGCATTGGAGGTGCAGATTATTAGCGACTATTTCATTAATGAACAGATTAGGGATAAGGAAGTAAGACTTATCGGTGAGAACGGTGAACAGCTTGGTATTATGTCAGCCAGGGAAGCTCTTGACAAAGCAAGAGAGGCCGACCTCGATCTGATCAAGATAGCGCCCACGGCAAAACCGCCGGTTTGTAAGATAGCTGATTTCGGAAAGTTCCGTTACGAGGCTATGAGAAAAGCAAAGGAAGCAAAGAAGAATCAGAAGGTTACCGAGATAAAGGAATTACGTCTTTCGCCCAATATTGATGAAAACGATTTGAACACAAAGGCAAATCAGGCTCGCAAATTTCTGCAGCATGGCGATAAAGTAAAGGTAACGCTTAAATTCAGAGGCCGTGAGATGGCTCACATGAATCTGGGCAAAGAAATTCTTGACAGCTTCGCAGCTAAGCTTGAGGACTGTGCAGTCATCGAAAAAGCAGCAAAGCTTGAAGGCAGAAACATGATCATGTTCCTGTCGGAGAAAAGATAGTAATTAAAGTAAGACTTCAAAACATATCATAAGGAGGAAAGTAAAATGCCGAAGTTGAAGACAAACAGGGCAGCCGCTAAGCGTTTTAAGGCTACCGGTACAGGAAAGATTAAGAGAATGAAGGCAGGTAAGCAGCATATTCTTACCAAGAAGTCTCAGAAAATGAAGAGAAGATTAAGAAAGGGAACCTTACTTGATTCTGCAAATTTAGCAGCAACAAAGAAGATGTTACCTTACATCTGATGAGACGGGATCTAAGTATATAGGAGGATATTAAAATGGCAAGAATTAAAGGTGGCTTAAATGCCAAGAAAAAGCATAATAGAGTATTAAAGCTTGCTAAGGGCTTTAGAGGTGCTAGATCTAAGCAGTACAGGACAGCTAAGCAGGCTGTTATGAGAGCTCTTACAGCTTCATTTGCAGGGCGTCGTCAGAAGAAGAGAGATTTCCGTAAGCTCTGGATCGTCAGAATCAACGCAGCAGCAAGAATGAACGATCTTTCATACAGCAAACTTATGTATGGTCTTAAACTTGCTAACATCGACATCAACAGAAAGATGCTTTCTGAGATAGCTATCGCAGATCCCGAGGGATTCAAGAGCCTCGCTGATGCTGCAAAGGCTAAGCTTGCTTAAAGTAAAGCAGGACGCAGGTATAGAATGTAAGAAGCTTTTCCTTTTAGGAGGGGCTTCTTTTTTTGTTTTTTTATAAAATTATAACGGTAACTGACCTCTGTAAATTTTTTCATATAATGTTTGCAATCGGAAGAAAAAATGGTATACTTATATTGGGTAACCACGAATGTTTGTAATTTGTGTTTCCCGGTGTAAAAGAGCTGCTTTTGTGAGGTCCGGCATGAGACAGAAAATAGAAAGATTTGCTAACGGTATTTTTTCTTATGATAAACCTTTGTTAGAGATTTCCGAAACTGAGATAACTTTAAAAGTTATCTCCGGAAAAGAGACAGAGGCTTCTTTTATTGTCAAAAATAACCACGGTTCAAAGGTCAGAGGCTTCTGCCTGTGTGAAAGTGAGTTTGTCATAATAAAAAACGAAACCTTCGAAGAGGCTGAAAATGAAGTGTTTTTTACCTTTAACGGAGTAAATCTCGACGCGGACACCACTATCAATACCGAGATACTTGTGATCACCGAATGCGGTGAAGCGGTAGTGACTGTGGAGGCCGAGATAGTAGCAGCCTATATCGAAACTTCTATCGGACAGACAGGCAATATATTCCAGTATGCAAACCTTGCGATAAGCAGTCCCGTAGAAGCACGCGATATATTTAAGACCGAGGACTTTAAGAGGATCATCATAGGCAATTCCCCCGAATACAGGAACATATACAGGAATCTTTCGGGAGCGTCCAATACAGGTCTTGTACTTGAGGAGTTCCTGATAGCAGCCAAGAAAAAATCCCCCATGGAGTTTTCCATTAATGCGACAAAGCTCGTGTATGATGCCGGGGACACCTCTTTTGTCGACCAGATCCTCATAAGGAAAAATAACTGGGGGTATTCCCAGCTTAAAGTAGAAGCGGTAGGAGACTTTATAGAGCTTGAAAGATCGCTTATCTGGACCGAAGATTTTGAGAACAACGAATTTGTCTTAAAGTTTGCCATCAATCCGGAGAAGGCCGGCTACGGCAAAAATTTCGGACGTATAAGAGTATCCACTTTGGGTGATGAAGTGGATATCCCCATCGAATGCAATAAGCCTTCGCCGTTTGGGAAGAGCATAAAAGCGGCACACCGCGAAAAGCAGCATATATTAAACCTGGTGCTCAACCAGCTTGAACATGAGCTTGAGCATATAGATGACGAAACATTTATAGCCAATGCCGAAAACGGATTGGATTATCTTAAGGCATTCAGGGACGAGACGGATATAGAGAAGCTGTACAGGATATATCTCAGCTTTATTTCGGGACAAAAAGCGGAGGCCAAGGCTGCTTTTGAGGAGATCGAGGAAAGACTGGAAAATACAACTGATTCAAAAGTCTATACCGTATCCAGATTTATCGGTGCCCTGGTCAATAACGAGAATATCTCCGGCAACTACGGGTTAGAGCTCAAAAACATATACGACAACGAGAAAAAGATGCTGAGTCTTTTGCTGTACATGAAGCTGGACGGCAAGGAAAGATTCAGCAAAAAGCAGAGATTTGAAGAGATAAAAAGCTGTTATCTTGAAGGTGAACACAGCATATTCGGGCTCGTGGAGGGCATCAGGCTTATAAGTGTCGATCCGATGCTGCTCAGAGAGCTAAGCAGATTTGAGATGGCAGCGTTAAATGAAGGGCTGAAGCTGGGCCTTGTAAACCGTCTGGTGGGACTTCAGGTATCTTATGTAGCCAACAGGGAAAAGACCACTTCGGCTAAGCTTATACGCCTGTTAAAGCACTTCTATGAGAAGTATCATCAGAAGGAGCTTTTAGAGGCAGTATGCTCCCATCTGGTATTGTACGGTAAAACAGGACCGGATGATTATGAGTGGCTGGAAATGGGCGTAAATGAACAGCTGAGGATCAAGGGACTGTACGAGAAATGCTTAGAGGCGGCAGATGTGGACAAGAAGCTGCTTCCCCGTCCCCTGCTCAACTATTTTGCGGCCGGCGACGACTTAAGCGATGCTTCTGCAGCATCTCTTTATTACAATATAATAAAATTCTGTGACCCCAGCGATAACATGTACTTAATGTACAGGATAAGGATGGAGACCTTTGCGGAAAAATCGCTTGAAAGAGGAGCGTTCAGTCCTGAGCTGGCACTGGTATATGAAAAGATGTTAAGGCCTGAAAACCTCAATGCCAAGAGGATAGCTTCACTTCCGTATATCCTTTTTAAGCATGAGATCACCACCGATTGGAAGAGGGCCGTACATGCGGCTGTATCCCATAAGGAGTTAAGAGAGCCTGATTTTGTCGAGTTTTCGGGGAATAAGGCGATAGCCGACATTTATACCGAGAATCCTGTAGTCGTACTTTTAGATAACGAAGGAAACAGATGCATTTCATCTTTTAAGATCGGGATCAGAAAGATGATCAACAGACCAGATCTGACTAAGATAATGCTCGATAAATGCGGAAATGACAAGAGAGTTCTCTTAAACAGACTTGAGTCTGCAAAATACGGGGCACCGGAGGACGAAGTGATCGGACTTTACGCAAAATGCGTGGAGAATGAGGACTTGGAAGAAAACTTTCTGCTTGAATGCAGGCGTGTGCTGATAGATTATTATTATGACAATCTTGACGGGGACTTGCTTGAGAACCAGCTTGTAAGGGTAAACTTAAAAGAGTTGAAAACAAGCGACCGTGTAAGCATGATAGAGCTTATGATATTCAGGGAGCTCTACAACCTGGCTTTAAAGAATATGGAGATATACGGCTTCTACGGTATCAGTCCCAAGCGTACGGCAAGACTGTGCGAGATATTTATCCGTTCCAATTCGGAGCAGATAAATACCAGACTGTTCCAGCAGCTGTGCACCTACAGCTTTAACCGCTACAGGCAGAGCAAGATACTGCTTTCCTTCCTTGAGAAAAACTATGAAGGCAACACCCAGAAGCTCTATGACCTGTGGACGGTATGCCATGATATGGGCATTGAGACCACGGACTTAGAGGAGAGACTCTTACGGACCGCGCTCTTTACGGAAAACGATATGAATTTCGTAAAGGAAGTATTTGAGATATATTACGGGCACTGTTCTTCGGGTAAGCTTGTAAGAGCATATCTGTCATACCTTGCATATGGCAATCTTGTATGCGGGAATATGCTGGATACCGGTATACTGGATATCATGAGGCGCGAGGCCAATTACAGTGAAAATGATATCTGTACGCTTACGCTTCTTAAGAACTATTCGTTAAGGAAAAGCTTCTCAAGCCAGGAACATTCATTTATCGAATATCAGATAAAGAAGATGGAGAACAAAGGACTTATCATGCCCTTCTTTAAGGATTTTCCGCCTGAGATACGTATACCCAGGCAGATGAAGGATAAGTATTATGTCGAATACCATTCGGATGCGGGTAAGGATGTAAGGATCAATTATACCCTTTTGGGCAGTGAGAATGCTGACGCATTCAGGGAAGAAAAGATGCGTGACATCGGATTCGGTATATATATCAAGGAATTCATTCTGTTCTACGGTGAGGTACTTCAGTACTATATCACCGAAAACGGGGAAGAGAATGAGGTCATTACCGAAAGCAGGGAAGTTTCACTCGGACCCGAACACTTCGGAAGCGAGGAATGCCGTTACCATCACATCAACCTTATCATAACCGCAAAAGAGATGAATGATGAAAAGACGGTCATCAAGCTTATAGAGAATTATCAGTTTAATGATTATGCGATAAAGAGACTGTTTGAACCGATCGGAGGGTGAGGTTTTTTATGGAGTATATAGTCGGAATAGATTTCTGCCGTGATTTTACACAGCTGTGTTTATATAATTCGACAAATAATTCGGCCGATGCCGTTCATCTTTCAAGCGATAAACAGTCCACCCGCGTAAGGTCTGCGATATCTTTTTCGTTTGAACAGAACGACTGGGTGGTATATTCGGTATTGCATGAGCACAGAGCCGGTATGGAGGTCATAGATAACCTGTATGACTTAGCAGCAGGGACTGAGCCGGTGACGATAAACGGTACGGAATACACACCTGCCAACGTACTTGAAAGATTTTTTGCGCGGCTTTTCTACTGTGTGGACCGCGAGATGGACCCTGCGGATATCAAAGGGGTAGTGGTAACGATAGCGGATAATGCGCAGGCGCTGTCGGATAATATCGGTGCCGCACTTGAGGCTTACGGCATAGATAAGGACAGGTACAGGATATGCGACCATATAGAAAGCTTTATGTACTATGTGGTAATGCAGAACAAGGATATCTGGATCAATGATGTCGGATTGTTTGACTTCGGACAGGAGGGGTTAAAGTTTTTTGTCCTTCATTTCGGAAGAAAACAGCAGCCTTTGGCAGTTGTGGCAGAGAGTACCGATTTCTCCGATACGGTCAGGTACTCCATGCTTCAGGAGAAGGATGACATCAGGATAAAATATGCTTTTGAGAGTGTATGCGGGATAATGCTTCATAAGCAGACAGTTTCGGCCATATATGCCACCGGTGACGGATTCGAAGGCTCATGGTCGGATGATATACTTAAAAAGATAAGCACCGGGCGCCGTATATTCAGGGGACAGAACCTGTATGTCAAAGCAGCGGCATATACTTCACATCTGTTTTTTGAAGGCGGCAGCGAGAACTACCTCGTGATAGGCGAGGATGCTTTAAAGAGCAGCATGGCATTAAGAGCCGTAAGCGGCAACGAGCTTAAGGAAGTTACATTTGGCGAAGTAGGACAGAAGTACACCTTAGCAGGCGGAAAAGTGGACGTGATACTTGACAACACAAATGAGATCGATTTTATGATACGCAATGCACTTAAAAAAGATTCATTCTGTGCGATCATGACTTTGGAAGCTCTTCCTACGAGAAAGAACAAGACCAACAGGGTATCCGTGGAGGTACGGTTTCCTTCAAGGAACGAAGCGGTCGTAACGGTAAGGGATGTGGGATTCGGCAACATCAGAAAAACCGATTACCGTATATGGGAACAGGTCATTAATCTTTAAGGAGCTCATTTTATGGGTAAAGTAATATTATGTGCGGGTAAAAAGGCAGAGTCTCCCCTTATAGTAAGTACAGCAGGGATATATGCCGATACCATCGAAGAATTATGCTATTGCTTAAGGCAGAACCTCGACCTTGTGGATTCGGGTGCCGTGGACAGGAACATGGCAGCTTATATCGGCAAAGATCTGGGACTGCCGGAGCGCGGAGAACTGTTGGAACGATTGATCAATTCCAGGGCTTCGCTAAAGGAAAAGCTTATGGCTGTATTTAACAGCTGCAGCTTTTATGATGAAAACGAGCTTTCCAAAATAGAAGCGGAAATAGAAGAACTGTCAAAGATGAGCGGCTTAGAGAGAAGAAAAAAGAGGGCCGACAGACAGATGGAGCAGGGAAAACTCGGCGAGGCCGCATCCGAATACAGGAATATCCTGGCTAATCCCGCCCAGGACGAGATATCAGAAAAATGCAGGGGCGATATCATGCACAATCTGGCCATATTTGAACTCAGAAGAGGGGATTTTGATGAAGCGGCAAGGCTGTTTTTGGATGCATACGAGAGCAATTCGAACACCGAATCCTTAAAATCCTATCTGTATGTGCTGAAGCTTGCCAAGAACAACAGCGGATTTGCGGATGAAGTCAAAAGACTTGAAGTGGATGTTAGGACCTATACGGAGATAGAAAATACGATGCATTCCGTGGGTGAAGATTTTGAACAGAGCACAAACTACAATGAGATAAACAGAATGAAGGTGCTCTGGCAGCAGGGAAGATATTCCGAGGAAAAGAGACTCTCGGGTGAGATCATAGACAGACTGAAGCTGGTATACAGGAAGGAAAACGAAGAAGGACTCTACGATTAATAGTTTTGAAGGTTTATGAGTGATTTGGGCAGCCGTAAATAGGAACCTGACTTACATTAAGAGTATGAAAGGAGGTAACAGTGGGATTATTCGGAAAAAAATCTAAAAAGAAAGAAACTCGCGAAACCTCCGGGCAGTGGATGACGGTAGATGAGGCATTAAGAAAAAGTACAAGAGAAGCTGCCGAAAACGATGTCGATGAAATACTGGACCGTCTTCAGGAACAGCTGAAAAATGCCGACAGGATCCATAACGAGACCATACATGAGTATAATGAGATCGAGAAGCACTTAAGTGATATCAGGGTATTTGAGACCCTGCCCAAGGAGATGCGTACCGGGATCATTGACCTTGCGGGAAGCATAGAAGGATTTGAGAGGCAGCGCCAGCACTACCTTGAAGGCAATAAGATCATATCGGATGAAAAATATAAAAAAATGGAAATGTATGCCGATGAGATCCCCGAAAAGCTGAAGATCATGGAGGAACAGGAACGGTATCTCATGCTCGTAAAAAACGACATGCGCCAGTTAGAGGGAGAAAAAGGTTCTGTTGCCTACGAAAAAGATGAGGCGGTAAAGAAAAAGAAATTCCTGATAAAGTTTTCGTGCTTTTGCATAGCGTTACTGGTCATTATCAGCATAGTTCTGTTTGTGGTGGGAAACAGCACCGGAAAAAGCATGCTCCTGCCGTTTATGGTAATGACGGCGATAGCATGTATCTATACTGCCTATTTTGTAGTAACGGTCAAAAACTGTGACGATACCGTAAGGAAAAACGAGAAGCTTACCGGAAGGGCGGTGGACCTGCTCAACAGCGTAAAGATAAAATATGTAAATACGCTTAATGCCCTTGATTATACTTACGAGAAATACGGCTGCAACAGTCATCAGGAGCTTGCATATATCTGGCAGGGATATAAGAGGGAAAAAGAGGAAGAAAAGAAGTATAAAAAGAATACGGATCTTCTTACGGCATCCCAGGAGTCCTTGGCGGCACTGCTTTTAAAGGCGGGCTTTAAGCTTCCTAATATGTGGCCGCATCAGGCTGAGCTTCTGACTGACCAAAGGGCACTTAAAGAATTTGAAGAAGTACTAACGGAAAGACACAGAAAATTAAAGGCCCAGCTTGATTTTAACCAGAAGCAGAAAGACGGCATGATATCGGATATCAAGGCATTTAAAAAGAAGTATCCTGAGTATGCGGGGCTGCTCAAAAATATTTAATTTTCTACTTGCACTTTTTATAAGATAAGAATATAATGTATGAGGTTTTATTTCAAAAAAAGAAAGGATTAACATTATGTATTCATTTGAGGAAATATTGGTTGAAGATAAAGAAATCGCGACTGCCATATCTGAAGAAATCCAGCGTCAGGACTCACATATTGAGTTGATCGCTTCCGAGAACTTTGTAAGCAAGGCCGTTATGGCTGCTATGGGAAGCCCCCTTACCAACAAGTATGCTGAAGGTTATCCCGGACACCGTTATTATGGCGGATGTGAGTTTGTAGATAAGGTTGAGACACTTGCGATCGAGAGAGCAAAGAAGCTTTTCGGCTGCACATATGCAAATGTTCAGCCTCATTCGGGCAGCCAGGCCAACCAGGCTGTACAGAATGCATTACTTCAGCCCGGAGACACATTCATGGGTATGAGTCTTGCATGCGGCGGACATCTTTCACACGGAAGCCCCGCTAATATTTCCGGTAATGTATATAATTGTGTACCTTACGGTATAAATGCAGAAGGCTATCTTGATTATGACGAGATAGAGAAGATTGCTTTAGAGTGCAAGCCCAAGCTTATCATCTGCGGTGCTTCGGCATATGCACGTGCTATCGATTTCAAGCGTTTCAGAGAGATCGCCGATAAGGTAGGCGCTTACCTTATGGCTGATATCGCTCATATAGCAGGTCTTGTTGCTACAGGATATCATATGAGCCCTATCCCTTACGCACATGTTACTACAGCTACAGTTCATAAGACACTCCGCGGACCTCGTGGCGGACTTATCCTTTCAAGCGAAGAGTTTGCTACAGAGCATAAGCTCAATAAGGCAGTGTTCCCCGGTATGCAGGGCGGTCCTTTAGAGCATGTTATAGCTGCAAAGGCTATCTGCTTTAAAGAGGCTCTTTCTCCTGAATATAAGGAGTATGTAGGTCAGTTGGTAAAGAATGCAAAGGTACTGGCAGAAGAGCTTGTAGCACGCGGCTTCAACCTTGTATCAGGCGGTACCGACAACCACCTTATGCTTGTTGACCTTCAGAATAAGAACATCACAGGTAAGGATGCAGAGCACCTTCTTGATGCAGTTAACATCACATGTAACAAGAATGCGGTTCCCAATGATCCTCAGTCTCCTTTCGTTACAAGCGGTATCCGTCTCGGTACTCCCGCTGTTACATCAAGAGGCATGAAGGAAGCCGATATGAAGATCATAGCAGAAGCTATCGATATCTGCGTATCAAATCCCGACGGAGATCATTCAAGAGCACTTTCACTTGTTAAGATGCTTACTGATGCTTATCCTCTTTATTCAAAATAATTTTAGGGGCAGGTATCATATATAATTAACGACTCCAAGCGGGGGTACGGATTATTTCCGTACCCCCGCTTTTTTCTTGACAAATCCGTATATTTTTTATATGATTTAAAAAATGGGGAATGACAATGATCTAAATGGGGGTGAAGCTGTGGGAAAGAAGAAAAAAGCGGATTTGTCCGATGGAAAAGTGCTTGCGATACTCAAAAAAATCGGCAGCTTCTTCGTATTTTTAAAGGATAAAATTGTAGAATTCTTTGTATTTCTTAAAGATAAGATCGTGGATCTGTGGGATGTTATTATCGGGAAAAGGGATTACCGTTTCGGTATAAGATATAAGATCCTTATAGGCTTTCTTATCCCTATAGTATTTATAATCGTGATAGGCCTTGCCTCGTATTCAAAAGCAAAGCAGGGTATGAGGGACCGCTTTGAAAAGTCCACGTTGGAAACCGTGAGAATGACCGGTTCACAGATGGAGATGATCACTCACTTCATGCGGACAGAGGTCTCGAAATACGTCGGGCTTCTCGAACTGAATAACCTTGCAAAAGGAGCATACGATTCCAATTCTGTGGAAAAAACCAGAGTTATACGTATGCTTAAGACCAATATCACTGCAAGCCAGAAGGTTAACCAGTATATAAGCAATCTGTTTATCATCCTTAAATCTCAATATAAAAATATCACATCAAAAGGCAATAACACCGACGGTATTTATGACGAATACTATGATTCTGTCGAAAAGACCGATTCTGTGGGAGATATCAGCAACTGGACCGATATGCATACGGTGATAGATGAAAAGCTGGGGCTTGATACGAATGGGGAAGATGCATATCTTTTCAGCTACCAGGCGCTAAACCCGACAGGTGAAGCAGCTGTTATCATAGACGTTTCTAAGGGAAAGCTGCAGGAGTTCATAGACGGTCTCGACTTAGGGGATGGTACCATAACCGGTATCATTACCATGAACGGCAGGGAGATAATCCACAGGAACGGCGATTATCTTAATGATGACGGAAGGAACGTATTTGCCGGACGTGATTATTATAAAGAGCTCTTAAACAGCGAAGAGATGTTTGGCACAAAAGAGGTGGAGTACGCCGACGAGGAATGTCTGCTGTTTTATTCGAAATGTGAGGACGGCGGCGTGGTTATCTGCGCGATGGTACCCGTTGCGGTCATAACCGAAGAGGCTTCATCGATCAGGACACTTGCGATCGTGTTACTGCTGATCGCCGTTGCTGTTGTGCTCGTGATAGCATTCCTTATCTCAAGCAACATACAGAAAAATGTTAAAAATATGTCCAAGAGCCTCGGAAAAGTGGCTGAAGGAGACCTCACCGTAAAGGTCAAAGTGGGCGGACATGACGAGTTTAAGGACTTGGCCGGTGCCACTACGGAGATGATCTATAACACAAAGAATCTGGTATCAAAGGTAGACTTAGCGGCTGAAGAACTGTCAGCGTCGGCTAAGGACGTACAGAGTGTTTCAAAAACGGTAAGCGACAGATCGTCAAATATCTCCAGAGCGGTAGAGGAAATGTCCGAAGGCATGGAACGCCAGAGAAAATATGCCGATGAATGTGTGGATACGACCGAGCGTCTGTCTGACGAGATCAAAAATGTATCAAAACAGATCGGCATAATCAAGGAGATCATAGCAGATACGAATAACATGATCAATGAGGGCGTAAGACTCGTAGGATTCCTCGGCGAAAAGGCAAAGGATACGACCGATGCCACGGATTCCGTTAAGGATTCCGTTACGGCTTTGGTGGAAGAGACAAGTAAGATAAATGATTTCGTAAATGTCATAAAGAACATATCTTCACAGACACATCTGCTCTCCCTTAACGCATCTATAGAAGCAGCAAGAGCCGGAGAAGCAGGCAGGGGCTTTGCCGTAGTAGCTGAGGAGATCAGAAATCTTGCGACGGAGTCGGCCAAATCAGCCGGAGAAATCCAAAAACTCGTGGACGGTATAAATGTACAGACCGGCACCAGCGCGGAAAGCGTGGATGCAGCCAGAAGCATAGTGGATGAGCAGTTTGAGCTTGTAAACAGGTCCGTTAAGATATTTGACAATATGAAGCAGTCCATGGATAACCTGAATGCGGAGCTGCTTAATATCGATCAGGCTACAGAGGCGGCTGATTCCAGAAGAGAGGAAGCTGTAGGTGCTGTAGGCGATATCTCAGAGATCATCGGAAAGTCCATCGAAAATGCGGAAAATGTCAAGGTAGTGCTGCAGCAGCTTAAAAAAGATATCCGCAATCTTGATGTAACTGCGGCTATGCTCGGAAAGAGCATGGATGAATTAAAGAGTGAAGTCAGTGTATTCAGGATCTGACAAAATATATAGGAGGGGACAGCCCCTCCTATAATCTTTAAACGTACTATATTAAATGTGGGGCTTATAGGAACAGGATGAAGGAAATATTAAAGCAGAAAAGAAACCTGATACTGATATGCTGGCCTTTAGGCCTTATCATACTTTTGCTGGTAAGAAATAACAAGGATATAGCTGAGTATGTGTTTGCAAGAGGTATCTACAGGGTATACGGGACGGCATTTTCATTTATCAGCGGACTGCTTCCGTTTTCCGTGGGAGAATGGCTGCTTATCATATTCTGCCTTTGTGTGGCAGCATTCCCCGTAGTCACTCTCATACTGGTCATAAAAAGGAAAAACAGGGCAGCAACTCTTATAAGCTGTATCAGATATCTTCTTATGGCCGGCGGAGTGGTATTCTTATGGTTTATGATCGGTGCCGGGACCAATTATTACAGATATGAGTTTGCGGCCTTCAGTGGCCTTGAGGTTAAAAAATCATCCGTGGATGAGCTTTATGAGCTGTGTATGGAGCTTGCGGAAAAAACAAATGCGGCACGAAAAGAGCTGAACATAGAAGAAGGTAAGACCTTTACATCGGCACTTTCCGACAGGGAGCGTGCAGATGAAGCAAGAAAGGCTATGCGGAAGCTCTCCGAAGAATATGATGTACTTAAAGGATACTATCCGTATGCAAAACCGGTGCTTTTCTCAAGGGCACTTTCGGAGTTTAATATTACGGGCGTGTACTTCCCGTGGACGGTGGAAGCTAACATAAATGTCGATATCCCGGATTACTCGCGGGGTGCGGTACTGTGCCATGAACTAAGCCACTTGCGGGGCTTTATGAGAGAGGATGAGGCTAATTTTATAGGATATCTGGCTTGTGTAGGGTCCGATTGCACGGAACTTAAGTACAGCGGATATATGATGGCGTTGATACATGCAGGTAACCAGCTGTATTCCGCGGACAAGGACAGATACAGCGAGGTGCGTTCTATGTATTCGGAAGGTGTAAATCTCGATCTGAAGGAGAACTCGGAATACTGGGCACAGTTTAAGGACACTCCATTAAGTACGGCCGGTGAGAAGATGAATAACACTTATCTTAAGATGAACAATGTTGAAGACGGTACGAAGAGTTACGGGAGAATGGTCGACCTGCTTCTTGCGGAATGGAGAAAAAACAGGAAAGAGCAGAATTAATGCTTGAATGTGCATGACTCTTTTGTTAAAATATATTTGGCTGTCAGATGACAGCACAGGCGGTAAAAACCGCCCGGAAGGGAGAATGAAATGTCATTAAAGGTAGAGGGCTATCCCTATAAGTACGAGGTCCATATGCATACATATGAAGGCAGTGCATGTGGAAAGACACATGCCGAAGAGTACATATCAGCATTTATCGAGCAGGGATACGACGGTATTATAATAACCGACCATTTTTATCATGGTAATACAAGGATCGACAGAAGCCTTCCCTGGGAGGATTTCGTAGAGGAATTCTGTAAGGGATATGAGCTGGCAAAAGCCGAAGGAGATAAGCAGGGACTAAAAGTATTTTTCGGCTGGGAAGCCAACAGACTGGTGGATGAGTACCTGATATACGGTCTTGATAAGGCCTGGCTTAAAGCACATCCCGAGGTAAGGGACTGCCCGCATGATGAGCTGTTTAAGATCATAGATGAGGCAGGAGGACTGGTAGTAGGAGCACATCCGTTCAGAGAGCGGCCTTATATCCAGAAGGTCAATCTTCATCCGCTCCAGTGCCATGCCATGGAAGCATGTAATTTCGGAAATCCTATATACCAGGATGCTTTTGCTTATAATTTCCTAAAGGACAGGAATATCATCATGACTGCCGGAAGCGACATACATGATGTGAAAAACGTAGAGCTTACCCCTATGGGCATGTTCTTTGAGGAGCCGATAAACGACATATCGGATTATGTAAAGAGAGTAAAGTCGGGAAAGGGCTTTAAAGCACTTATCCCCGAGGACAGGAAGGTCATCACACCCGATATGAGGAATATGCTCCCGATGTTCTTATATGACGAAAGAAATATCGGACATCCCGTAGAACTTGAAGATCTGGGACTTAAATGATCTTAAAGATATCCGGCTTGTAATTAAATGATGCTGAAAAAAACAATAAGAAAGGAGCTTCGGGATTTTCCCGAGAAAAGAAAATGAGTATACCCACACCGCACAACAGTGCAAAAGAAGGCGATATCGCAAAAACGGTCCTTATGCCGGGCGACCCTTTAAGAGCAAAGTTTATAGCAGAGAATTTCTTAGAGAATCCTGTATGCTTTAACACGGTCAGAAACATGCTCGGATTCACAGGTACATATAACGGGAAAAAGATATCCGTTATGGGCGGAGGCATGGGAATGCCGTCCGTAGGTATCTACACATACGAGCTGTTTAATTTCTATGATGTGGACAATATCATCCGTATCGGTTCCATGGGCGCATATGCCGACTCCATAAAGTTAGGAGACCTGGTGATAGCCATGGGTGCCTGCACGGATTCTAACTATGTGAACACATTTAATCTTCCGGGACATTATGCTCCTATAGCCGACTACGGCCTGCTGAAAAAAGCAGTGGATACCGCTGACAGGCTCGGAGTAAAGACTGTAGTAGGAAATATCTTATCGACGGATGTTTTCTATGCCGACGATCCCGATTTTAATAAAAAGTGGCTTAAGATGGGTGTGCTCGGATGTGAGATGGAAGCAGCCTGCTTCTATATGAATGCGGCAAGAGCAGGTAAGAAGGCACTCTGTATGTTTACGGCTTCGGATCACCTGTTCAGGGACGAACATTTAAGCGCAGAGGAGCGACAGACCGGCTTCAACGATATGATGAAGGTGGCACTTGAGGCTTTTGCGTAAACAGAATAAGTCCGCCACTTGCGGACAAATGTATTATTTTGTAATTTTAAGAAAAACACATTGACATAAAGAAGTCAATGTGCTAACATAACGATTGTTTGGTAGAGGTGCATTGATTATGAGTAGCTTTTCGGACATGTCGGGCATGGATGAAGATAAGCAAAAGGATGAGATGCCGAAATCGTGTATCGCCTTGAAGATGCATGGTTGGTTCGGAGGTTAACAGCCGCCTGACTGTCATCAAAGTATTGATGGAGCGCTACCTAAAGTGACTTTCTCCGGCCTTGGCCGGTATTTAGATTGTACTTTAGCGTCGATGTCCATCGGCGCTTTTCTTTTATCATTATCCGTAAGGGAAGTCTTAAAAAGAAGAGTGCGGAACATCTACATTTTATACGGAGGAAAAGAATTATGAGCAAGAAACTGATTTTTACGGGTGCCGCTGTAGCCATTATCACACCCATGAACGAGGACAAGACTGTAAACTATGATGAGTTCAAGAAGCTGATCGATTTCCAGATCGAGAACGGCACCGACGCCATCGTAGTATGCGGTACTACGGGTGAGGCTTCCACTCTTACACATGAGGAGCATATCGACTGCATAAAGTTTGTAGCAGATTATGTAAACAAGAGAGTACCTGTTATCGCCGGCACAGGCTCTAACTGCACCGAGACAGCCATCTATCTTTCAAAGGAGGCTGAGGCAGCAGGAGCAGACGCACTTCTTCTGGTATCCCCTTACTACAACAAGGCTACACAGAAGGGCCTTATCGAGCATTTCGGAAAGACTGCCGAGGCAGTGAATATCCCGATCATCCTTTACAATATCCCCGGAAGGACAGGAGTAAATATTCTGCCTGAGACAGTAAAGACCTTAGTTGATAAATATGAGAATATCGTAGCTGTTAAGGATGCTACAGGCAATATCGGCTGGACAGCCAAGGTGGCTCAGCTCTGCGGAGACAATATCGCTATATATTCGGGCGATGACAACTGCATCTGCCCCATACTTTCACTTGGCGGCAAGGGTGTTATCTCAGTGCTTTCACATGTAGCGCCCCGTGATACACACCTTATCGTAGAGAAGTTCTTAAACGGAGATACCAAGGGAAGCTTAGAGCTCCAGTTAAAGTATCTTCCTTTGGTTGACCAGCTTTTCTGCGAGGTTAATCCCATCCCTGTCAAGACTGCATGCCGCTTCTTGGGCTTTGCTACAGGACCGCTCCGTTCCCCTTTATGCGAGATGGAGCCTCAGCATGCTGAGAACCTTAAGGCTGAGATGAAGAAACTCGGGATCATCTAGGAGGAAAACATATGGTAAGAGTGATTTTTTGCGGATGCTTCGGACGTATGGGAAATGCGGTCCGTGAGATAATAAGAGACAATACGGATATGGGAATAGTGGCAGGTGTGGATATCACAGAAGGTACTGCTGACTTCCCCGTATATAGTAATATAAGCGAAGTTAAGGAAGCAGCTGATGTCATTATAGATTTTTCATCACCCAAGGCTCTTTCTTCATTACTTGAGTATGCCGTATCAAAAAATGTCCCCATAGTATTATGTACTACAGGATTTTCGGAGGAGCAGTTAGCAGATATCAAGGCAGCTTCACAGAAGGTGGCTATACTCCGTTCGGCAAACATGTCATTAGGTATCAATACCATGGTCAAGCTGTTAAAGACAGCTACCGAGATACTTGCATCTAACGGATATGATATAGAGATAGTAGAACGTCATCACAACCAGAAGAAGGATGCTCCTTCAGGTACAGCACTTCTGCTTGCGGATGCCATCAATGACACCGCAGAAGGAAGATATGATTACGTATATGACCGTTCGGGCAGACGTGAGATCAGACCTAAAAATGAGATCGGTATCTCTGCAGTCCGCGGCGGCAGCATAGTGGGAGACCATGATGTAATATTTGCCGGACTTGACGAAGTGATAGAGATCAGTCACAGAGCATACTCACGCAGCGTATTTGCCAAGGGTGCAGTAAGCGCTGCAGCATATCTTGCAGGAAAACCCGCCGGCATGTATGATATGGGCGACGTAGTCGGCTGAGAAAAAGTCGGCTGAGGAAAATTAAAGGCTTCCCCTTGAGGGGAAGCTGTCAGCGAAGCTGACTGATGAGGTGTAATTATCCTTCATAGTCATCTGACAGTTTCAAATCATATATATCATTTTTATTAATTCTTGTACCATCTTTAAGGCAGAGGGACATATCGGATATGTCGACATATTTAAAGATACCGTCGACAGTGAGATACTTTCCTCCGCCTTTTTTCATATCGGGGACAAAATAGGTGACCGTGATCCTGCGATTGCATCCCGGATTTTCCTCTAAGTAGCGGATGACAGCGTCCATAGTATCCTGTTTATAGTCATCAAAATCAATCCCGAGCTTTTCATCGGTAAGCCTGCCGGCTTCCTTTACATCCTCGTCATAGCCGGTGAGAGCGGCAAACGGGGAAAACTGGGCAGCCCTGTCGAGCAACGGCATATGCTTTCTTTTTGGGGAAGTATGATGCGGCAGGTTGATTATATCATTATACGGGAAATCCGATCCGGTCTTATTATTATTCATGAATTATCTCCATATGTTAAGCTTATATCCCTTAGCGGGGTGTTACTTCCTATTATCTATTTTAAGCCTTGTGGCCGCCTACCTGGCCGTTACGTGCGATGGTAGTGGCTCCTTCTTCCAAGTTCATGCCCTTTAACATGGCACCTTTGCCATAGCGTTTTTTGATCTCCACTACGGCTTTTTGTATGCGGTGCTCCTTATCCTTCCATTCGGCCTGCTCCTTCTCTTTTTCGGAGTCCTCCATGTATGAGAACAGGCTCAGCTGCTCGCATTCCTCTTTGGGGACACTGCCTTCGGGGATCACGTTATTGGCTACCACGTTCATGCGGCGTACGGTGAACCGGGGGTCAACTATCCTGTTAAAGAGCGTAGTCACTGCTTCTAGTATGGTCACAGTGGAGGAGGTATATTCATTAAGGTTGATGGAGCCGTGCGCACCCTTAGGGACAGGACGCCCGTAATGGTCGGAAGCGACCTCTCCTTCGTACTTTTCCATTGCTTTGGGATTGGCAAAGTTTTCAATATCATAGCCTACATTTATAACCATCTGGTTGGTCACAAGTCCCTTATCCACCAGATCGAGCACGAGCAGGTCGGTCATCTCACGTATGACAAGACGGGCCTTGTCAAAGGGATAGGGCTGGGACAGCACCTGACCTTGACTGGAGCTGTGGTTCTCCGGGCGGTATGTCTTTATCTCGTGCATGCCGACAGGCTCCCAGCCCCACGCGTGATCTATAAGGAGCTCTGCGTTGATACCGAATTCCTTATATAACAGGTCTTCGTTGTAGAACTCATCGGGCTTGCCGATAGAGCAGCGTGCGATATCGCCCATGGTGTACAACCCCAGTTTTTGCAGCCGCCTATTATATCCGGAACCCAGCATCCAAAAATCAGTCAACGGCTTATGGTTCCAGAGTGTCTTTCGGAATGACATCTCGTCAAGCTCGGCTATACGTACGCCGTCCTTGTCGGCAGGCATGTGCTTGGCGGTGATATCCATCGCGATTTTAGCGAGGTACATATTGGTACCTATGCCGGCTGTGGCAGTGATACCGGTCTGAGACAGGACATCGCGGATCATTTTTATGGCAAGCTCGTGGGGTGTCATATTATAGAGTTTGCTGTACTTCGTCACATCCATAAATACCTCGTCAATGGAGTATACATGGATATCCTCGGGAGATATGTACTTCAGATATATCTCGTATATAGCGGTGCTGGTATCCATATACAGGCGCATACGGGGCGGGGCTATGATAAAATCTATCTCAAGTCCGGGATCTGCGGCAAGCTCCGAAGCATAGTAGGACTTGCCGGTAAATACTCCGCCGGGAGCATTGGCCTTCCTTAAGGCATTAGCCTCGGATGTCTTCTGTACCGCTTCAAACAGACGGCAGCGTCCGCTCAGTCCCAGAGATTTAAGCGACGGTGATACTGCCAGACATATGGTCTTTTCCGTACGCGTAGGGTCTGCGACCAACAGGTTGGTATTAAGCGGGTCCAGCCCGCGTGCCACGCATTCTACCGATGCGTAGAATGACTTAAGGTCTATGGCGATGTAGGTCCTCTGTTCTTCCGACATATAAAACTCCCAAATCCGAATAGCGATACTATGTTCATTATAAATGCATTATACACGAAAAGATGTTCGAAATCAAGTGCTTTTTCTTTTTAAGATATGGTTGTTAAACGGGCGGAAGAATGATATACTAAAACATGATAAAGACAGAAACATTCAAACTTTCCTCGGTGACGCAGCAGGCACGTCACCGAGGTGCAGCCATGCCTGCGGTAAAGGACGATATATGAAAGAACTTGTAATGTGCGTAAGTAATGCTTATACGCAGCAGTATTATCTTGATAAAAAATTTGACAAGCTGCCTAAGGAAGTAAAGGATGAGCTTAAGATCATGAGCGTGCTTTATACCGAAGAAGTGGGCGGCATATTTACCATGATGTTTGATGAGGATGGCAGCCTCCAGCTCATATCCTCGTGTGATGAAGGCGACCTGCTCTATGATGATATCGGGAGCGAGCTGCTGATAAAAAAGATGCGCAGCAGCAGGCAGGAGCTATTTGAGAGCCTGGAGAAGTACTATAAGGTATTTGTGCTGGGGAAGCCATTAGAGAGTGATTTAACAGATTCTTCGCTTCGCTCAGAATGACACAAAGGGTGCAATGGTAAAAGCATAAAAAGTATGAAAGGACATAAAATGTCTGTCAGGTATATTATTACAGATTCACATAAAAACATGTCGCAAAAACGCAGGGAAAATCTGATAGATTTTTTCTGCGAAGTAAAAGGACCGGATAGAGAAGCCGCTGAGAAAGCAGTGGAATTCTGTGACTGGTATGAGAGCGAGTATGCGGTAAAGTGGTTCGAAGTACTGGCACTGTCAGACGGTGATATAGTGGGATATTTAAGATGCTTCAGAAATCCCGATGACATACGTCAGTGGTTTATCGGAGATGTGCATGTAAGGAGCCGTTACCGGAGAGTTGGCATAGCATCAGCTATGTATAAAAAAGTATTTAAAGAACTTGAGCGGTATGAGGCTGCAGAAAACGTGATATCCGCAGTAAGGCGGGATAATGCAAAATCCATAGGACTGCACACCAAAATGGGATTTTTTGACACAGGGGAGCCGTGCGTATTTGCCTCGTTCTATGTGGACGCGGATGAGACAAAATATCAGAAGCAGTTGTACAGATACCTTCCCATACCGGAGGCAGTTCCTACAAAAAAGTTTATGGAAATGTTTTTACCTCTGTGGCTTGAAGAAAAAAAAATAAGTGCCGATGCGTACGAAAAAGAAAAAGCAAAGGCACAAAAGGAACTCAAAAAAGTTATAAATGGCGGACTTAAAGGTGAGTATGACATTAAAACCGTATGGTGCGGCAACAGACTTACGGGATTTAAATACGGAGACAGTCTTATAGGAGAAGGCTGAACCTTGATTACTCATCATTCCGTAATATTCAGCTCTATAAGCTCGGGGAACTCACACTCGAGCTTTTTTGCTAATTTTTCGGATGCAGAGTTGTCCTTTTTTACATCGATCCCGATATGTGGTATACCTGTATACTTTTGCAGATAATCTATTATGATACGGCATGCCTCAAATGCATAGCCTTTTCCCTGAAATTCTTTAAAAAGGGCGTAAGAGAGCGTGGGCGCGTCCGTGCCGTCCGCACCTGCTATGCCGATCATCTTATTATCATCTTTTAAGAATATCCCGTAGATACCGTAGCCTAAGAAATGATAGCTGTATTTTATATATGCGAGATGCCTTTCACGGAATTCATCCATACTGAGACCTGTAAGGGTACTGTCTGATACGGCATCGGGGAAGGTATCTATCAGTTCTTTGTAGCTATCGAGATCCTCCGGGGATATCTCACGTATCACCAGCCGGGAAGAAGTACCTATCACAGCTGAGAGGTCATGGGAGTGACAATACATGATCTCAAGGTATTCCAAAGTGATATCTGACGAATATGTTATTACATAATCATACTTAAATCCGGAGCCGGTATTATTACTGTCAGCGTTATCCGCATCGGTATCATCAGGGCAGAATTCTATCGGAACGGAATGAGACTCAGCCCATCCGATGACAGGTGCAGGTATTTTTTCTTCTTTTTCTATAATTATCATTGCTTTGTGCATGGTATATTTCCTTTCCGAAAGGTATTACCCAAAGATAAATGTCCGGATACCGCATATTATTCTACCATATTTCCTATATCGAAGCAAATCCCCAATATTACTATTGTACTGTAAAAAAAAGAATGATATGATATAAATACGAAATAAGGAAGAGAGGTGACGGATATGGCATCAACATGTAAATGCGAATATTGTGGAGCAACTATCTCCACCAATAACAAGATGTGCCCGAACTGCGGGGCTTCAAATCCTTTATACGTTGTGGATGAGGAAAGGATTATAACCGATCCCCAGACCATAGAAGAACTTCAGGAATACTGTGCCGAGCGCGGTATGCCTTTAGCCCGAATGCGCTTTTTTATCGGCGTGGACTTTAAGGATCCCAAGGCCTTCGGTATCTACAGGGCGCCCGACGGTGATGTTGTAGTATACAAGAACAAGGCTGACGGTACCAGAGCCGTCAGATATAAGGGCAGGGACGAACGTCACGCCGTAAATGAGATATACGGAAAACTCCTTGAGGAGTGCCATAACCGCGGTATCTATCCCGACGGAAAATCAAGTACTCCTTATATGTCAAATAGCAACAGCCGTGAAAGCTATTATACACGCAGTAACAGAACTAATGCATCTAACAGTTTTGCAAACAGTATTATAAGCAATTTCTCGCGAAACTCCTCGGACGCGGCCAGAAAAGGCTGCAGATCCTCGAGTGTAGCAATCCTCGTATGGATATCTATCATGGCATTCTGCTTCATATTTATGAATGTGAAGATGTCCGAAGCTCGCAACCACCCGAGCGGATATTACAAGTACAATGATGATATGTACTTCCGTCAGGGTAATAACTGGTATTATTATGATGATGCGATAAATGACTGGTATGAAGTAGATAACAGCATTACCGACTCGATGTATGATGCCAACAAGGATTATTACTATGAGGGGTCATGGAATTCTGACTGGGGCTCAAGCTTTTATAACAGCGATGCATACCGGGAGTATCAGGAAAGCCGTTCCTCAAGCAGCAGTGATAATGACTGGGATTCGGGATCGAGTGATTCGAGCTGGGATGACTGGGATTCCGGCAGTACGGACTGGGACAGCGACTGGTAAATGGCTTCCCCATGAGGGGAGGCTGTCTGCTTTAGCAGACTGATGAGGTGTAATATATTAATGCAGATAGGTAATATAGACGTAGGCTTCCTTAGCCTCGGGCCCATGGCCGGTGTGACGGATATGCCCTTCCGCATCCTGTGTAAGGAGCAGGGGGCAGACCTCATATACACCGAGATGGTGAGTGCAAAAGGAATCCATTACAATAATACAAATACAAAAGACATGCTCTTAGTCGATGAAGCGGAGCGCCCTACGGCGCTCCAGCTTTTTGGCAGTGAGCCGGATATCATGGCCGAAACCGCAAAAAGGATAGAGGACAGGAACTTCGATATATTTGATATCAATATGGGCTGTCCCGTACCGAAGGTGGTAAATAACGGTGAAGGCTCAGCTATGATGAAGGATGTAAAAACAGCATCGGCTGTAGTCTCGGCTGTTGTTAAGGCAGTAAAGAAGCCTGTGACAGTAAAGATCAGAAAAGGTTTTGCAGCAGGGGATGCAAATGCACCCGAGTTCGCAAAAGCCATGGAAGAAGCCGGCGCATCCGCCATAGCGGTGCACGGAAGGACCAGAGAGCAGTACTACAGTGGTAAAGCGGACTGGGATATCATAGCGGCTGTCAAGCAGAAAGTAAGTATACCCGTCATCGGGAACGGGGATATAATTACACCGCAGGATGCGGAAAAGATGCTAAGATATACAGGCTGCGACGGCATCATGGTAGCCAGGGGAGCACAGGGGAACCCGTGGATATTTAAAAATATAAAGCAGTATTTTGCGGATAAAGAAAAAGACGGTGCAAAAGAGGTATACGGTAAACCGGGTTTCGATGAGGTGTATGCCATGATAGTTCGCCACCTTAAGATGCTGACAGAGCTAAAGGGAGAGTGGACAGCTGTCCGTGAGATGCGCAAGCATGTGGCCTGGTACACGGAAGGCTTTCCATACTCGGCAGGACTCAGACGAGACATAAACTATAGTCTCACTCAGGAAGAAATACTGGAGTGTCTCGCAGGGTATGGGGAGAGACTGCAGGGCAAGTCGGATTAATATTTTATTGACATTGTAAATATATGGTTGTAATCTAAAGAAAGGGGGATTATTATGTTGACCTTTGAAGAAGCAAAAAAAATAGGTTTGGACGCGTGTATTGAGCAGCTTGGTCGCGAATTTGTTATGAAATATAGAGATACTTCATGCCCTGCATATGCTGATATGGAAGACCATGCATACTGCTTTGTAGGAGTGGACAATACAGATGAGAGATTTAATTCTGTTCCTTTAGTATTGACAGCCAGTAATCAATTCCCTTTTATGGCAAGCTGTAACGTTAGGTATAGCGATGGAAAGATAGAGTTTCTGGAATGTGTTCTTCCGGAGAAAACAGCATAAAAATGAAAGGAATTACACAAATGTTATTAGCAGTAGATGTAGGAAATACAAACACGAATTTTGCGGTTATAGACAACGGTGAATTCAAGGTCTTCTTTGCGATCACCACCAAGCTGCCGAGGACATCGGACGAGTTCAGTGCGGCGATAAGAGAGCAGCTCTGGATCAACCGGCTCCCGGTTGAATGCATAGATGGATGTATAGTGGCCAGCGTAGTGCCCGGTATAATGCATTCACTTGTAAACGGTATCATAAAGGTAACCGGTATCCGTCCCATGGAGGTGGGTGCCGGCACTAAGACCGGCATAAAGATAAGACTGGCCAATACAAAAGAAGCCGGCGCTGACAGAATAGTGGACTTAGCAGCAGCATATCATATCTACGGTGGTAATACCATGGTCATAGACTATGGTACAGCTACCACATACGACCTGGTAGAAGAGGACGGCTCCTTCCGCTACGGTATCACCGCACCCGGCATACGTATCAGTGCCAATGCTCTCTGGAATGATACAGCCAAGCTCCCCGAGATAGAGCTTAAGCTCCCCGAGACCATACTCGCCAGCGATACCGTATCCAGTATGCAGGCAGGTTTACTTTACGGCTGCATAGGACAGACCGAGTATATAATAAGGAAAGTCAAGGAAGAGACCGGGCTTAAAGAAATGAAGGTGGTGGCTACAGGAGGTTTAGGCTCCATCATAGCAAATGCTACCGACATGATAGATGAATACGACAGAAGACTCACCATGAAGGGCCTCGAGATCATCTATAAGAAGAACTGTAAATAAACCAAACGGATCTGCAATATGGACGAAACAGAATTATTAAAGAAAAGATTTGCCGAACTGGCAGACAGAAGTTATACAAAGGGACAGTTTACTTTCACTTCTTTTTTGGGGATGGCGGAACTGTCTTCTTTTTACGAGGAAAAACGCAGTCTCGAATATGCTAAGCCCACAGTGTTCGGCGGGATAGAAGCAGCGGAGCGTGCCGTGGTACGATTCGGAGATCCGGATACACTCGGATATGAGGAGGACTTCCCTATAGATACGCTGGCTATCTCGCCACTGGCGGACAAGTTCGCTGATGACCTCACCCACAGGGACTTCTTGGGGGCACTCATGAGCCTCGGGATAGAGAGAAGCCTGCTCGGGGACATAATAGTTACCGGCAAAAAGGCATATCTGTTTTGCCTTAACCGCATATCCGATTTTATCATAGAGAACCTCATAAGCGTCAAACACACATCCGTAAGTGTACGCAGGGCGGAAGCGGAAGAGATAAAAGAGATACCGAAGGGCTTTGAAACGGGAAAATTGATACAGGTACCTTCGGAACGTGTGGATGCGGTGATAGCAAAGGTCTATAACATGTCCCGAAGTGCGGCATCAGAATACTTTGCCCAGAAGAAAGTATTTGTAAACGGTAAGCAGACCGAGAATACATCGCTTCCCTTAAAACAGGACGACGTGGTAACGGTCAGGGGCTTCGGAAGGTTTAAGCTTTCGGAAGTGGTCGGGACCAGCAGAAAAGGCAAGCTGAATATCAAAGTCAGCCTTTGACAGGCGAGAAACATATGAGTATTATGTAGAGACGGGAGACCGTCTCTATATTTATCATGGGGATAAAAAAATAGTGCCGAATAGTTCGTTATTTTGAACTATAAATTTGTTGAAAATTTTATTCAAAAAGTACTTGCATTTTGGATTTTTATGTGATAATATAACATCATATTTTCACAGGCGGACAAATGTACGCCGTAGAAAAACAAATTTTATTATTGATAGCCACAACAGGACACCTCATCAGTCAGCCTACGGCTGACAGCTTCCCTTCGCCAGGGAGGGCATCGACACACTTCGTGTATCGATAAATCCCCTCAAAGGGAAGCCTTACAGAGTGAGGTTAAACCTATAGGCTACAGGAAGGCAGGTAATAATTATGGCAAAGTTAAAAGCAGGTATACTCGGTGCAACGGGTATGGTAGGACAGAGATTTATCTCATTACTTGAAAATCATCCCTGGTTTGAGGTGGCAGCAGTAGCAGCCAGCCCCAGAAGTGCAGGAAAGACATATGCAGAGGCAGTAGGTGACAGATGGAAGATGGACACTCCCATGCCTGCAGCAGTTAAGGATATGATCGTTATGAACGTAAACGATATCGAGGCTGTAGCCGCTAAGGTAGACTTCTGCTTCAGCGCAGTAGATATGACAAAGGAAGAGATCAAGGCTATCGAGGAAGCATATGCTAAGGCAGAGGTTCCCGTAGTTTCAAACAACAGCGCTCATCGTTGGACTCCCGATGTTCCCATGATCGTTCCGGAGCTTAATCCCGAGCATACAGATGTTATCGAGTTCCAGAAGAAGAGACTTGGTACCAAGAAAGGCTTCGTAGCTGTTAAGCCCAACTGCTCCATCCAGAGCTATACTCCCGCTCTTTTCGCTCTTTCAGAGTTTGAGCCCGAGACGGTAGTAGCTACCACATACCAGGCTATATCAGGTGCAGGCAAGAACTTTAAGGACTGGCCCGAGATGATCGACAATGTTATCCCTTATATCGGCGGCGAGGAAGAGAAGTCCGAGCAGGAGCCTTTAAGGATCTGGGGCCACATCGAGAACGGCGAGATCGTAAAGGCATCAAGCCCTGTCATCACCACACAGTGTATCCGTGTACCCGTTACAAACGGACATATGGCAGCAGTATTTGTAAACTTCAAGAAGAAGCCTACCAAGGAGCAGATCTTAGAGAAGTGGGCTAACTTTAAGGGTGTACCTCAGGAGTTAGAGCTTCCTTCAGCACCCAAGCAGTTCATCCATTACTTCGAGGAGGACAACCGTCCCCAGACCAAGCTTGACCGCGATACCGAAGGCGGCATGGCAGTATGCATGGGCAGACTCAGAGAGGACAAGATCTATCAGTACAAGTTCGTAGGTCTCTCACACAACACCTTAAGAGGAGCAGCAGGCGGAGCAGTTCTTATGGCAGAGCTTCTTAAAGCTAAGGGTTATATCTATTAATAAAAAACAGTTTCTATAAAGATCAGGTAAGACAGGGGACGGGACAGTTCTCTGTCTTATCTTTTTTTGGGATAAGACAGAGAAAATGACATTGACATTTTGCGGCAAGTTTAAATTGTTTTTGTTGAGAATTCTGCTATAATGAAAAGAAAATGGTTCCTAAGAGTGATGAAAATCAAAAAATCACCCACTATAATAACACTGACGGATAATATCTGACAGGTAACGCTAAAACCCGGAAAGGAGGTCTAAATGCAGAATTCTAAAAGAAACCTGCTGTTATTTGTCGGCCTCCTTTTGCTTGCGGGGCTGTTTCACGTAATAGAACATACGATACATGACATAAGCGCATTGGGAGAACCTCACTATGCGGTCGTAACCCTGTTCTTCTGTCTGGAACTTGTGATATACACGGTACTCATCATCTTCTGGATACAGTCGGTACACACGAGACTCCTCCCGTCCCGTGCCAGGAACTATATGGTGATAGTAGCACTGCTCATGATATTCTACCTGGTACTGCGTGCATATAAATACCGTATAGCAGGAGAGGACGCGGGACTGAGACTGTCGTGGTATGCCTACTATATCCCCATGACATTTATCCCCGCCCTGTTCCTCATGGTCTGCATCCGTATCAAAAAAGGTGCGGCGAAGCTGAAGGTGGACGAAAAGATATTCCTCATACCGGCAGCAGTGCTCTCGGGGCTCATCATGACAAACGATCTGCATCACCTCATATTTTTACCGGAACCGGGACTATCCAACTTCATAGGAAAATCAGGGACATACACATACCGGGTAACCTTCTATATCACATACGCATGGATAATACTGGCGATACTGGCCGGCATTATCCTGCTCATAAGAACATTCGGGCTAAAGCAGAAGAGAAGACTGCTGTATCTAGGCGGGATCATAGCAGTCTGGGTGATACTTACACAGCATCACACCCTTAAAAAATTCATAGAATTCACACCGCCGTACGAGACACCTGAAATACATATATTCACAATGCTGGCCGTTTTCGAGTTTGCCATCAGGCAGAGGCTTATACCTTACAACGAAAACTACGCCGGCTTTTTTGCGAGTCTGCCCATGCCGGTCATGATCACCGATAAAAAATACAACCCCGTATACAGATCGGCGGGGAGCATAGACCTTGAACCAAGCGTATTGGCCGAAGCACTAAAAGCACCCATATATCCCATACCCGACGGGAAGCTCTCCGGCAGACCGATCCGCGGGGGATACACCTTCTGGATAGAGGATGAGAGTGATATCCGTCATGCAAACGAAGAACTGAACGAAGCCAACGAACTGCTCAAAGGTGAAAACACCCTTATAGAGTACGAAAACAATCAGAAGGAAGAAAATGCATACCTGCGCCTACACCACCATATCTACCACGAGATAGCGCAGGAGATGTATCCTTATCAGAAAAGGATAGAGGACCTCTTAAACGAGGCAAAGCCCGGCACAAAAGAATTCCTGGGATTAGTAGCGGAAGTATCCGTACTGAATGCATTCGTAAAAAGAAAAACAAATATGCTCCTTGTGGCATCGGAGCATGACGTAATAGATATAAACGAGCTCCTGCTCGCAGTATCGGAGTCGGGGAGGTACTTGGAGTTCGTAGGACTTAAAACCTCCGTTGATGAGAGCGGATTTATAGCACCCGCGGTTACAGACGGATCTAAAGCCTTCCCCTCCGACACCATCATATCCCTCTATGACACTTTCCAGCTCCTTACCGAACAGCTGATAGGCCACGCTACACTGCTCATGATCTCATACGGGACAGAAGGCCTGAGGCTTGCTGCAGACACCGATATGGAGATAAACACCGAACACGCACCGCTGCCGGTAAGCATGGAGCAGCAGGATGACATACTGTTCATGGACATAAAGGCCATACCGGTAGAAAAACGCCACAAACGTGTAACCGCTGCCACGCAGGATATGCAGCCGAAGCAGAAAGGCGGTGAGTGACATGACCATATGGGAATCAATGAATACAGGTCTGGGCGAACTGCTCGTAACCTGCGCTATGCTCATCATGCTCTATGCGGGATACCTGTGCATGGCATTTTACAGGCTGGGAAAGAAAGATAAAAACATCACAGTATCACTCATCCTCTTTGTGGTATACTTTGCGGCATTCTACATGATGCTGGACGGCAAATTCCATTATGTGGAGCCTGATTATTACTACTACATGGACGTGGACTGCATAAGGTCCTGGCCCAAGATGACTACGGTATTCTGTTCGCTCCCGGCCGAACCGGTACTGTGCATTGAGATACTGACAGCCATATACCTGTTCTGGGGTACACAGTACAGAAAAAAGCTCCGTAAGGAAAGCCTCACACGTACTTCCGTAAAAGAAGCCATAGATCTGCTCCCGGCAGGAGTAGCATTTGCAGATACGCACGGCAATGTGGTATTTGCCAATCTTTCCATGAATGCAATATCGCGAAACCGTGCCGTGAAAAACATGACCGATATCACAGGCTTTGATCACAATACCATATACTCTGACGGGACAAAAACCTGGCAGTTCATGAGGGAAGATATCACCTGGAGAGGAAAGCCGTACATACAGCTGACCGCGAATGATATAACTGAAGAAGCCAGGATAAATGATGAGCTGAAAGGAATGAATAAGAAGCTCAAAGAGATACGTAACCGTCTGGAGATATATAACAGAAGAGCTGAACAGATAACCATATCGCGAGAACTCCTGAATGCCAGAAGACAGGTACACAGCGAGACGGGACACATACTGCTCGCGAGCCGTCACTACATGGAGCATCCGGACCTGATAGATGAAGAAAGCTTCTTAGGTACTCTGAAGCTCACCAACATGCATCTGCTTAAAGAATACGAGGAAGACGATACCGAAGCCGACAGCTTGACCGAAGCCATAGAGATGGCAAAAGCCATATCGGTGAGAGTAAAGATAAGCGGTATGATCCCTGAAGCAGGAACTATAAGAGACATACTGGCATCTGCAGTAAATGAATGCTCCACCAATACTAAGAAACATGCTGACGGCGACACTTTGACCGTAACCGCAGAAGAAAAAGACGGTGCAGTAATCTTTACCTTAACGGGAAACGGAGAACCGCCGGAAAAAGACTCAGCGGACATAGGTACTGCACCTGAAAGCAACACTGCGGACTCGGGCATTACATCACAAAAAGCCATCAGGGAAACAGGAGGCCTGGCATCACTCCGTACCCTGGTAGAAAATGCGGGCGGCACCATGGAGATAAATACAGAGGAAGCATTTACCGTAATTGTCATTATCCCCAAGCCTTCCCCACATATATAAGGAGGTCCCCATGTCAAAAGAAAACTCCAAATACAAAGTAGTCATCGCCGATGACGAGTATGTAGCCAGAACCCTGTTCGAGATGCTCATACAGAGTACCGTAAACTATGAACTCTCTGCCTCCTTCTCCACAGCGGAGCAGGCAGTAAACTACTGCCGTGTCAACCCCGTGGACCTGGTCATACTTGATGTCATGATGAAAAAGGGACTGGACGGACTCACGTGTGCCGAAACGATAAAAAGCAATAACCCCAAGATAAAAGTGATATTAGCCACATCCACCGGCGAATACAAGTGGATAGAAGAAGCAAAGCGGGAAAAGATAGACAGCTTCTGGTTCAAAGAATATCACGAAAGCTCCCTGCTCGATATCATGGACCGTACCATGAACGGAGAATCAGTATATCCCGGCAGCGCGCCTGATTATGAGTTCGGAGATACGAAGAAATCAGAGCTTACGGAAAGAGAGCTCGAAGTATTAAGAGAACTCACCACCAACCGCTCCAATGAAGAGATAGCGGAGAAATACAACATATCCCTTAACACTGTCAAGCGTCATATCCAGAACATGCTGAACAAAACAGGCTATAAAAACCGATTGGAGTTGGCCATAAATGCCAAGTCGTTGGGACTTGTAGTCCATGACGACGACAGAAAAGCGACACATAGAATTTAATAAAAATGGTTCTTACGGGTGATGTATGTCACCCGTTATTTTTTTATAATACAGAAGTAAAATGCGTAAAACGTTTTTGCGCACGGAGAAACTTCCGGGGTGAAAGCCCTGGTAAAACCTTAAATTAAGGAGGAAAAGGGACAATATGAAGCAAAGGATGAAAAAGATCATGAGTGTTCTGGTTACATTATGTCTTGTAGCCGGATTGTTCATGCATCTAGGGGCAACAGAAGAGGTGCACGCAGCACCTGCAACGGGAGTATCTTTGTATTCTCCGGATGGAAGTGTTAGAATCGATTTGGATAATGGTAACTATTATTTTGTAGATGGTGCAGCTGCATCAAGCGGTGTACTTGGACAAAATAATTGTACGGCATTTTTTGATAAAGATACTGCGACCTTGACACTGGACGGATATAACTATGGAAGTATAACTGTTCGTGATTTTACCAATAATGACTTAAAGATCATATTAAAAGGAACTAATAAAATCACTAATACGAGTGATTATGCTGCGATATATAGTATTAATGGAGTATTGGAGATTGCTTCAGATTCCGCAGGTACACTTGAAATTGACGTGAAAGCAAATATGGGTGGTGTTTGTGGTATTGCAAGCGGATATGCCGGTGGACAAGTTGATGGAACAGTTATCATCAGCGGTGATGCCAACTTAAATATTTGTGTTGTAAATGAATCTGAGGAATATACATCTTTTGCATATGGTGTTTTCGCAAGAAATTCGATAGAAATAAAGGATAATGCTTCTATTACTATCAAACCTGTTACTATGGGGACCGCACCTGATCATGCATCTGGATTATATTTAGCTACTCAAGGTTCGGATCCTAAAGGAATCAGTATTAATACTTTGGGTAAGGTTGATATTGATACTTCTGGTATAGCAGGCAATTATTCTTTTCCAATATTTAACTCTGCATATTCTGGTGGATGTAATTTAACAAAAGTCGATACTATGACTTTGAAATATAAAACCAGCGTATATGCAAATGATGCATATCCTTCATTTACCTATGATGAAAATCATTTCGCAAAGAGATCTATGGATGAAGAGGGCGTTACAACAACAGTATATAAGTATGGTACTCCGCACACCATATCTATTTATACAGGTAGTTATTATAATGGACAGGAAAAAGTAGTCTCTGAAATATCTTGTCTTGAAGGTGAGATAGTAACTATTACAGCACCGGACAATAACGGACTTGAGTTTAAAGAATGGGTTGGGCTTACAGATGTAGAGTTTGTAGACAATACCGATGTTAAAAGCAACCCGGCAAAGATAAAAGTAGGTACATCGGATATTTCTTTAAGAGCAAATTATAAAGCTTTTTCAAAAGAACCTTCATTTGTTTTGACGGGTGAAACAGTTGGAGAAGGTGTTTATCCTATCGGAAAGATAGATTATACTTTAGCAAACAATGATTTAGACAGAGTAACAATAGTATCTGAAACGGGATTTATGTATGAATTTGGAACCCCGGTATGTAACGTATATAGAAGTAATCTAAATGCAGATAAAAGATATACAACTATTAATGATGCCTATGTTTATGGTTTTGATGATCTTTATCCTAGAGTTTATAGATTGGCAGTGCATGGATATAATCATGATGGAAATGCTACTTGCCCTGAAACTTGGTTTTATAGTGACCCTTTTACAGTAGTTTATTCTAAGCCGATAAAGGGGATTGAAATAGTTACAGCACCGACAAAGACAACATATACAGCCGGTGAAGGTTTTGATCCGGCCGGAATGGAAATCAAGGTGACTTATACGGATGAAAGTTCTGATATTATTAAAAAAGGTTTTAAATGGTCGCCTAATAATGCATTCGCAAATGGTGATGATAAAGTAACTATCAGTTATACATTATGTGGAGAAACATATACGGCAGATTTAGCTGTTACCGTCAATCCTTCATACGATGTGGTTGAGAGAATATCAGTGACAACACCTCCCACTAAAACAAGTTATATAGAGGGACAGAGTTTTGATTCTGCAGGTATGGTTGTAACTGCTTCTTATGAGGGTGGTGAAACAAAAGAGATCACAGGCTATACTATCACTCCTTCGGGTAAATTGACTCCTGATGTTTCTGAATTAGCTATTTCATATACATTTAACGGAGTAACTTGTTCGACCACACAGAAAATAACAGTTGAACCTAAATGTCTGGAAAGTATCACTATTACTACACCGCCGACAAAGACAGCGTATGAATTATATGATTATTTTGACAAAACCGGTATGGTTGTAACTGCAAAATGGAATGATGGCAGCACTGAGGTTATAACTACTTATACATGTACGCCGGAACAGCTTCGTTCGGTTACGGATACAGAAGTTACAGTTTCATATACGGATAACGGTATTACAAAAACTGCTAAACAGGCGGTTACAGTAAAAGCGTTGGACAGTATATCAATTACTACACCTCCTATAAAAACATCTTATAATAACTGGGAACATTTTGATAAAACAGGTATGGTTGTAACTGCAAAATATAATGATAATAGTACAGTGGAGATTAAGGATTATACGATTACTCCTGAAGGTTGTTTGATAACTACGGATACAAGTATTACTATAAGTTATACAGAAAAAGATATCACTAAGACTGCAACTCAGGCTGTTACTGTTAATGAAAGAGATGATCTGGAGGAAATAGAAATACAAACTGGTCCGACTAAAACAGCGTACACAGCAGGCGAAGTATTCGACCCTGCGGGTATGAGAGTCGAAGCTAAATTAAACAAGAATATCATCTATACTACACTAACATCTTTTTATGAATTTGATAATATTAACGGACCATTAACATTTTCTCCTTCAGGAGCACTAAGTGTTGATGATACTATCATAACCATATCTTACACTGAGGGTGGTGTCACTAAGACTGTCACACAGGAGATTACTGTAACTGCCGCAAACTCAGGAAACAGCGGATCAGGAAACAGCGGTTCTGGGAATAACGGGAATAACAATTCCGGAAACAGCGGTTCAGAGAACAATAATTCAGGAAATAACTCGGGCAGCAATTCGGGTAACACAAACACCGGTAACAATAACAGTTCAAACACCGGAAGCAATACAGGTAACAACTCGGGTAGCAACTCAGGTAACAGTGGTTCAGGCAGCACTTATATTCCTGTAAGTACACCTACACCTACTCCTGAAGTTCCGGGTACTACTACCAAGGAAGTAAAGAATGCGGATGGTTCCAAGACTACCACTACAAGGACACTTGAAGAGAGCGGTAAGGTTACCGAGACCACAGTAAAAGAGTCGAAGAACGGTGACAAGAGCACCACAGAAGTTGTCACTGATGGTTCAGGTAAGATAGTTAGTACTATTATCGAGACGAAGACTACAAACAAGAGCGGTACAACCATAGTTTCGACCACAGTAAAGAAGGCTGACGGCTCTCTGTCATATAGTACCGTAGAGTCCTATAAATCGGGTAAAGTGGTTTCTAAGATCACAGAAACCAATGCGGATAAATCGAGAAAAACTGTAGAGGAGACGAAGCAGGCTGACGGAAGCACCACCAAGACAGTTACTAAGGTAAGTGCCGGTGGAAGCGCTAAGATGACAGTTACTGCTGAGACTCCTGCAGTTGACGACAAGGAAGCTAAGAAAACAGAGTTTGTTTATTCTATGACAGAGTCCGGTAAGGCTAAGCTGGTTAAGGTTACTACAGATGAGGCTGAGATCACCATACCTGCTGCTATTACTATCAACGGTGTCAAGTGTAAAGTAGTTACTATCGGAAAGTCAGCTTTCAAGGGTAATACTTCCATTACTAAGATTGTGATCGGTAAGTATGTAGAGACTATCGGCACCAAGGCTTTTGCAGGCCTTAAGGACCTGAATGAGATAAGCATCAGTTCGTCAAAGCTCAGCAAGGTAAGCAAGAGTGCATTCTATAAGATATCTAAGGATGCTAAGTTCTATATCAAGGCTAAGAAGTTCGCATGCAAGGCTATAGCAGCCCTGATCACAAAATCAGGTGTAAAGAAAGTTTACTACGAGAGAGTTAAATAATACGCCTTTTCCTCCGGATTTACCGCCGGATGAATATAGAAACACCGGGATTGTCCGTATGGCAGTCCCGGTGTTTCTTTTTGCAGGATAAAATGGTTCTTGCGGGTGATGTATGTCACCCGTTATTTTTTTATAATACAGAAGTAAAATGCGTAAAACGTTTTTACGCACGGAGAAACTTCCGGGGTGAAAGCCCTGGTAAAACCTTGTATTTAAGGAGGAAAAGGGACAAATGAGAAACAAAAAGATTGCGAGGTTCATGCCGGCAGTTCTTGTGGCTGTAGTCATGATGTTTATTCTGATTCCTATGGGACTGGTATCTGCCAAAGCTGCACCAACAGGCTCAGGAACAGAAGCAGATCCTTTGGTAGTAGATAACTTTGCGGATCTTAAAGCAGCACTGGAAAGCGATAAGGACGCATATATCGTAGTAAATGAGTTCGCAAATACTGAAGGTAAGGATTATTATGAGTTGCAGAGCGGAATTGACTATGATCAATCAGATGTTATGGTAATCAAAATTTCTCCAAATGTTGAAAAACATCTTGAAGTCAATTGCACGATTGATTGTAGAGAAGATTGCACCGGGCAGGATTTTGCCCTGTTGGAATATTTTGTATATAATAAAGGAACATTGTTTATTTCAGGTGATGGAACCATTGCAGCGAATCTCCATGGTGATGACTATGGGGAACTGATTCTGATACGTAACGATAAGGGCAAGCTAGTAGTTGATGGAAATGTGACAATATCCGCTATTTCATCTGAAGGAGAAAAACAGATTTCAGATTATGCTACGCCTATTTTATCATTCGAAGGAATACTGGATATTAAGAATGGTACGTTTGTTGGTTGTATGGATGCTCCTACAGGCTCAATTTATGCTGTTGAAAGCGTGTATGATGCAACTTTAACTATATCAGGTGGAAATTTCAAATGTGTGACATCTAATGTGAATACTTCCAAGTGTAGTATTAATACTCATTTTCCGTTTGTAGCTTCAATTAATGGCGGTACATTCGATGGTATTGCAGTTACTGGTAAAAATATTTCTTTGAAAGACCTCCTCGATGAAGGTTGTTTATATGCTTATTCTGTAAATAATAACGGGCAGATAGTACAGGGCATAGATAATAGAGACGGTGAAACTAAAATTGAAGGCACTGTACGTGTAGGTATCCCGGTTACTGCAGCTGATATAACTATTACTGAGCCTGTAGTCGGAGCAGCACCTGTTTTTACGGGTAGTGCAGGTACCGGAGATGCAGGATATAAAGTTTCAGTTGAATGGTTGATCGGAAACGACAAAACTAAGAAGCTTTCAGCTACAGATAAATTTGAAGGCAGGGACTATGTAGCACTGGTAAAGCTTACTGCTGAAGATGGTTATATTCTTGATGAAGCATCATTGAAACAGAATCTAAAACTCAACGGTGTTGAAAAAAACAATTTTAATTGTGGTTATTCAGGCGCTGGAGGTTCGTTAGTGGTTCCTTTCCAGTTATCGTATACTGATATTTCCGCATCTGTTACTGAACCGGTAGTCGGGCAGGTACCTGATTATACAGCTACACCGGGTAATACAACAGGGTACAGTGCTCAAGTTGTTGAATGGAGAGAATTTCAGGATGACACTCAGACTTATACAGTTATGAGTGCTACTGATGTATTTGAACCAGGCAGATCATACTATGCTCGTGTTGAGATTACGGCAAATCAAGGATACTCTTTTGATGTTACTAAATGTATGATCAATGGAAAAGAAGTACCCAAGATTGATTCAAATACAGCAAATGTACTTTATTATCAAGTTGAATTTGATATTGATAAAATCATTTCAGGAACTTGTTCTTGCAGTATAACTATACCTAAAGCTGGAGCAAACCCGGATTATACTGCTGTAGATATAGATAATCACAGTGAATATAATGTTGAAATAGTATCCTGGTACAGAAATAATAATGAAAATGATGTTTTATCGACTAATGACACATTTGAGGCGGGTGAAACATATAGTGCAAAGGTAAAAATAACTACAAATAAAAACATTGTATTTGATGATTCAGATTTTCACCTCTCGGTTTCAGGTGCAGATGCTACGACATTAATAAGCATGGATTCAAACGAGATATATTATAAAGTTACTTATTATGGACTTAAGTCGATTAAGAATATATCATTACAGATAACCGAACCGGTAATTGGTGAAGAGCCTGATTTTACCATAACAACTAATGATGTGGGATATACTGCACTATTATTATGGTATTGTATTACTGATGATGCTTATCTTAAAGTAGGAGATATGTTTGAGAATGGAAAAATCTATTCTGCTGAAATTGATATGGATAAATCTGCCGGTTACTTTTTTGATATTCCTGAGGAAATAGTTGATGAAGTATTAGTTAACGGAGAGGTACCTACGCAGTTTTATCGTGATCAATATTCGGCTTGCATTTATATGATATATCCTTTGGTAAATATTTCGGAAATACTGGATGATGTTTCAATAACATATACCGAACCCGTAGTTGGAGCTTATCCTGATTATACAGTTACAACAGGAGATACAAAATATACTGCAAAGATATCAAATTGGGTTGAATTATTTGATGGTAAGGGGATGGCACTTGATCCCTCTCAAAAGTTTGAAGAAGGAAAAGAATACTCTGCAGATATTGTGATAACCGCAGGCGAGGATTGTGGATTTGATCAGACTAATACAAAATTTACAGTTAATGGAAAGGTGATTGATCCGAAAAATTATTCAGTTTCTTCGACAACGGTGAAGTATGATACAGAGAAAATTTTTGCAAAAGAAGTTAAGACTCTGCAAGGTATTACAATCACTACAGCACCCAATAAGCTTACCTATACTGAAGGTGATACTTTTGACCAAACAGGTATGGTAGTAACAGCTACATACAGTGATAACAGTACAGCGACTGTAACCGGTTATACGGTTAGTCCCTCAACAGCATTAACAACTACGGATACTGCTATAACCATTAGTTATACTGAGGACGGAGTAACCAAGACAGCTACACAGGCTATCACAGTTAATGCTAAGAGTAACACAGGAAGTAATACCGGAAGTAACACAGGCAACAACACAGGTAGCAACACTGGTTCCAATACTGGAAGTAACACAGGATCCAACACCGGAAGTAATACAGGATCCAACACTGGAAGCAATACCGGAAGTAACACAGAATCCAACACCGGAAGCAATACCGGAAGCAACACCGGAAGTAACACAGGATCCAACACCGGAAGTAACACCGGCTCCAATAATGGTAGCAATACAGGCTCCAATACAGGAAGTAATACCGGAAGTAACACAGGATCCAACACAGGTAGCAATACTGGATCTAACACGGGAAGCAACACAGGCAGCAATACAGGTTCCAATACCGGAAGTAACACAGGTTCCAATACCGGAAGCAATACTGGCAGCAACACCGGTAGTAACACCGGAAGCAACACCGGCTCCAATACCGGAAGCAATACTGGCAGCAACACCGGCAGCAACACAGGAAGTAACACCGGCTCCAATACCGGAAGTAATACCGGAAGCAACACAGGGAGCAATACCGGCTCCAATACCGGAAACAACTCAGGTAGCACAAACACCGGTAATAATAACACCGGCAGCACAGGCACCGAAACAACAAAGACAACCAAGAAGAAGACTGTAAAAGTTGGTGAAACGGAGTTTGTATTCCAACTTGAAGCTCCCGGAAAAGCAAAACTGATAAAGGTTACTACAACTGATACGGAAGTTACCATACCCAGAGCAGTAACTATCGACGGAACTAAGTGCAGAGTAGTTACTATCGGAAAGTCAGCTTTCAAGGGTAATACTTCTATTACAAAGATTGTGATGGGTAAGTATGTAGAGACTATCGGTACCAAGGCTTTTGCAGGCCTTAAGAACCTGAATGAGATAAGCATCAGTTCTTCAAAGCTCAGCAAGGTAAGCAAGAGCGCATTCGCTAAGATTTCTAAAGATGCTAAGTTCTATATCAGGGCTAAGAAGTCCGCATGCAAGGCTATAGCAGCTCTGATCACAGGATCAGGTGTAAAGAAAGTTAACTACGAGAGAGTTAAATAATATGCCTTTTCCTCCGGTTTTACCGCCGGATGAATATAGAAACACCGGGATTGTCCCTATGGCAGTCCCGGTGTTTCTTATACAGGAAAAATGGTTCTTACGGGTGATGTGCGTCACCCGCTTTTTTAATATAATGACGGAGGAATAAAGAAAAGGGCTACCATAAAGCCTAAGAACAAGGAGAATGAAAATATGAAGAAAAAAGTAGCTTTACTGATGTGTATTTTAGTGATGGTATGCAGCCTTGCAGCCTGTGGCGGCAAGGACGGAGATTCTGCAGGAAGCGGCAGTTCGGGAAAGAATAACGACACTTCAAGCACGACACCTGAACCTGAGGAAGCAAAGATCAAAGGTACCACAGAATCATGGGGTATCTACTCAGAGATACTTGTACCCGAAGGAATGAGTCTTACTACAGGTACCACCACAAATGCAGAAGACGAGAATGCTGTATGGGTTAAAAAGGCTGATAATGCAATGAACTATTTTTATTTTATATTGTCAACTGAGGAGCAGAGCCGGAAGGATGTCGCTGCTACTATAGAAAAAAATCAGACCTATAACCCTGAAGAAGTAACTCTCAAAGCAGGGGATCTTGAATGGAAAGGTGTAGGTTACAATTATCTTGGTTCTGATGTAGCACAGATGTATGCAGTGATCGGCGACAAGGTGATAAACGTACGTATGGCAGGTTTTGCATATAATTCGGATTATGCTAAAGCAATACTCGGATCTCTCAAACTTAAATAACATAACATGATCAAAGAAATCCCCCACCTCTATGAGATGGGGGATTTCTTCGTTTTACAGCAGCTGTTTCATTGAATCTATTCTGTCTATCATGCCCTTTGACATTTCATCAGGTTCAAAGGAAAGCAGTTTAAAACTTTTTAAGTTGTAATCTGTAAGAGCAGCCGCCACCTCTTTTGCCAGCCCGGCATTCTGTGCGGCATACTCTTTGTAGCAGAAAGAACATCTTGATAAGGCTAAGCCTACGGTTGCTGCGATATTTGCTGCGATCGCCTCTGTCATCGGCTCGATGTCTATGGCCGGATCTTTCGATGACAGCACAGCCTCTCCGGTGTAATTGATGAACAGCGAACTGTATACCGGATCCTTAAAAGGTATGGGCATTTTGCTGGCAAATTTTACGGTTATTTCTTTTGCTTTTGCTGCTTCATTGTCTACAGTAACAGACTCTGCCTTTGGAGCTTCATCTTTCTTTTTAAACATATCAAATAATCCCATATTCGCACTCCTTTCTTTTAATGTAAGACAGGGGACGGGGCTCTGTCTTATCCTTTTCTTGATTATAATTGTGATATTGCATAATTACATCACTCGTACGAGCCATTTTTTGCAGGCAGGGTATAGACATAAATCGCATTTTGGGATAAAATTATGTAGTACTTTAGATTTGTCAAGGTAAGACAGAGAACCGCCCCTGTCTTATGTCTTACAAGAAGAGGATACTTATATGAAGAAAAATGATGAGTTTGAAATAGATATAACCGATATCGGAACAGAAGGCGAAGGGATCGGAAAACATGAGGGTATGACCTTTTTTATAAAAGGGGGAGTACCCGGGGACCGTGTCTTAGCCGGAGTCACGAAACTAAAGAAAACATATGGATATGCAAGACTGGTGAAGGTGATAAATGCTTCGCCTTTTCGTGTTACTCCCAAATGTCCCATATCGGAAAAATGCGGGGGCTGCCAGATACAGAGCATATCTTATGAAAAACAGCTGGAGTTTAAAGAACGAAAGATACTGGAGAATCTGACCAGGATAGGTGGCTTTTCACCGGAATTTATCAAAGAACATATGGAGCCCATAGTAGGCATGGAGGAGCCGTTCCATTACAGAAACAAGGCACAGTACCCCATAGGTACAGATAAGGAGAATCAGCCTACGGCAGGGTTCTACGCCGGTAGAACACATAGTATAATACCCAATACGAAGTGCTGTCTTGGGGCGGATGAAAACGAAGAGATATTGAACGCCATACTTTCGTACATGAAGGAGAATAAAGTCCCTGCATATGACGAAACTACAGGCAAAGGACTTGTGAGGCATGTGCTTATAAGAAAAGGCTTTACTACCGGTGAGATCATGGTCTGTCTTGTGATAAACTATAATTTCGATCCAAAATCCGGTCTCATGTCTTCTAAATCCGAAAAATCCGGCTTTGGTTTATCGAGAAAAAATAAAAATAATTTAGAAAGATCAGAACTACTCCCGTCACAGGAAAAGCTGATAGAAAAGCTTAGTTTGATCCCGGGGATGAAGAGCATATCAGTAAACATAAACACAGAAAACACGAATGTTATCATGGGACAGGAAGTGCACACCATCTGGGGAGAGCCTGTGATATCAGATGTGATCCACGTAAGGGATATGCAGAAAATCGGATATCCATTTACCGGAGATTCGCTTACCTTCCATATCTCACCGTTATCATTTTATCAGGTAAATCCGGTACAGACGGAAAAACTGTACAGTCTCGCACTTGAATACGCAGGATTAACGGGAAAGGAAAGTGTCTGGGATCTGTACTGCGGCATAGGGACCATCTCTCTTTTTATGGCAGGAAAGGCAAAACAGGTATACGGGGTAGAGATTGTTCCTCAGGCTATAGATGATGCCAGAGAAAATGCAAAGAGAAACGGTATCGCAAATGCCGAGTTCTTCGTAGGGAGAGCAGAAGAAGTACTGCCGGCATATTATGCGGGAAATAAAACAGAAAACGTGTCACGGAATACATCTCATGAAAAACAGACAAAAAACAATGGTCAGTGTGAAGGACAGGATATATACGATACAAAACAAGAGATGCTTCACCCAGACGTAATAGTTGTGGATCCGCCCCGCAAGGGCTGTGACGAAGCATGTCTGTCTACAATGCTCAAGATGCAGCCGGAACGTATAGTATATGTCAGCTGTGACAGCGCCACACTGGCCAGAGACCTGAAGATATTATGTGACGGTGGCTATGAAATCCGGAAGATCAGGGGAGTTGACCAGTTCCCTATGACAGTGCATGTCGAGACTGTGTGCCTCTTGAGCAACACCCATAGACCTAAGAAGGAATCCTATATTACGCTTGATGTGGAGATGGAAGATTACTACCGTATCAAGAACGAAGGGAAGAATTCTACCACCTAAAGTTCAGCCTCACAATCGAATAGGAATTTGAATAGATAAGCTGCAGATGCGGAAGTGATCCGAAATCTGCAGCTTGTTTTGTTTCAAGCCAAACGATTGAAAAAGGAGGACAAACACATGGCAAAGAAGAACGTAAGAGAATTGAAGGTCTGTGCTCAGAGCGGGTATCAGTACAAAGATGTTCCGTCAATTCGCTTGATGGGGCAGTGGTTGGAGGCAGCGGGATTTCATATTGGGGATCCGGTGCTGGTCAAGTGTGAGAACGGCCAGCTCATCATCACTCCGGATACTGCAAGAGCAGAGTTGATTGAAGCCGAGAAAGCGTTTATGGAGAAGGAAACAAAGAAACTTCATGATCGCTTCCTGAAGGAAAAGAAGGCACTTCACGCACAGTTCGTGGCGGAGAGGCAGGCAGAATATGCTAATGATCCGGAGAGGGGGAAAGCCTATGTTTGATGCGAATGACTTTTCTGTTCTGGATCCGAAGTACTTCACCGTTATCTTTATCGATGCCTTTGATGTGACCATTATGAGCCGCAATACCGGACACTATTGGTTCATTCATAATCCGGAGTATCCTGCGCCGGGGACATGCATCATTTTTCACAAGCATAAGGCATCACATCCATATCACCAGCATGGTCGTGCGAATAGTTTGAAACAAGCGGTGAGAAGCATTCAGAGCCACGATAGATGGCAAATGAAGGGAAGACCTGCCAGAAGATAATAAACGAATATGGAGGCACACAGCAAAGCAGCGGTACCGGAGATAGTTCCAGTATCGCTGCTTCTTTCATTAGTGCCGGTTAGTATCAGTTGGCGTAGTAGAGATCCTTTGCCATTTTCTGAGCAGCTTTGATTTCTGCATAGGCTTGTGTTTTTTTGATGCCATATTCCGTCAGAAGTGCATCCAGAATCTCTCCCTTGGTGTATTCCTGCTTGATGAGATTCAGAATGCGACCGTAGCGGGAATTCTTTTCAGCGACTTCACGGATCAGATCGTCAATGATCATACTGAGAAGGGTGGTATTCTCAAAAGATTCCGTCTGTGCAGGGTCATAGCCGTTATCACCTTCGGCAGCCATATCCTCTAAGAACTTATCATACGAGATGACGTTCGGATCACCGTGAAGGTTAGCGATATACTGGCGTACATCACTCCAGAAAAGCTTCATGGTTCCGGCAAACTGCTCAGGTGTGACCGGGGTGAAGGCAACTAAAACGGGGATGCCGCTGAAGTGCCAGGTTTCAAGGTTTTCGCGATTGAGATTCATCGCTTTTACTGTGTCCCAATCCTCTACAAGGAACGGGGCAAGGTGCTGTCCTTCCGGTACGGGAAGGTTGTTGTACGCTTTCTTGTCAGCGTACTGACTAAGATTAATATCAGCCATCTTTTGCCTCCTGTGAATTTCGCGGAGGCATCCGCTTGGCGATATTTGATTGTCCTTAACAGTCTGCCATTCATAGGAAACCTCCTATTTGTCGTGAATGGTCAGCTGTCTCATTAAGGCTGAACCTGTTATAAAGTTGCCGTCTGAAGGGAGATGAGACTCCTCCTTGGCCAAGGGAGCATCCCTTCAGACGGAGCCGTTTAATGTCGTGCTCGGGACAGTTGTGTGTCAGTCGTTTGCATCTCTCGCATAGTCAAATAATTCATTCCAGGCTTCCTGATAGTCGGATGTGGATAATCCGTAGATATCCTTTGAGCCATACTTTCCGCAGACGAACCTGACGGTTTCGGCATCAACCTGAGAAGAGACATCTTCGAGATTGATCAACCAGTTTTCTTTTTCAGCTTTTGTCATTTCTTGTCACCTCTAAATGTTTTGAGTATGACCGCATGCCCTAATAGCTGGTTCATAATGGTTTTGCAGATTCAGAAGGCTTTCGGGCTAACCTTGATCAGGGGTTATCACCTTCTGAATAGGCGGTTCTTTGATGTCGGTCTTTGTCGGTTTATGACGGATAAGGCAAGAAAATCATTGTAAATTGTCGGAATTTGCCTTATAATCTACTTAGAGTGCCGTTTTACCGCCTTGCCGATTACTCCCTTCATCATGGTTCAATCATAAAATGCCAATTTTTATAAGGAAATCGGAGAAACAAAGGAAAATGGCAGAAAACGTGGTACAGATGGTACAAGAATCTGGTACAGGAAAGAAGGTGATGGTGATAGAGATTGCAAGATTTCTGCAGCGTACATACGCGAACCGGAAACATGAGAAGAACCAGGGCATATTTGTGGTCAAATGCTTTCTCAGTGCCGGAAGCCATCATTTTGAACTTCCAGAGAAATATAAACAGAAGAGCACGGAGCTGGAGACAGCACGTATGCTGATGAAAGAGGATACGAATCACAGGCGGCTTACGGATACGATGAAAAAATCATTCCCGGCACCACTGGATAAAGGGTTGGCTGAGTATTTGTCGGAGGATGTCAGTGATGAGCAATTAAGGAAGGCTTTGACGGAGCTTGGGATCACTATTTCAACTGAGGCAAATGTGCAGATATATGGTCTTGCCCTTTATGATCAGTTCCAGCTCTTTATTGATAGCAATGATCCTAAAGTGGAGGATATTGTTGCCAAGAGATATATGGAGCGGCTAAAAGAAGCAGGGGTTGAAGAATCGCCGGATGTTTCGGTAGGCAAATATGTGGATGACAGGATGGCTGTATTCAAATCCGCCAGGGGATTTGTGTATGAGATCAATTGCGAAGAGTCCTTCAAGCATGAATGGATGATACGAAATGCGGGGAAGATACCTTGGAAAAACAGAAAGCTTAAGATGATCAATCAGGCTGATGTTCGTCCTAGACCGGCAGAGGAAGAGATTATCGTTCCTGATACAGCACCGGGTGATATTGCGAAGGTATCAGTGGAGATTGACGGACGTGGATTTGAAGGTACCTACGTGTGTAAATGGATAATGGCAGATCCAGACGGGGTAAACTGTTTCCCTGATGATAATGATTTGGATGTTACAGTAATATCAACTTTTGAAATATAGAATTCATACGCCGGAGGTCGTGAGTATGGGTGAAACAAAGAAAACAACTACAAAAAAGGCAACTACTACAAAGAAAGAACCAAAGAAGCCGGAAGTGAACAGCAATATTGAAAACTGGGTAACCATGAAAGATATTCAAGCGTATCTGGGCGTTGGTCGTGATACTGTCCTGCAATGGATAGATAAACGTGAGATGCCGGCATACAAGGTCGGAAGGCTTTGGAAGTTTAAGTACTCCGAAGTCGATGAATGGGTTCGTTCCGGCGGATCTGACGACAGGAAACAGAAAGATGAAGTATAAGTCCGGATTATCGGACAGCTAATTGCATACAATAAGAATGGATGAGTGGATCATCCCGGAAGAGAGGTCGATTATATGGCAAGAGCAGCCAAAAAAGAAAAGGAAGTTTCATTGGAGACAGTGCTGTGGAATTGCCGCGTGGCTTTGCGCGGTATCGGTAGCACGGAGAAAAATAGAGATGCAGTTATCAGTCTTGTGTTCTTGAAGTTCGCAGGCGATAAGTTTGAGAAGCGCCGTGCTGAACTGGTTGAGCAGTACGGTGATGTTCCTGCATTTTTGGAGAAGGTGTCCTTCTATAATGCGGTGAATGTTTTCTATCTCAAAGAGACAGCACGATGGTCTTATATCGTGGCACATGCATCGTCTAACGACATTGCGGTCATCCTGGATCAGGCCATGAAGGACATTGAGGAAAGCAATCCATCACTTAGAGGCGCATTATCTTCCAGGGATAAGGATGGAAATCCGAACTATACCTTCTTTGCAACACTGGGAGCAAGCAACACGAAGATCAAAGATCTGATCGATAACGTGAATCAGATCGATGAAAAACGCTTCCAGGAGGAAGATCTGATTGGACGTGTTTATGAATACTTCCTTCAGGCTTATGCTGCTTCCGGAACAAAGGAAGATGGTGAATTTTATACACCGGCTTGTGTCGTTAAACTTATCGCAGAAATGATCGAGCCTTACAGTGGAGTTGTATATGATCCATGCTGCGGATCCGGCGGTATGTTTGTACAGTCTCTGAAATTTGTAGACAATCATAATGGAAATAGAAAGAAAATCTCCATACTGGGGCAGGAAAGCAATCCGGACACATGGAGACTTTGTAAAATGAACCTTGCTATTCGTGGTATTGCACACAATCTGGGCGAAAAGAACGATTCTACCTTCACTAATGATCAGCATAAGGACAAAAAAGTCGATTTCATTATGGCGAATCCGCCTTTTAATCTTAAGGGTTGGAGATCAGAGGATGAATTGACAGATGATCCACGGTTCAAAGGATATAATGCCATACCTCCTGTAGCAAATGCCAACTATGCGTGGATCCTGCATATGCTTTCGAAACTTGATGTGAATCATGGAATAGCTGGTTTTCTTCTTGCCAATGGGGCGCTTAATGCAGGTGATGTTGAATATACAATACGTAAGGAAATCTTAGAACGTGATCGTGTTGAAGCCATTATCATTTTGCCGCGAGATATGTTTTATACAACGGATATTTCAGTGACACTTTGGATAATGAATATGAATAAAAAGGCGGGCACTGTCAACGGTAGAAAATTGCGTGATAGAACGCATGAAATTCTCTTTATGGATCTACGAACTTGGGATGAAAATGTAGAGGAAATTGTTATTGATAAGGGGAAAAAGAAAAAGAAGACAGTATTGACGGACAAGCAGATTTCAAAAGTAAAAGAAACATTCAGCGCATGGCAGGATATTGATACCGATAAATACTCAGATATTCCTGAGTTCTGCTGTTCGGTAAAACTTTATGACGCTGATCTAACGGATGATGAGAAAGATGCCGGGGTAAAGACCATAGAATCAAATGATTGGTCATTGATATCAAGTAAATATATAGAATTCATTGACCATGATATGGAGATTAATTACGAATCTGAGATGAAAAGAATTCAGGCAGAAATGAAGGAGGTCCTTGCTACTGAAAAGAGATCTCAAAAAATGTTAGAAGATGCATTCAGGGGGATTGGCTATGGCATTGAATAGAATCCGGCTTGGCGATTATATTGAGCGATCTACCGTGAACAACAGTGACTTGAGATATGGGATAGATTTAATAACAGGTGTAAACAACGAAGGAGTTTTTGCTCAGCCCAAAGGGGATCCTTCTGATGTGAATTTAAAACCGTATAAGATAGTTGAAAACGGTGCCTTTGTATATAACCCTACGAGATTTGATCTTGGTTCAATTGCATACAGAACGGAAGGGCTTTGTATTGTATCTCATTTATATATGGTTTTTTATTTGAATGAAAAAGGCAAGGAACTTATTGATCCGTTTTATCTTTATATGTATTTAAGACGAAAAGAGTTTCGGAGAGAGATAACGTTCAGAAATTTTGGCAGTCAGCGGCCAGAATTTAACTTTAACGATATCAGCGATATCGAGATGCCTCTGCCTGATATTTCAATTCAGAAGAAGTATGTTGAGATATATAAAGCAATGGTTGAGAACCAGAGAGGATACGAGTATGGACTTGAGGACTTAAGAATAGTCCTTGAGGGTTATATGGATAAGTTACGTAGGGGAAAACACTATAAACCTATTGGCGAGTATATAGAATTAATAGAAACAAAAAATGATGATCTAAAATATGGATTGGATTCTGTTAAAGGAGTTTCTATAGAGAAGAAGTTTATAGACACCAAGGCTGATATGAATGGAGTGAACCTTAGGCCATACTACGTAGTACAACCTAACGAGTTTGCGTATGTAACAGTAACTTCTAGAAATGGTGAAAAAATATCATTGGCTATAAATGATTCTGAGGATACTTATATTTGTTCATCGTCGTATGTTGTGTTTCGATGTAAAAATGAAAACACTCTATCCCCTCAGTACTTAATGCTCTATTTTTCAAGATCGGAGTTTAATAGATATGCAAGATTCCATTCATGGGGAAGTGCTAGAGAAACTTTCGACTGGGAAGAAATGTGCGATGTAAGGATTCCAATTCCTGATATAGAAATACAACGGGCTATAGCAGAGATATATTCTGTATATATCGATAGAAAGAGAATAAATGAAACGCTAAAAGAACAGATTAAAGGATTATATTCTGTTTTGATTAAGGGATCGATCGAAGAAGCAAGCTGAAGGGAGGTGGCATAGTGGACTATATCTTTGAAAAGGGAAAGTTCACAGAAGGTGAGCTGGAACAGGCTATCATAGAGCTGTTTGAGCAGCAGGATTACACCTATGTGCCGGGAGAAGAAATACACCGTCAGTATGAAGATATTCTGTTAGAGGATGATCTGTGTACCTTTATTTCGTCACGCTATGGATCTGCCGGACTTAATGATGTGGAGATGCAGAAGATTGTAAACAAGCTGTCTCTCATTCCGGCAACTCCGATTTACGAGAGTAACAGAGAAGCTTTCCGACTTGTAAATGAAGGCTTTGATCTTGTGCGTGATGATCTAAGTCAGGTGGCTCTTCATGTAGAATATATTGATTACGATCATCCGGAGAATAATATCTTCAAGGTGGTGAATCAGTATTCAGTACAGGGTGAGCGTCTCCGCAGGCCGGATCTTCTTATCTTCATCAACGGTATTCCTATTGGTATTTGCGAGTTTAAGACCGCTATCGAAGAAGATACCACTATCCACGATGCCTGGGAGCAGATAACCATACGTTATAAGCGAGATATCCCTAGACTTTTGAAATACTGTTTCCTGTCTGTGATCAGTGATGGAGCTAATACAAGACTGGGGAGCATCTTTACGCCGTATAAGTTCTACTATTCATGGAATAAGGCTAATGATCAGGATAAGGTATCTAACGGAATCAGTTCCTTGTTTACTATGGTGGCAGGAGCGTTTGCAAAGGAGCGTGTTTTGAAGCTCCTGAGGGATTTTGTATTTTATCCTGATGACAGTAAGAAAGAAGAGGCTATTGTATGCCGATATCCTCAGTTCTTCGCTGCTCAGAAGATGCTGGACAGTGTGAGAACACATATGCGTCCGGAGGGTGACGGAAAGGGCGGCACCTATTTTGGAGCGACAGGATGCGGGAAGACATATACAATGCTTTTCCTGGCGCGACTGATTGCGCTCAGAGATAATGAAGCCTTCCATAACCCGACAATTGTCATTCTGGAAGACAGAGAAGACTTGGACACACAGACATCCGAATTGTTTGTGACAGCAAAGAAGTACCTTCATCAGAGCGATGTGCGTAGTATTGAAAGCCGCGAAGACATGGAGAAAACTCTCCGTGATAAGCCGAGCGGCGGCGTTTACGTCACTACGATTCAGAAGTTCTGCGAGAAAACCGGATTGCTTTCTGATCGGTCAAATATCATCTGTATTTCAGACGAAGCCCACAGGACGCAGACCGGTGTCGGAGCAAAGCTGAAGAAAACAGATAAGGGCGTGTTTACCACATATGGCTTTGCCAAGTACCTCAGAGACAGTTTTCCGAATGCTACATACTGCGGATTTACCGGAACGCCTATTGATGAAACTATAGCGGTATTCGGTGAAGTAGTGGACAGCTATACGATGAAAGAATCCAGTGATGATGGAATTACTGTCCGTATCGCTTATGAGCCGCGTCTGGCAAGAGTTATTTTATCTGATGAGCAGGCTAAGGAGATTCAGAAATATTATGACCAGTGTGCGGAAGAAGGCTCTACCGAAGATCAGATAGAAGCAAGTAAGAAAGCCATGAGCAACATGGCGAAGATCCTGGGACATCCGGATCGCATTCATAAACTGGCGGTGGATATTGTAGAACACTACGAGGCTCTATGTGCTGAAAAGCCGGAGATTGTTCAAAAGGCGATGATCGTCTGTGCGTATCGTCCTCTTGCATTTCGTGTCCTGAAGGAAATCTTATCAATCAGGGAAGACTGGGGCGTAAAACGTAAATCCGATCATGAGGATCAATTGACCGAAGAACAGCTTGATAAGCTGGTTGCACTTCCTAAGATCAATATGGTTGCTACGCAAGGACAGAACGATGAAAAAGAACTGTATGATCTATGTGGCACCAAAGATTACAGGAAGATGCTGGATAAGCAGTTCAAGAACGATGATTCCAATTTCAAGATTGCCATCGTGGTAGATATGTGGATCACCGGGTTTGATGTGCCGTCATTGGCGGTCATGTATATTGATAAGCCTCTTCAGAAGCATACTCTTATCCAGACTATTTCCAGGGTAAACAGGGTGTTTGACGGCAAGGACAGAGGCCTTGTGGTCGATTATATTGGCATCAAGAAGGACATGATGGAGGCTGTAAAGAAATATGGAAGCCCTCAGGAGAGCCCGATTGATGAGCTTAATATCACGTTAGCCATTTTCAGGAATCATCTGGCACTCATTGATGAACTGCTTACGAATTTCGATGCTACACGTTTTCACAGCGGAACACCTCTGGAACGACTAAACTGCCTGAACGATGCGGCTGAGTATATCCAGAGAAGTAAGGATATGCAGACGCGGTTTATGGGATTGTCACGGCGGTTAAAGAGTGCTTATGGCATTTGCTTCCCGTCCGGAGAGCTGACAGATGCTGAAACAGCCACGGCACAATTCTATCTGGCGATCAGATCCATCATTTATAAGCAGACGAAAGGAACCGCACCTGATACGGAAATCATGAATGCAGCGGTCGAAGAAATGGTTCAGAATGCCATCACATGTACCGGTATTGAGAACATCGTTGATGACCATGTATCTGTGGATCTGTTCAGCGATGATTTCCTTATTGAGCTACAGAAGGTCAACCTGCCTATAACTAGATTCAATGCGTTGCTGAAGCTTCTGAAAAAGGCAATAACTGCATACGGAAAGACCAACAAGGTAAAATCTGTAGAGTTTGATGAGAGACTTCGGAAGGTCGTAGATGCATATAACAGCAGGGACAAGCTGGTATTTACGAGTGAGGTTGTCGCTGACTTCGTAAATGATCTGTCCGATCAGATTATGAAGATCATGCAGGATCTTAAGGAAGACAAAGAATCCTTTGAGAAGATGGGTATTACCTATGAGGAAAAGGCTTTCTACGACATACTGATTAAGGTACGTGATGATCATCAGTTCCCATATGCTGAAGAAAAATGCCTGGTACTGGCAAAGAAGATCAAGGAGCTGGTTGATGATAAGGCCCAGTATGCTGATTGGTCTACAAGAGATGATATCAAGAATCAGCTGAACATGGACCTGACAGTACTTCTTTACCAGAACGGTTATCCGCCGGAGTGGGATGAGGAAGTATTTGATAAGGTCATGGAACAGGCTGAGAACTTTAAGAAATATAACGATTAAAGACAAAGGCGGTGAATAGCGTGAGTAACGCATTAAAGACAATCAATGACAAAAAATTCAACGATGTGTTTATCGAGATTACTCACAGCGAGGATCTGGGCACAACGAATAATAAAGAGCTGAGACTTTTCCGTCTGAAAGAGATTATTGATAACGATTTCTCCAAGGACGCGTTGAATAAGTTTGTCAGTCGTAATATCGGCCACTATGTGTTCTCACGCTCCAAGGTAAAAGAATACTATGATGAAGATGATGAGATGAGTGCAGGTGTCGAGGCTCTGGATCTTATGTGGTCTACCGGCGATGCTGATCAGAAAGGTACCGGGAATGAACTTGGAGAAGTGCTGCTGTATGCTTTTCTGGAATCCGTTCTTGACGCGCCAAAGATTTATAGCAAAGTAGAGCTGAATCGGACTGTTCGTAGTGGAAACAGTCATTGCGACTCTATTCATCTCAAGGTTTTGCCACAGTCCGGCAATACACTGAATTTTGAAATGGTATTTGGTTCTTCCAGCGTTGTGGGAGATCTTGGCATCGCTATTGATAATGCATTTGAGCAGGTGAAGTGCATCAAAGGCCACCGATCTGATGAAATGAAGATAGTTGATCAGACGGTATTTGATCTTCCGGAAGACGATCCGATTGCTGTTCAGATTCAGGAAATCATTACACCGAAGGAGGGGACTCAGGTCAATCGTGATTCAGCATACGGATTATTCCTTGGTTATACTTTGGGGCTGAATAAGGACCGATCTGATTATAGGCAGGCTGTTGATAAAAAGATGGAGGCAGACATAAAGAAGTATTTGCCTAAACTGAAGGGACATATCCAGACGTTGGGACTGACCGGCAGATCTTTTTATGTGTATATTGTGCCTTTTGATGACGCTGAGACTGATAAGAATACTGTCATGAAAAAGGTAATGAGGAAAGGCGATTGATTATGGCTGAGAAAAGGAAAAAATCCTTTGGAGAGGTTTACTTTTCTGAGCTGAATCAGAATGCGTACCTCCGAAAGATTTATGATGATATTCTATATAACTACGCGCTGAAGGTTTTTGGCTTCACAAATAGAGAACAGAAAGAAATACCGATAGAGCATGCTCTGCAGTTTGCTGATCTATTGTCAAAATCCAATCATCCTACATTGGCAGATGAACAGAAGATGTGGGCTCAGGAAATCATTACTATGCTCCTGTATGTTTACGATGAGGATCCGCGAGTATCCTATATGGCTGGATCCGTATTGGAAGCGGTAGGCAATTATCAGGGTATAGATATTGCGAAGTCGTCCTATAAAGGGACAGATATTCTGGACAGGCTCACAGCTGAGTATAAGAAGGATTACTATGCCATTCCGGGAGAGAATGACAAGTATTTTATGGTTGCTCAGAAGACTGCTTTTGACAGCTTTTCTACTGAGTATTTCAGCTATTCCGGACCGACATCAATGGGAAAATCCTATATCATGAGGATGTTCATCAAACAGCAGATTCTGTCCGGTGTGAAAAAGAATTTTGCATTAGTGGTACCGACAAAAGCCCTGATCAATGAGGTCAGGAAGAAAGTTACGGAAGATTTGAATGATAACCTGCATGAATTCCGGTATCACATTATTACGGCAGCAGGGGATGCCGCTCTGGAAAGCAAGGAGAAAGAGCGGAACTATATATTTATAATGACACCGGAACGGTTACTGTATCTTCTGATAAATGAGAAAGATATCCATCTAGACTACCTGTTCATTGACGAAGCCCATAAACTGTCCGGCGCTGACAAGAGAAGTACATTCTATTATCAGTTTGTTCACATGTTGTCAGATCGGGAAGATAAGCCACGTATTTTCTTTGCTTCACCGAATGTGCCGAATCCGGAAATCTATCTAAAACTGATATCGGATGTGGATACTGAAACTCTACTGGATAATAGGATGTCTTCGAGGTTTTCTCCGGTATCGCAGGAGAAGTTCCTGATCAATCTGGTAGGGAAAGAGGTCAGTATCTACAACGAACATACAAAAGATGCCATACCGCTTACATCCATAGCCATAGAAGATGCCGATCTGATAGATGTATTGCTTAGGTTTGAAAAAGATAAGAACGGGAAGGAAGTACAGTGTATTGTGTATTTCCCTTCTACCAGAAAAACTGTTACAGCTGCAAGAGACTTTGCGGCAAACCGCGTGGAAAGAACAGATTGCAAGGAACTTATGGATCTTGCAAATGACATAAAGAACGAAGTCCACGGAGATTATTATCTGGTTGAACTGATAAAGAAGGGTGTGGCATACCACATTGGCTATCTTCCGTCATCTATACGACAGAGGATTGAAAATCTGTTCAAGGATGGTCTGATTACAGCGCTTTTCTGTACAAGCACGCTGATTGAGGGCGTGAATCTTCCTGCAGACAATTTGTTTGTTACAGATTTCAAAAACGGAAAGAAACATATGAAGGCAGTGGATTTCCGTAACCTGATTGGACGTGTCGGACGGCTGGAATATAACCTATACGGAAATGTGTTCCTTGTAGCAGCAAATGAGAAGGCAGAGCAAAAATATGAAGAGTTGCTAAAGGAAGATATCAAGCCGCAGGCTCTATCTGTAGAGAAGGGACTCACCAAACCGCAGAAGAGAAATGTTATTGAAGCATTACTTGCCGGTACCGTAGAGTTTGAAGAATATCCAAAAGGAACACAATCGGAAGACTCCTATGACCTGATGCGAAAATTCGGAATCGCTCTTCTTAATGATATTTTGATGGATAGAAACACCTTGGTTCGCAGAGAGTTTGCCAAGGTCATGAAGCCAGGCGAAGAAGAAAAGATCCGAGATAATTTCAAAAACAGGACTGAATTCCTGCAAGAGGATGACATTACAGTATCCGTAGATCAGAGTGAATCTCTGTATCAGGCTATTACGGACCAGGTTCATCCGCTTGAATTCCCTAAAGTGCTTGACGATGGCTCATTTGATTATGATGAGCTGACCGCCTTCTTGAATCGGCTTTGTAAGATCTTTAAGTGGGATTTGTATGAATCTGAGACTCTGGGACATATAGGGAAGTATTCGCATAAACACGGACGTTTGGCTTGGTATCAGGTCATTCTGGCTCAATGGGTGAGAGGCCGGGGACTAAGCACCATCATGTACCAGGCAATCAAAAACAAAGAGGATAATCCGAAGAATGCCATGTACATTGATCGGGAATATGTGGATTATGATTTCTCCAAGAATCACGAGAATATTGTCATTTCCGATGTGCTGAGCGTTATCGACGAGGTGATCCTGTTCAAGCTTTCCAACTATTTTCTTAAGGTGTCGAAGGCATACACGGAAATTAAAGGCAAGGAACCGGAGCATGATTGGTATGAGTATGTAGAGTATGGATCCACAAATAAGCGTACCATCAATATTCAGAAGCACGGGTTTTCCAGAGAATCTGCCATTTATATTTTGGAGCATCCGGAGGCTGGGATTGTTAAACAGGAAAAGCCGCTGACATTAAGTTGGAAGGCAATACAGGAGTGCAAGAATGAGGGCGTGAAGAACGACGCGGAACTGATAAAGTATAATATTCCGGAACTATTTGAATAGATGAAAATTTCGGGATACAACGAGCTGTTTTATTGGAGTTATTTAACGATGGAATTGTTAGAAGATATTTTTATCCGCTGCGGTAGGTGCGGAAAGGTAATTGGAATACATAAAGAAGCCATCGAATTTGAAACCAGTGTCTATGATCATGGTGATAATGGCATGGGAGAAGAAATTGAATATACGCATGATGGCTTTTTAGAATGTGAGCATTGTGGGAATGGAGTATCATTTAAAATATCTGGATACGAATACCCTGTAGGTGCTTTTGATAACGAGTTTTGTGAAATTTCTGGTGGAACCTTTGAGGAAGAGCCTCATATGGGTGTTATTTACAGCCAGGATGATTTTGATTCAGATTATGCGTATCCTGAATATACAAGGGTTGAGCGGATGATTATGGAGATCGCTCAGAATCCAGACATGATTTATAACATTTCACCGCGAGAGTTCGAGGAAATAATTGAGCGAGTATTGCAAGACGAAGGCTTTGAAACGGCACTAACTCAGCAGACCAGGGATGGTGGGAGAGATATTATTGCAACGAAATATGAAATGGGAAAACCTGTCGTTTTCTATATTGAATGCAAAAGGTATGGAAGACAGAACGCCGTTGGGGTGAGTATAGTTCGATCTCTGTACGGTGTCCAGTCTTCGGATCGTGTAAACAAGGCTATCCTAGTGACTACGGGACATGTTACCCAGGGCGCAAGAAGATTTGTTGAACAGCAAAACACAATGATGAGTATTATTGATGTGGGCGAGATTCACGATTTGATTAGCCGTAGCGCAATGAAATACAGAGGATAGATGAAACTGAGACAAATCGATTTTGAAATATTGCAGATTTTTATGCAGGAGATGGTGTTAAATGAATGAGGAAGCTTTCCGTAAAACAGTTATAGAAACATTACGGTACGATAACAAATGGAAAGAAGCTAGGGCAACTCTTATGTCAATAATAACCCGAAGCGAGATAAATAGCGTACCGCAATTTGCTTTCGCAACGAGATCTTATCAGCATTGGGAGGATATTGAACTGAGAGTTCCAGTTCCATTGATAAATTTAGCTAATGAGAATGAAGATGATATAAACAAATTGTTTAGATATGTGTATCAGGAGACGCCAGATTATGATTTACAGGATATTCATATAAAACCTAAAATCATAGGGGCAGAGGAAGAAGATTACGTTGAAAACGATGTCGTGTTTAATGAAATCCAAGATACTCTGATCCAGGGCATTAGAGATGCAAAGTATCTTATCTGGATTTCTGTTGCATGGTTTTCTAATGATGCGTTTTATACTGAATTACTGAAGAAAAAACAGTCTGGCCTCAATATAAGGGTTATTATTTCTGACGAAGAAAGCAATCAGAACCTCTTTCCCAAACTCGAAAAAGAATTTGATTGTATAAAAATCCCTCATTTTGGGAATTGGGGAAGGAACCTGATGCATCATAAGTTTTGCATTGTAGATATGGAATACGTGATGCATGGATCCTATAACTGGACAAAAGCAGCAAATTATAATGGGGAGACGTTGGAAACATCAATTGATAGAGAACTGGTGAAGAAATTCGCAGACCAGTTTATAAAGATGTATACAGATGGAAAAAAGACTGAAACATTTGCTTTTTAATTTAACGGTCAATATTGATGAAAAGAAAGCCGTTTGAAAAACTGGAGGTGTTGTATATGGCTGAAAGTCAAAACATTGAATATAAAGAGTCCTGGCGGGATGAATATCTGAAGTGGCTGTGCGGCTTTGCCAATGCTCAGGGCGGAACCATTTACATCGGTATTGACGATGCAGGTAATGTTGTTGGTGTTAAGGATGTCAAAAAGTTGATGGAGGATATTCCGAATAAGATTCAGTCCGGGCTTGGTATTGTTGCCGATGTGAATAAGCTCACAAAGGATGGGAAAGACTATTTGGAAATAAAGGTGAAACCAAGCTCTTTTCCCATCAGTTATCATGGTGAATTCCATTATCGGAGCGGAAGCACTAAGCAGCAGCTGACCGGAATTGCGCTGTCGGAGTTTATTATGCAGAAAACTGGTTTCCGATGGGAAGATGTTACCGTCGATAATATTACAGTAGATGATCTGGACGATGAAAGCTTCAAAATATTCCGAAGAGAAGCCTTAAGCAAAAAACGGATGTCGGAAGCAGAATTGAATGTTTCCAATGAAGAACTTCTGAAGAAACTTCATCTGATGGTCGATGGAAAATTGAAGAGATCGGCTGTGCTGCTGTTCTACAAAGATCCAGAAATTATTCAAAATGGCAGCTTTGTTAAGGTCGGAAAGTTCGATGAGAGAGGCAGGGTTGTCTATCATAATGATCTTGAGGAATCGCTGATTGTAAATGCGAGTAAGGTGATCGACCTGATTTATCAGATGTACCTGAAGGCGAAAATCAGCTATGAGCACGATATAAGGGTTGAAGAATATCCGTTTGCCAGAGAGGCTATCCGCGAGGCAGTTTACAATGCCATTGCGCACAACTGTTATATGTACGGTACTCCGATACAGATACGTGTTATGGATGATGCTATTATCATAAGTAACAGCTGCATTTTGCCTGAAGGCTGGACAGTAGATACACTGATGGAGCCGCATGAATCTAAGCCGTATAATCCGGATATCGCCAGGGTGTTTTATCGTGCTGGGTTTATTGAAAACTGGGGACAGGGCATTCAGAAGATATGTGATGAGTGCCAGAACATAGGTGCGGAGCTTCCGGTATATGAGCTTACAGGGACTACATTGCGGATCCGGTTTAAGGCATTGGAAAGTGCGCTTATAGATCAGCCTAATACGCCAAACCGCCACGATGGCGGATTAAGTGGCGGAATAGATGACGGATTGGCGGAAAGAATTATAGCCTTGATTCGCACAAATAATACAATAACAGTTTTGGAAATATCCGAGGCATTAGACACGCCTAAGAGAACAGTAGAAAGAGAAATGAAAAAATTACGCGACAGTAAACGTATTAAGCGAGAGGGCGGTAATAGATACGGGCACTGGGAAATAAACAATTTGGAGAGTTGATTACGAATGTTTGATGTAATAGTTATAGGAGCCGGACCTGCCGGAAGCACGGCATCAAAGGCATTGGTTGATAAAGGTTTAAGCGTGTTGATGGTTGAAAAGTTTAAGATGCCTCGCTATAAATCCTGCTCCGGGCAGTTGATAAAAAAGACAATAGATTTGGTACAAGAGTATTATGGTAAGCCTGTCCCAGAGGATACTATGTGTGTTCCGACTGAAAACAGGGGGATGATTTTTACAGATGACAAAGGCCGTGTTTTTCGATATGAACAGGAAGGACTGAATGTATGGCGTAGTTCTTTTGATAAATGGCTTGCTGATAATGCTGCACAGGCGGGGGTGGAAATCAGGGATAATACTGCAGCTATATCCTGTGAGGAAACGGAGGATGGAGTTTCTGTAACACTAAAGGGTGAACGGACTTACACCGAGCATGCAAAATATATTATTGATTGTGAAGGGGTAGTGGGGACGCTGAAAAGAAAAATAATGAACGCCACGCCGAAACTGATATATACATATCAGACATATAATCAGGGCAGTATTGATTTGGATTATCATTTTTTCCATGCTTTTCTTCAGCCAGAGCTTTCTGAATATGATGCATGGTTTAATGTCAAAGATAATCAGTTGGTTCTTGGGGTATCTGTCAAGGTGAAAGAAAATGCGGAACGGTTTTATGCACAGTTCATTTCGTATATGGAAAAAGAGCATCATCTCAGAATAGAGAAGCAACTGAAAATTGATAGATGGCTCATGCCCTGGATCCAACCTGGATGTAAAATTGATTATGGAGTTGGTCGCGTTTTCTTTGCCGGAGAGGTTGCGGGTTTTTTGAATCCAATGGGTGAAGGGATCTCTGCGGGAATGGAGAGCGGTCATTGTCTTGCAGCGGCAATAGTAAAGCATTTTGGAGATCAAGAGAAAATATATACGGATTATAAAGAACGAACAGAAGCTCTGCATAACTATATGAAGCGTCAGTGGAGCTTTGTCGGTGGGATGGCCGATACATTTGCAGAAATGAAATAGGAAAGACGGTTGGTCTTGAAATACCGGCCTAAAAAATGGACGAATAAAAGCGGCCTCCGGCGATAAACCGGGAGCCGCTATTTTCATGTCAGTCTTTCCTGTAAAACTGTGTTTCATAGCCATCGGCGCGGAGCAGGATGTCCGGCATCCAGTCCGGGGATCTTCCCATTTGTTCACATACAGCATTGAGATCCATACGGGGATCACATTCGATGATCAGTTCATCATGGACGTGTCCGACGATGAAGCAGTGCCGGAGAGTCTTCATAGCGTTGCAGAGGATATCCCTGCTGACAGCCTGAACAATGTTCTCCACAAATTTCGGACCATAGGATTCGATGCGTTCCCATTTTTTGGTGGATCCTACGCCTTCATAGGTGACTGATTCACCGCCGAACTGGTTCTCACCGATACGAGGCTTCACATAGGAGAGCAGACGACCTGACGGCAACTTGATGAAGAGCATTCCGCTCTTGTAAAAGAAATGGATGCCGCGAACCTCAGTTTGAATCCGCTGGGTGATGGTTGTTTTTACAGCACGGTCGATGTCCCACCAGAAGGCTGTGATCATCGGGTTGGAATTACGCCAGGAATTGACCAACGGCTGCAACTCTTCTTCAGATAATCCCATTTCAAGGGCGCCCATGGATTTCAAAGCACCGACTGATCCTCCATATCCGAGTGCCAGCTCAGCGATTTTCCCTTTCTGTCTCAGGTGACCGTTGATGCCGTGCTTTTCAACTGGTACACTGAACATCTGACTTGCGGAAGCACAGTAGATATCCTTACCTTCTGCAAATACCTTGGAGCGCCAGGTCTCACCGGCAAGAAAAGCCAGGACGCGGGCTTCGATGGCAGAGAAGTCGGAGACGATGAACTTGTATCCATCTCTTGCGATGAAGGCTGTACGGATCAGCTGACTGAGCGTGTCAGGTATATCATCATACAAAAGCTGCAGGGTATCATAGTCGCCGCTGCGGACGATGGTTCTGGCCTCAGCGAGATCGTTCATGTGATTCTGCGGAAGATTCTGTAACTGTATCAGCCTTCCAGCCCATCTGCCGGAACGGTTGGCCCCGTAGAATTGAAACATACCGTGAGCCCTGCTGTCACGACATACAGCGTTCTGCATTGCCTGGTATTTCTTCACGGATGATTTTGCAAGCTGCAGGCGGAGCTTCAGGGCTTCGGTGATGTTACCGTTAGCGTTACCGTCAGAGGATTTTACAAAGCCTGCAACTTCTTTTTTGCCGAGGGATTCCATCTCTACGCCGTTATCTGACAACCATTCCTTCATCTGTACAACGCTGTTCGGATTATCGAGCCCGGTGAGATCCTGCATCTGCAGCATGAGTGCGGACTTGGATTTCTCATCAAAAGCAATAGCGTTCTGCACCACAGTCATATCCAGCATAATGCCTCTGTCGTTGATTTCCTGATCGAGATGATATTCATCCCAGACCTGCTCAGGCACCGGGAATTTGGCAAGACGCTTCTGAATCGACATTTCCACTTCCACATCCCGCTGATTGTATTTCTTGAAGAGTTCCCATTTCTCCGCATCGTGTTCCGGAAGGTTTCGAGTGCGACCGCCATTTGCTTTTGTGGGTTTACACGGAGAGCAGAAGTAGCGGATCAGGTCTTTACCTTCCTTCAGCTTCTGATCCTGAAGCTTTAATACTGCACCGACACCTTCCAGGGAGAGCGGCAGTCCCATATAGGCAGACCAGATCATGGAACATTTCCACGATGACGGATCAATGTACTGACTGGCAGGATCCTCCTGGATGCTGTAGCCGGTGAAGTATTCAGGGCGATGTTTTTTCAGCCAGTTGGAGAGACAGATTCTCTCGAATGCTGCATTGAAAGCCCATTTTGTTACATTCTCATCAGATAGTGCTGTAAGGATCTCATCCGGGATGGTATCGCCGCAGGCAAGGTCATAGACCGTGACCGGGGATCCATCAATCGAGACTCCGAAGAGCAGTATCTCAAAATTCTCAGACTCAGCGTACTTGTATGCTCCGCACTTGGAGATATCAATGTCGCTGTAGGTCTCTAAGTCGATTGACATTTCTCTCATCATTGTTATCCTTTCTATGAAAAGAGAAGCGGCAGATTGTGCCTGCCGCCTCCCGCGAACTTATCGCTTGTCTTCAAAGAGCTTCTGATAACGCAGTTCAGATTCTTTGTAATCAAGCTCATCCTTTTTCTTCTTGCGTTCATATTCTTCCTTATCCTGCTGTTTGATCTGGAGCATGAAGCGGATTCCGTAGATCAGCCCGATCAGGAAGGTAAGGATAAGTGCGCATCCGAAAATGTTTCCGATAAGAGTTACTACACTGTTTGCAAATTCCATGATATTTACCTCATTCTTTCTTTAGATTGTCGCAGGCAGCGGCAGCTTGGCCGCCAGCCGCTTTGGTTGTCTGTTAGTCGAGGAAATCATCCTCATCGTCTGATGTAGCGAAGTCATCCTCAGCTCTGGACTTACCGCCGAGAGGTTCACCGTCACGGATCTTCTGAAGGTTGTTCAGACCGCAGGCGATTCCCTTGTTACCGTTGCTGTTGAAAGCGTAGAGATTGATACTGGCTCTGCCGTAAACGCCGGAATAAACTTCGGAGCGTTCAAGGATCGGCTGTCTGTCTGCATCTACGATGCCGGGAGCAGTTGCGCTGTTGGCGTTGATGAAGTAGCTGTTCTTGTAAGCCTCATCATCCGGTCTTTCCAGGTCGCCGTCACGGAGCGGTGTCTTGATCGCCGTAAGCGGAGGAACGGACTTGCCGTTGCCCTTCAGCTTGCTCTGGCCTTCCTCATAGGCCGCCTGGATCGCCGCATTTATCTTGTTAATGGTTGCGGTATCGGACTTCGGAATGATGAGGGAGACACTGTACTTCGGTGCTCCGCCGTTGATTGACTTGGGATCCCACACGTTTGCATAGGACCATCTGGTGTTCACTCCTGTGATCACCTTTGTAGGAATAGAAACGTTCTTTGCCATGATTTTTTCCTCCTTATTCTTCGTCATTAAAATCATCTTTGGCTGTGTTCATTGCCGGTCGTTTATCGGATTCCGGCACAAGTGCTGGTTTGCCCTGCGGCTTTGTGATATAGCCGTTCAGGAGTTCGTTGAATTTCTTCTTACCGAGAAGAGAAGTCATTGCTGTGATTCCCAGAAGCTTCTTTTCATATGGATCGAAACCGGCTTCAGTCACGACGGCTGCAACTGCATTCTCATCCGTGAATTTACGGTTCGATTTTCCTTCCACGACTTTAAAGCCGGGATACTCTGTACCGCTGAGTGCCTGCTGAAGCGCATATTCTTTGATGTCGTTTGCCCAGGCTACAAGATCATCGATCCGGGAAAGGATGGCAGCTATCTCTGCATCATCCAGATTGGGCGGCATATCAAAGTCATATTGCGCGAGCTCCAGGTTGTGTTCAGCACGCTTGCGACAGGTTGCCTTTGCTTTGCAGAACTGGCAGTGGTCACCGGCGTTGTATTCACCTTCACCGTTATAGGCAAGCTCTGCAGTAGGTTTCAGGACTTCTTCTGCCCATTTCATAAGGTCGGCTTTGCTGATCTCGTAGGTGCTGATGTTTTCCCGGCGGGGCTGGAAGATCGTAAGACGGATGGTCTGTATGTCATAGATTCCGTCAAAGGTATCCAGAGCGCCTAATGCGTAGCACATCATCTGAGGATTCTCTGTGGCATCCACCAGGACACCGAGACCATATTTGAAATCGATGATATGCAGAACATCATCTGCGACGATCACGCAGTCACCGGTTCCGAAGCCTTCCGGTACCCACTTTGAGAAGTCCAGCTTTTCCTCTATGAGGATCAGAGGATCGGAGCAATGCTGCTTTGCATCGTTCACCTGCTTCATAACGTAGGAAGCATATTCATCGGTGCAGTCAGCCATTTCCGTATCAAAGTAGGTCAGATTTTCTGTGGGATCGTTTGGATCTCTTCCAAGCAGCTTCTCGACCTTATATTCACAGAGGGCGTGTGCATCGGTGCCTTGCTGGGCGTAAGGACTGCCGCTGTCGTTGATGCTGGCACAAAGCTTTGCACTGGGCGGGCAGGCGAGCCATCTGTGGCTTGCGGAGGCGGAGAGGTATGCGTGCTTAGGCATCTGTCAGACCTTCCACCTCTGATACAAGAGCGGCGTAGTCTTTTGCATCCACATCGGTAAGGCTGCCTCCGTTGCCGTACTTCTGAACGATTGCTTTGACATCTGCTTTGAATCTGCCGTCTGCTTCGTTTGCTTTCTTTGCAAGGATTCCTCTTACTTCCTCTTTGGAATACTGCTTTTCAGCAGGTGCTTCCTTTGGAGCGGAATCCGTTTTCTTGGCTTTCTTCTCAGGCTTTGCCGGAGCTTCCTCTGCTCCGGAATAGAATTCCTTCAGAGCTCTGCCGGTTTCAGCCAATGTTTCTCCGCAGCTGATCAGGTTATCGATCATGGCGGAGAGCTCACTCATTTTGCTCATTGTCTTTACCTCCGTTTTCCGTATTCTGTTTTCTAAGGTTGGCTGCCAGTCTCTTGGCTACGACGCTGATGGCGATGAGAGTATCGATAAGTTCTTCATCGATCGCGGTGTCCTGCTGGCTGTTATCAGTGGATTCTTTCTGCATCTGCAGCACCTTCCTTTCCGAATGGCTTTGTTGCCTTTCTATCTTCCTAAGCGGGTTTGGAAATGATTTTTCCGGTCGCAGGGAAATATTTTTGAAAAAAGTGCCGGTCGTGATTTCGCTTATAAAAGGAAGCGATTCAGACCGGCTGTATTTTTGTCTGCAAAATTTTATGATCGACCGGAAAAAATTTGGGGAAACCCGCTTAGGAAGTTAGGAGGAAATTGTTCCTTACTTTTTAAGAAAAGAGGTTAAAGCTATGCAGATTACCATGTTCACAGCAAATTGCGTCGGACAGGCCGGTAACTGCAGCTATCCAAACCGGGCGGTAATAACCACGGCGGAGCAGCTGCAGAGTGCAGCCAGATCAGACCATGTATGCGCGGAGTACAAAGGGAATTATCGAAGCATAGGGAACTTCATAAGGTCAGATGTGATCGTAATGGATATCGATAATGACCACTCTGAGAATCCGGATGACTGGATCACGCCGGAGAAGCTGGATGAGATGTTTCCTGATTTCTCTTATGCGCTTGTACCGAGCCGCAATCACATGAAGGAAAAGGACGGTAAGGCGGCCAGACCGAAGTTCCACGTCTATTTCCAGATTGGTTCGGTTACGAATGCAAAGGTCTATGCCGGACTGAAGAAAGCGCTCTATAAGAAGCATCCGTTCTTTGACGGGAATGCGTTGGATGCAGCCAGGTTCTTATATGGTTCCAACAGTGGCGAAGTGATCTGGCATGAGGGCTGGATGACGATCGATGAAGATATCAGCCCGGATTTCTCGGATGAAGATTCGGAGGCCGAGGATAGCCAAACCGGTTCCTGTTCGGGTCCGATCCTGCAGGGGAGCCGCAACAATACAATGAGCCGTTTTGCGTCGAGAATTTTGAAGAGATACGGCAATACGGAAAAAGCACATGTGGCATTCATGGAACACGCAGAGAAATGTGATCCGCCGCTTCCGGATTCGGAACTGAATACGATCTGGAACAGTGCGGTGAAGTTCTTTGAAAAGAGGATTTCATCATCAGATGGGTATGTGCCGCCGGATCAGTATAATTCTGATTTCAGTGATGCTTCCTTAAAACCGGAGGACTATTCGGATATCGGTGAAGCAAAGGTGCTGGTACAAGAATACGGAAGCGAGCTCAGGTTTTCAGCCGCAACGGATTATCTCAGATATGACGGCGACCGCTGGGTGGAGGATGTACAGCTTGCCATTGGTGCGATTGAAGAGTTCCTTGATCTGCAGCTGGTAGATGCTCAGCAGGAAAAGGAAGTTGCAGAAAAGGCACTTGTCGATGCCGGGATTCCGGAGTCTGTCGTAAAGGGTGGTTCTAAAACAGTAGCGAAGGAGATAGCGGACGATCAGATACCGCTTCTGTATGCGCTGATCTCAGCGGAGACCTATTTGAAGTTCGTGCTGAAACGCAGGGATTACAAATACATCGTTTCTACCGGGAATGCTGCGAAGCCGATGATCGGTATCGATGTGAACGACCTGGATAAGAATGAGTTTCTTATTAACACGCCGTATGCCACCTATGACCTTAGAAAAGGTCTGACCGGGGAGCAGCCTCATGATCCGGAAGATCTGATCACGAAGATTACAACATGTGCGCCGGGATCCGATGACGGACAGTTGTGGCTGGATGCATTGGAACTGTTTTTCTGCGGTGACAAAGAGCTGATTGAGTACGTGCAGCTGGTAGTGGGAATGGCTGCGATCGGGAAGGTCTATCAGGAGCATATGATCATTGCTTATGGCGGAGGAGCTAACGGTAAATCTACCTTCTGGAACACGATCTTCCGGGTACTTGGTGATTATGCCGGAAAGCTTTCTGCAGAAGCGCTGACTATGAATTGCAAGAGGAATATCAAACCGGAAATGGCAGAGCTGAAAGGCCGCAGACTCATCATTTCATCGGAAATGGAGGAGGGAATGCGCTTGAACACGGCTACCGTCAAACAGCTTTGTTCTACGGATGAAATTCAGGCAGAGAAGAAGTACAAGGCTCCGTTTCATTTTGTGCCGTCACATACGTTGGTGCTGTACACGAACCATCTTCCGAAGGTCGGTGCCAATGATGACGGCATCTGGCGAAGGCTGATTGTGATTCCCTTCAATGCGAAGATTGTCGGCGATAACGATATCAAGAATTATGCTGATTATCTGTTTGATCATGCAGGTTCCTTCATTATGAGCTGGATCATCGAAGGCGCGAAGAAGGCATATGACATGGATTTCAAGGTGCCGCTGCCGAAGGTCGTGGAAGATGCCATTGAAGCATATCGCGAGGATAATGACTGGCTGGGACATTTCCTGGCGGATTGTTGCGACATTGATAAGGCAGCATCGGAGAAGTCCGGGGAGCTGTATCAGGCATACAGGGCTTATTGCCTGCAGAATGGTGAGTTTACCAGGAGCACGACGGATTTCTATTCGGCGATCGAGAAGGCGGGCTTTCCGAAGAAGAAGGTTAAGACCGGATCCTTCGTATATGGATTGAAGCTTAAAGAGGGTCAGGATTTTCTGGAGTGACGGTCGATGACAGTCAGGCAGTAAACCTTTTCGGGATTGCTGCCTTTCAGAAAGCCTTATTTTAAGCCGTGGTGACAGTCGGTGACACTCATACCGGAAAAGTCCCTATAGTGTGTTTTCAAAACTGTTCTAAAGGGAGTTTTCGGATAGACCATCACCGACCGTCACCTTTGGCAGATTACGGAGGTTGCGATGCGAGAAAAGGTAATAGAGCAGAAGCTGGTTTCCGAGGTTAAAAGCCGTGGCGGGATCTGTCCGAAATGGGTGTCACCCGGATTTGATGGGATGCCCGACCGATTAGTCTTTCTACCGGGTAGGCATTTCGGGATGGTGGAAGTTAAGCGTCCCGGAGAACGTCCGAGACCACTTCAGGCATCGCGACACCGGCTTCTGAATAAATTAGGCTTTCGGGTCTATGTACTTGATGATCCGGAGCAGATTGGAGGAATACTGGATGAGATACAATCCACATGATTATCAGATATGTGCGATCAATTTCATAAAGGAACATCCCATTGCAGCGATCCTTTTGGACATGGGTATGGGCAAGACAAGTATCGTACTTGCTGCATTGAATGAGCTGATGTTTGACAGCTTTGAGGTGACGAAGGTTCTAATCATAGCGCCGTTACGCGTGGCAAAGCATACGTGGTCTGCGGAAATACAGAAGTGGGATCAGCTTCGAGGACTCAGATACTCCATAGCAGTCGGTTCGGCAACAGAGAGGATGAAAGCACTTCAGGCGGATGCAGATATTTATATCATCAACCGTGAAAATGTGCCCTGGCTGATAGAGAAGAGCGGACTGCCGTTTGATTATGACATGGTGGTGATCGATGAGCTTTCATCTTTCAAGAATTGGCAGGCGAAGAGATTCAAGGCACTTATGCAGGTAAGACCGAGAATAAAAAGAATTGTCGGGTTGACAGGAACACCTTCGAGCAACGGTCTGATGGATCTTTTTGCGGAATATAAGGTTCTGGATAAGGGAGAGAGACTTGGAAGGTTTATCAGCCAGTACAGAGCGGAGTATTTCGTGCCGGATCAGATGAATGGTCCGATTGTTTACAGTTACCGACTCAGGAAGGGAGCTGACAAGAGGATATATGACAGGATCTCCGACATAACGATTTCCATGAAGGGTACCGACCATCTAAAAATGCCGGAGTTGGTTAATTCCGAATATCCGGTATATCTGGATGACGATGAGCGTGAGAAGTATGAGGCTATGGCCAGCGACCTTGTGATCAATCTTCCGGGCGGTGAGGTTACAGCTGCAAATGCTGCGACTCTTTCGGGGAAGCTGACGCAGATGGCGAATGGTGCAGTGTATTCGGATGCCGGCGGGATCGAGTACATCCATGATAAGAAACTGGATGCCTTGGAGGATATCATCGAGGCTGCAAATGGCAAAAGCATTCTTGTGGCGTATTGGTTCAAGCATGATCTGACAAGGATCGTTGAGAGGCTTGATGCCCTGGGTGTTGTTTACGGAAAGCTTGATTCAGATCAGAGCATTGAGGATTGGAATGCAGGAAGACTGGAAGTGGGACTTATTCATCCGGCTTCTGCAGGACACGGATTGAATCTTCAGCGCGGCGGCAATACGTTGGTGTGGTTCGGTATGATCTGGAGTCTGGAGCTTTACCAGCAGACAGTAGCCAGACTTTGGAGGCAGGGACAGGAATCCGGGACAGTCGTGGTGCAGCATATTATTACGACAGACACGATTGATGAAAGGATATTGAAAGAGCTGTCGCATAAAGGCGATGCACAGTCCAGACTGATCGATGCCGTAAAAGCTGAGGTGAGTGCTTATGGCAGGAAGTAAGAATCTGGCTGAAGATCCCTACGAGCGACTGGCTAATGCAATTGTTCTTCAGGCTGTATCTGATTACAGGACAGCATTGAAGAAGATCAAGGCTCATCCAAAGAATCGAGAGGCAATCAGTGAAGCCTTGGAGATTGAGAATTTCTTCCGTTCCGGTTGGTACAGCATACTGACTGATGTGGACGGGGAATACCTGATCAGAAGGCTTCAGGAAGAAATAAGACAATCAGAGTCAATCCGAGGGAACAAAAATAAATCCAATCGGAGGTAGCTTATGAACAAGCATCAGGTAGCAGCAAAGAAATATTTGTCGCAGGCCTTTGGGCTGAACCAGCGTATCGAGAGTAAGCTGGGGCAGATAGAGGAACTTCATGATCTGGCAACCAAAGCGACCGTGACATATTCGGATATGCCGAGGAATCCGAACAAGGGACATTCCCGTTTGGAAGATGCAGTGATAAAGATCATCGAACTTGAAAACGAGATCAATAAGGATATGGTGGAGTTGGTTGAACTGAAGAAGGATATCATCCGCAGGATCAAAGCAGTGGAGAGTGCGGAACTTCAGACAATACTGGAACTGCGGTACCTGTCCTATATGAGATGGGAAGAGATCGCTATTGAGCTTGGGTACGGTATCGATAATGTGTTCCGCCTTCACAGGAATGCCCTGGATGAAATAACGATTCCGGAAACAATACAGTAAAATCAAGTTCGATACAGTAAGCCTATGTGATAATGTTAAACTGGCAAAAGCGAAAGATGAGAGAGCCGTTGCGGACCAGAACACCGTGGCGGCTTTTTCTATGGGAAAGAAGGTGGAACGATGCCAAGGAAACCGAAGCATCCATGCTCTTATCCCGGATGCCCAAAGCTGACAGACAAAAGGTTCTGTGAAGAGCATGAGAAGCTGAGCAACTGTAACTATGAGAAGTTCTGCAGAGATAAGTCTACGAAGAAGAGATACGGTCGTGCATGGAAGAGGATCCGTGATAAGTATGCTGCGGAGCATCCTTTCTGTGAGCTGTGTTTTGAACGTGGGATTATCGTGCCGACTGAAGAGATCCACCACAAGCTGCCTCTGAGTGAAGGTGGCACACACGATCGTAGTAACCTGATCGCGTTGTGCAAGTCGTGTCACTCAACCATACACGCGAAGAGAGGGGATTATTGGGGAAACTATCGCGGGTAGGGGCGGGTGAAATCTCTACAGGTGTGGCTCCCAGGGAACGGCGCGGGGGTCACGTGTGCAAAATCGCGAAATGAAAAGTGAAATTTGGAAGGAAGGAGGGCGATGCTCTATGGCTGGAAGAAAGCCGAAGCCTACAGCGGTGAAAAAGCTGGAAGGAAATCCGGGAAAGAGAAAACTGAACACAAAAGAACCGAATCCGGGTAAGGGAATGCCCGACTGCCCTGCATGGTTATTGCCGGAAGCTAAGACAGAATGGATCCGGTTATCGGAGAAACTGAATCAGATGGGAGTGCTGACGGAGATCGATCGGTCTGCATTTGCAGCATATTGTCAGTCCTATGCCAGATGGAAAGAAGCCCAGGAGCATATCAATTCCGAGGGTGCTACCTATGAAACGGAGAATGGTATGCAGAGACCGAATCCGTGGGTTGCGATCTGTAATACAGAGCAGAGGCTTATGATGCAGGCGGCATCTGAGTTTGGTCTGACTCCATCTGCCAGATCGAGGATCATGGCAGCATCCGGTGTCGGCAAGGACGAAGAAGATGAGATGGAGGCATTACTTGGAGGTGAGGCTTAATGGCGGAGAGAAGACCTGCGGGTTATCCGAAGCTGAAGAATTATAAGCCGTCGAGATTCATGCTTCCGACATCTCATTATGATAAGGCGAAGGCTGACAGGGCTGTGAAGTTCATTGAGAACCTTTGTCATACCAAGGGCAAATGGGCAGGCAAGAGGTTCTGGCTGCTTCCCTGGCAGGAGCAGTTGATCCGGGACATCTTCGGAATCGTCAAACCTGATGGGTACAGGCAGTTCCGGACAGCTTTTGTAGAAATATGCAAGAAGGTAGGGAAGAGCGAATTGGCAGCAGCCGTCGCTCTTTATCTTTTATATGCAGATAATGAACCATCTGCTGAAGTCTATGGTGCTGCAGCTGACAGACAGCAGGCCAGTATCGTTTTCGATGTGGCAAGACAGATGGTTGAGATGTCGCCGGCGCTTTTGAAGCGGTCAAAGCTGATGACGGCAACAAAGAGAATAGTAAACTACGGAAATTCAGGATATTACCAGGTGCTCAGTGCAGAGGTCGGGGGTAAGCATGGATTTTCAGTCAGTGGATTGGTGTTTGATGAGATTCATACGCAGCCGAACAGGCAGCTGTATGACGTTCTGACGAAGGGATCATCGGATGCCAGACAGAATCCGCTGCATTTCATTATCACCACGGCAGGTACCGACAGACATTCCATTGCGTATGAGCTTCATACGAAGGCGGTGGACATTCTGGAAGGCCGGCGTGTGGATCCGACATTTTATCCGGTGGTCTACGGACTGAAGGATGATGAGGACTGGGAGGATGAAGCTAACTGGTACAAGGTCAATCCTTCTCTGGGATATACGGTAGATATCGAAAGGCTCAGGGATGCATACCGGGAAGCAAAACAGAATCCGGCAGATGAAGTGACCTTCAAGTGGCTGAGGCTGAACATGTGGGTTTCAAGTACTGTTGCATGGATACCGGATGCGATATTCATGAAGGGTAATGAAGAAATAGACCTGGCTGCTCTGGAAGGCAGGGACTGTTACGGCGGTCTGGACTTATCCAGTACGGGAGATATCACGGCACTGGTGCTGATGTTTCCTCCGAGGGATGAGGATGAGAAGTATATCCTGCTTCCGTTCTTCTGGGTACCTGAAGAAACGATACCGCAGAGAGTGAAGGCAGCTTCCGTTCCTTATGATATCTGGGAGAGGCAGGGTTATCTGTTATCGACCGAGGGCAACGTGATCCACTATGACTTCATTGAGAAGTTCATCAATGATCTGGCGGAAAAATACCACATCGTCGAGATCGCAGTGGACAGATGGAACGCCACACAGATGATCCAGAACCTGGAAGGTGATGGATTCACGATGGTTCCGTTCGGCCAGGGCTTTGCTTCAATGTCCGGACCGACGAAGGATTTTTATCGGCTGCTCATGGAAGGACAGATTATTCATGGAGGACATCCGGTTCTCAGATGGATGGCCGGCAACGTGGTAGTCGATACGGATCCTGCAGGGAACATTAAAGTGACGAAGGCAAAATCGAAAGAAAAGATCGACGGCATTGTGGCTGCGATCATGGCGCTTGACCGATGTATCCGCAATCAGACGGAGCCACAGGGGAGTGTTTATGATGAGCGCGGCCTGTTGGTCTTTTGAGGATAAAGCAATGTTGATTTTATCAATGATCGGCTTCCTTGTGATCAGGGAAGCCTTGAATCAGGCATATGAAGGAGGAACTGGGTATGGGAATACTAAGCGGTTTATTTCGGAGCAGGGATAAGCCCACGGACAGAACAGCAGGAAGCAGCTACAGTTTCTTTCTGGGAGGTACTGCGAGCGGCAAGTACGTGACAGAGAGATCTGCAATGCAGATGACGGCGGTGTACTGCTGTGTGAGGATCCTGTCGGAGGCGGTGGCGAGCCTGCCATTACAATTTTACAGATATACCGATGATGGCGGTAAGGAAAAAGCGGTGGAACATCCGCTTTATTTTTTGCTCCATGATGAGCCGAATCCGGAGATGACTTCCTTCATTTTCAGGGAGACTCTGATGACGCATTTGCTCCTGTGGGGCAATGCCTACAGTCAGATTATCCGCAACGGTAAGGGTGAAGTCGTGGCTCTGTATCCGCTAATGCCTGATCGGATGAAGGTGGATCGTGATGAGCACGGAAGGCTTTATTACGAATATACCGTTTACGATTCGGATGATGTGGATGGCAGGAAGGGAACCAACAAGGTTGGAAGGACGGTAAGGCTCCAGCCTCATGATGTGCTGCATATTCCGGGGCTTGGATTTGACGGTCTGGTTGGGTATTCGCCGATTGCGATGGCGAAGAATGCGATTGGTCTTGCGATTGCCACGGAAGAGTATGGAAGCAAGTTCTTTGCGAACGGTGCGGCTCCTTCGGGAGTGCTGGAGCATCCGGGGACCATTAAGGATCCGAGCAAGGTAAGGGAGAGCTGGCAGGCAACCTTCGGAGGAAGCGGCAATGCCAATAAGATTGCTGTTTTGGAAGAAGGAATGAAGTACACTCCGATTTCCATTTCACCTGAGCAGGCTCAGTTCCTGGAGACAAGGAAGTTCCAGATTGATGAGATCGCGAGGATCTTCCGTGTGCCGCCTCATATGATCGGAGACTTGGAAAAGTCCAGTTTCAACAATATTGAGCAGCAGTCGCTAGAATTTGTGAAGTACACACTGGATCCCTGGGTGAGTCGGTGGGAACAGGCAATGGTTCGAGCATTGCTGACACCGGATGAGAAGAAAAAGTATTTCTTCAAGTTCAATGTGGATGGTTTGCTCAGAGGTGATTACCAGAGCAGGATGAACGGTTATGCGACAGCCAGACAGAACGGCTGGATGTCTGCAAATGATATCCGTGAACTGGAGAACCTGGACAGGATCCCGGCGGAACAGGGCGGCGATCTGTACCTGATAAATGGAAATATGACGAAGCTGGAGGATGCCGGGATATTTGCGGCGGACGGCGGTTCCGGGGAATCTGAGAGTGCAGGTAGTGAGCCTGGACAGGAAGGTGATGCGGGGCAGTCGGTGAGAAGGCGAAGACGGGAAGGAGGATAAGCGTCTTATGAAGAAGTTTTGGAACTGGAAAAGCAGGAAGATCAGAGACCAGGCTTCAGGCGAAGAGGTCAATGAAAGAGTGCTTTTCCTTAACGGAACCATAGCAGAAGAGAGCTGGTTTGACGATGATGTCACACCGGCTCTTTTTAGAGATGAGCTGAATGCAGGGACAGGGAACATCACGGTCTGGATCAACAGTCCGGGCGGTGACTGCGTGGCGGCGGCTCAGATCTACAACATGCTGATGGACTATAAGGGCGATGTCACGGTGAAGATCGATGGCATTGCGGCATCGGCGGCAAGCGTGATCGCGATGGCAGGGACGAAGGTGTTTATGAGTCCTGTGAGCATGATGATGATCCACAATCCGGCGACAATCGCTTTTGGCGATACGGCGGAGATGCAGAAGGCGATCAACATGCTGGCTGAAGTGAAGGAATCCATCATGAATGCTTATGAGATCAAGACCGGCATGAGCAGAACGAAGATTTCACACTTGATGGATGCGGAGACCTGGATGGACGCGCACAAGGCGGTGGAGCTGGGATTTGCGGATGATGTGCTGCAGAGGGCGGATGCATCGGAGGGCGAAGATCTGGAAGCACCGGAAGTGTCGATGCTCTATTCCAGGGCGGCGGTGACCAATTCGCTGATGGATAAGATCGCAGCGAAGTGTCACATCAAGGCACCGGAGAACGGTGCAGCAACTGAACAGACAACGGATAACGGGCGTTCCTGTGATGAAATCAGGGAACGCTTGAATTTTATCAAGAGATTCATTTAAGGAGGAATCGAGCTATGACTATCAAAGATATGATCGAGAAAAGAGCGAAGGTGTGGGAGACCGCGAAGAACTTTGTGGATACCCACGAGAATGAGAACGGCGTTCTGTCTGCGGAGGATAACGCGACTTACAGTCGTATGGAACAGGAGATCGAGGATCTGACTGCGGCGATCGACCGTCAGCAGAGAGCAGAGGCAAGGGAGGCTGAATTCAACAAGCCTGTGAATATGCCTCTTACAGGAAGACCTGTGAGACAGGAAGTGGAGGAAAAGACCGGCCGTGCTTCCAATGCTTACAAGGAAGACTTTGGTGCGCATCTCCGTGGAAAGAGACCTGTGTATAATGTCCTTTCTGAGGGCGTGCAGGCAGACGGCGGTTATCTCGTGCCGGAAGAGTTTGAGCGTCAAATCGTGATGGGCCTTGATGAGGCTAATGTGGTGAGAGGTCTTGCGAAGGTCATTACCACAAGCGCGGAGAGAAAGATCCCGATTGCAGCGACTCATTCTACCGCTGCATGGACAGCTGAGAATGGAGCTTATACTCCGAGCGATCCTTCCTTCGACCAGAAGACCATCGATGCGTTCAAGCTTACTGACCTTGTGAAGGTTTCCATCGAGCTTCTTCAGGATTCCATGTTTGATCTGGAAAGCTACATTGCGGCTGAGTTCGCAAGGGCTTTTGGTATCGCGGAGGAAGAGGCGTTCTGCGTGGGTATCGGAACCGGACAGCCTACAGGTATCTTTACCGCGAACGGCGGCGAGGTCGGCGTGACTGCTGCAGGTTCTACCGCTGTGACTGCGGATGAGCTGATCAGCCTTGTCTATTCGCTTAAGAGTCCTTACCGCAGAAACGCGAAGTTCCTTGCGAATGATGCGACTATCTCTGCGATCAGGAAGCTTAAGGACGGCAACGGCGTTTACCTCTGGCAGCCTTCCCTTCAGGCAGGTGAGCCGGACAAGCTCCTGGGCTATGACCTTTATACCAGTCCTTATGTTCCGCAGATGGAAGCAGGCGCTTTCTCTTTGGCGTTCGGAGATTTCAAGAATTACTGGATCGCTGACCGTGCGGGAAGAACTGTGCAGAGACTCAACGAGCTTTACAGCACCAACGGCCAGGTCGGCTTTGTTGCTACTGAGCGTGTTGACGGCAAGGTCATTCTTCCTGAGGGCATCAAGCTCCTGAAGATGAAGGCGTAAAGATAACGGATAACAGGGCTGCTGTATCAGATGATATGGCAGCCCGGATTTTGGAGGTGGAAAATGAGCGATTATAACGCAAAGAATTATACAGAGCAGGGCGGTGATGTCACTCATATCGGCGGAAAGATCGTCTATGACAACGGCCTGATGCCGAATATGAGTACGGCTGACGTGACAAGCGATACCGTGGCAAAAGTCAGGACCAGTCTGAATGCCCTGATCACCAACATTAAGAATGCGGGTCTTATGATAGGCGACGCGTTTACGATGCAGTATGCGACGGTAACGGACAGCGTTGCCGGTCACGCGGATCGTCAGTATAACACGGGGAAGATTTCCAGTGTTGCCGTGGATAACGATGAACATATCATTACGATCACTCTGTCCGATAAGGTGAAGAATCTTAAGGACTTCGAGGCTGGTAATGGCTGGGGGAAACACAAGTGGCTTGGAGTAGGTCTTGGGGTCGGGATTTCTCCGATCACCGGTATTTATTACAACGGAGCTGCTTTGAGCGCTGAAGATGTTACGGAAGCGGCTCAGTGTGATCTGGATGCCGGATATTTTGTCCGTTGGGTTGCGGCTGATCTGGTGCTTGCTGGTAATAACACCGAGAAGTCGGTTGATAACTTCACATTGTGGGCTGATGGGTATGCGGAGACAACCTACAAGCTTGTGATCGTGGAGCCTGAGGATGATTCCGAAGAGTAAGAAATGCGGGGCGGTAGAGCAATCTGCCGTCCCAGTTTAAGGAGTGATGCAGATGACTGTGACTGTGGAAGAAATGAAAAGTTATCTCCGGGTTGATTTCGAGGATGACGATTCCCTGATCGCAAATTTCATAACGGCGGCGAAAAAGCAGTGCATGGATATCCTGCGGACGGACGATGAGGCGGATCTGGACGCCTGTGCTAATGGGAAGATTGCCGTGATGTTTACGGTGGCTTATCTGTATGAGCACAGGGAAGAAGCCGATCATCACGCAATGGATCTGACACTTCGGGCGCTGTTATTTGGCAGCCGGAAGGAGGGATTCTGATGGATGTGGCAGCTTTGAGATCCAAGGTGACCTTCCAGAAGAATGAGAGCGTGACGGATAAGTACGGCAATCATAAGAACGACTGGACGGATTATTATACCTGCTTCGCCACGATTGGCGGTGAAGGGCTGGCCAGTTCCAAGGAAGAGCAGGTTGCCGGGATTACCGTTGAGGATTTTTCCATGACCATATCTATCCGTTTTTGTCAGAAGGCTGCTGCGATTGATTCTACGCACTATCGGGTGATGTTCATGGGTGAGATCTACAACATAGTGAACATCGATCATATGAACTTCCGGAAGAAGTCATTGAAGTTCACCTGCAGGAAGGAGCGGCGCTGATGGCACAGACGATAAAGATTGACCAGCTGGCGGATACCGTGATGAAGGGCATGGAGGAATACGCGAAGCTTGCTGCGGAAGATCTGAAGAAGGATGTCCAGAAGGCGGGCAAGACCGTAAAGCAGCAGATCGAAAGCACGGCTCCGAAGAAGACGGGTAAGTATTCCAAGAGCTGGGCGGTGAAGAAGACCAGGGAAACATCGGATTCTATCCAGATTGTGGTGCATTCCAAACGATACCAGCTGACACATCTTTTGGAGTTTGGCCATGCGAAGCGCGGCGGTGGAAGGACAAGGGCGTTTCCTCATATCGCACCGGCGGAGCAGGTGGGCATCGAGCAGCTGACAAGGGATATCGAGCGAGACCTGCAGAAAGGCGGTTAAAGATGGAGATATTGCTTTTGTTATTCATGATCGCCATTGGGATATCAGTGATCGGAGTTCTTATATATCACGGTACCCGAAGGGGCGAGGATTGTCGTGGTTATCCCTATAACTGCCCGGTTTGCCGTCATGCTGCAGAATGCATCATTGATATCGGGAGGAAGAAGGATGACGCATGAAGATGTAATGCAGATGCTGGCTGAAATGGAGATTCCATTTGCGTATGACCATTTCGCAGAAGGGGAAAGTCCTGATCCGCCGTTCATCTGCTTTTTATTTCCGGGTTCGGAGAACTTTGCCGCAGACAACGTGGTCTATGTGGAGTTTTCCAACCTGAGCATTGAACTTTATACCGACGAGAAGGATCCAGAACTGGAGGACAGGGTTGAGGCTGTGCTGAATGAGCATGAACTGTTCTGGAACAAATCGGAGGTATGGATCGAATCAGAAAAACTATACGAAGTGCTGTACCAGATGACGGTATAGCGGAAAGAGAGGTTAATTATGTCGAGTACGAATAACAAGGTGAAGTTCGGCCTTAAGAACTGCCATTATGCGAAGGCTACCCTTGATCCGGATACCAATGCCGTGACATTTGGTACGCCTATCGCGATTCCCGGTGCAGTGAACCTGTCGCTGGATCCGGAGGGTGATACCGAGCCGTTTTATGCGGACGATATGGTTTATTACACCACGGTTGCGAATAATGGATATTCGGGTGATCTGGAGATCGCGTTAATCCCGGACAGCTTCCGCAAGGATATCCTTAAGGAAACTGAGGATGCAAACGGTGTTCTGGTAGAGAATTCTACGGTTGAGCCTGAACATTTTGCTCTTTTGTTTGAGTTTTCCGGAGACAAGAAAAAGATCAGGCACTGTATGTATTACTGTACGGCTGCAAGACCGACAATTGAAGGCAAGACTAACGAAGATTCCAAGGAAGTTCAGACAGAGAAGCTGGAGATTAAGGCAACGCCTCTTCCGAGTGGCGTTGTAAAGGTTAAGACCGGGTCTAACACTTCGGATGCGGTTTATAACGGCTGGTATTCTAATGTTTATCAGTCTGAAACCGCTCAAATATCGGCTGTTCTTTCTGGAATCACGATTGGAAGTCTTCAGCTGACGCCTGCTTTTGATGCCGGTACCACCTCTTATACGGCAGAAACCGTAAATGATGAGGATGCTGTATCGGCTACGGCTGCAAGCGGAACGGCGGTCACGATTCTGGTAAATGGTGCGGCTCATACCAGCGGCAATGACGCGACCTGGGAGAGCGGAACCAATACCGTGACCGTAATCGCGAGCAAGACCGGATGCACCAGCACGGCTTATACCGTAACGGTGACAAAGAACGGACAGGGTTGATTCATTTAAGGGCAGGGCTTTACGCTCTGCCCATTCTTATGATTGGAGGAAAGTGAAATGGCACTTACAAAGACAGTGAATATCGATGGCAAGGACGTGACCTTCAGGGCTTCCGCAGCCATTCCGAGGATATACAGAAACAAGTTCCACAGGGATATCTATAAGGATCTTCATGATCTGCAGAAAAGCATTGATGAGAACGATCCCGAGAATTCCGCACTGGATTCCTTTTCGCTGGAGCTGTTTGAGGATATCAGCTACATTATGGCGAAGCATGCGGATCCCCAGGGTGTTCCGGATACGCCGGATGAATGGCTGGATCAGTTCGGGACATTTTCCATCTACCAGGTGCTGCCGGAGATCATTGAGCTCTGGGGTCTGAATGTGCAGACGCAGGTGGAGAGTAAAAAAAACTTCGAGCGAATGACCGGGAAATGACAACGCCGCTCCTGTTGCTCCGGTGCGTACAGTTAGGAATCCATATCAGTGAATTGGATCTGCTGACGATCGGAACCGTGCTGGATATGTACACGGAGCTCCAGAGAGATGATGAGCCGCATGATCAGTTGGCAAGTCAGGATGATATGGATCGATTCTAAAAAATTTATTTCCTTGTTAAGATTTTGCTGTTGGATGTCGATATAGAGATTGGAGGAGTATATTCTCCATCTTTTGCTGTACGGAAAACAGCAAAAAAGTTTACAAGGAGGTAAATTTTTATGTTGATGATTAGAGATTTTAGTACGATGTTTCAGCAGATGTCTGGGATGCCCGTCAATAGTAAGGGTGGGAAAAATATGCTGAAACAAGCGGGAATTGATACAAACAGTAAGCAGTATAAAGCTGCAATGAAAATGATGACTTCCTCAGCAGGTGCTGCAGTAGGATATACGAATCCGCAAGCAATCAAGAATCTCATGCAGAATTTTGATGCAAACGGAGATATGAAAGATCCTGTTTCTGGTTTGACAGGATTGGTTGCCAATGGAATACCGATGTCTCAACGACATAAGATTATAGATATCCCTGATAAAGCTAAGGAAGAAATCTTTCAAGCAACAAAAAGGGCGTTTCAGAATGATTATGGTACAGGTACAGGAGATCGAAGCTATCGTAATGAGATTTATACGAATCTACAGCGCAGTTTGCCTAAGGAAGATCGCCTTAAGGGTTCCTGGACATTACAGCAATATGAAGAAGCTTATGAAAAGGCATTTACTGACGCATGTAAGCAGGCAGATCCTTCGTGGAAACCTGCAAAAGGAAGATCATTACCTGCCGGTGCTCTGGATAGTGTAACGAGAGAATCGGTAGAAAGTATGTTGGTAAAAGGCTATGGAGAATACGGAGAAATACTTACAAGAAAATCTGTAAACATCTCTGTATAGAGAAAAGGTTTTTACAAATAAGATCTTTAAGAAGAGTCGAGAAATCGGCTCTTTTCTTTTACCCAAAATCAGGAAGGAGGGACATAGATGGCTGGACGGATCCAGGGTATCACCGTAGAGATCGGCGGCGATACCACCAAACTACAGACAGCCCTTAAGGGCGTAAATACAGAGATCAGAAATACTCAGAGCCAGCTGCGTGATGTCGATAAGCTCCTGAAACTTGATCCGGGGAATACGGAACTGCTTGCACAGAAGCACAGGCTCCTGGGGGATGCCGTCAAGGAAACGAAGGAAAAGCTGGAGACCTTGAAGACAGCAGCTGAACAGGCAGAGCAGGCGCTGAAGGATGGAACGATCACGCAGGATCAGTATGATGGTCTGCAGCGTGAGATCGCTGAGACCGAGGCGAAGTTGAAGTCTTTGGAGGAACAGGCAAGACAGTCCGGCACGGCTCTTCAGGAGATCGCTGCAAAAGGCGAAAAGCTGAAGACGGTTGGTGACAATGTTACCAATGTCGGAAAGAAGTTCATGCCTGTGACTCTGGGTGTTGTGGGATTAGGTACGGCGGCGGTGAAGACTGCCGCTGATTTTGATTCCGCCATGAGCAAGGTGGCGGCTGTATCCGGTGCGACAGGTTCTGATCTGGAAGCACTTCGGGATAAAGCCCGTGAGATGGGCGAGAAGACAAAGTTCTCTGCATCCGAGGCGGCGGAAGCCATGAACTACATGGCGATGGCCGGCTGGAAGACGGAGGATATGCTTTCCGGTATTGAAGGTGTCATGAACCTGGCTGCAGCTTCTGGTGAGGATCTGGCTACCACTTCCGATATCGTGACTGACGCTCTGACGGCTTTTGGACTTACAGCGAAGGATTCTGGGCATTTTGCAGATATCCTTGCGGCTGCTTCCAGTAACGCGAATACGAACGTCTCCATGATGGGTGAGACCTTCAAGTATTGTGCTCCGATCGCCGGTGCTCTGGGATTCTCTGCGGAGGATACGGCGGAAGCAATCGGCCTGATGGCCAATGCCGGTATCAAGGGATCTCAGGCAGGTACTTCTCTCAGGACGATCATGAATAACCTGTCTGGGGAAGTGAAAATCTGTGGGTCTTCTATCGGAGAGGTTACGGTTGCAACAACCAATGCAGACGGCTCTATGAGGGATCTGTCGGACATTCTGGCTGATTGCAGAACTGCATTTTCGGGATTGTCTGAATCTGAAAAGGCGGCAGCGGCTGAAAGTCTTGTCGGCAAGAATGCAATGTCCGGATTCCTGGCTCTGATGAACGCCGGAGAAGCGGATATCAACAAGCTTTCCAGTGCGATTGATGACTGCGATGGTTCTGCGGCAAGTATGGCTGAGACCATGAATGATAACCTTGCTGGTCAGCTGCAGATATTGAAGTCTCAGCTGGAAGAGCTGGCGATTTCCTTTGGTGAATTGCTGATGCCTGCGATCCGAACTATTGTCGGATGGATCCAGAAGTTTGTGGACTGGCTCAATTCGATGGATGAAGGTACAAGGAAGGTCATTGTCACGGTTGCTTTGGTGGCGGCTGCAATCGGTCCGGTGCTGATCATAGTCGGAAAAGTCATTTCGGCTATCGGTACGATCATGACCATCATTCCGAAGCTGGCGGGCGTGATCAATGCGGCGAAGGGTGTATTTGCGGCGTTCAATGCTGTATGCGCGGCGAATCCGTATGTGCTGATTATCGCGGCAATCGTGGCTTTGGTGGCAGCGTTCATTTATCTCTGGAACAATTGCGAAGAGTTCCGGCAGTTCTGGATCGACCTATGGGAGAGCATCAAGGAGATTGCCATTGCCGTATGGGAAGCATTGAAGGCATTCTTCCAGGCAGCATGGGAAGCAATCAAGACCACGGCAACAACGGTCTGGAATGCGATCAAGGATTTCTTCTCCGGATTGTGGGAAGGAATCAAGAATATTTTCACGACGGTGGTGAACGCAATCAGCACGTTCCTGACAACGGCCTGGAATGCTATTAAGAATACCGTTACTACGGTGTTCAATGCGATCAAGACATTCTTCACAACAGTCTGGAATGGAATCAAGTCGATTATCACGACTGTGGTAAATGCGATCTCCACTTTCCTGAGTACGGCGTGGAACGGGATCAAGACCGCAATCACTACGGTGCTGAATGCCATTAAGACAGCGGTTACTACGGTCTGGAACGGCATCAAGAATACGATCACAACTATCGTGAACGCGATCAAAAATGCGGTCACGACAGCGTGGAATAATATCAAGTCTGCGGTATCGAATGCGGCCAATGCCATAAAGAATGCTGTTTCCAATGCGTTCAATGCGATGCTGAACGGCATCAAGAATGTCTGCGGAAATATCTATGGTGCGGTGAAGAGCGGATTTGACAAGGCGATCAATTTCGTCAAGAACCTGGCATCGGAAGCCTTTAAGTGGGGCGCTGATTTCATCGACGGTATCGTGAACGGTATTAAGTCCATGATTGGTAAGGTAGGGGATGCAGTGTCTTCGGTTGCAAATAAGATCCGAAGCTTCCTGCATTTCTCCGTACCGGATGAAGGCCCTCTGACGGATTATGAGAGCTGGATGCCGGACTTTATCAGTGGTCTGGCAAAGGGTATTGAGAAGAGCCGGGGCATGATCGAGAATGCTATGAACGGCGTAACTTCTGATCTGACCATTACTCCGAGGGTGATGGCAGCACAGGGAGGTTATTCCGGATCAGCTGCGTCGAGCGGAGATCTGATCTCCGGTATCAATACGGCGCTGAATACGGCTCTTGCAGGTGGAGGCGCTGCCGGGGATATCGTGATCCCTGTTTATATCGGCGGTGACATGATCGATGAGATCGTGGTTACGGCTCAGCAGAGAATGAATCTAAGAAGTGGAGGCAGGTAAGATGGCTCATATGCAGTATCTTGTTTTTAACAATGAGAACATCCCGAAGCCTGCCTCTTATTCTGTGAATTTGACAGATGTGGAGGCGGACAGCGGCGGTGTGACAGAGGCGGGTACCACGCAGAGAGATGTTGTCCGTGAAGGTGTGGTACAGATTGGGGTCACTTTCAGGGTATCAAAGAAGTGGCTCAATAAGTTTTCGGCGTATAAGAAGCTGGCAAGCATCACGGTGGGATATCTGGACTTGGAGACCATGAACATCGTGAATACGCAGATGTACATTGACGGGTATCAGGTGAAGCTGGTTTCAGATACGTCGTATGGTTCACTCTGGGAGGTTTCCTTCACATTGAAAGAGTTTTAAGGGGGGCGGCTATGTATCCAGTGAGCAGCGCCTTCCTGAATGCAGTGAAGGCGAATACAAGAAAATATTACTGGACGGGCAGGATCACTACGACTGCCGGAACAGTTTATGACTTTGATCAGGATGATATGGTCAAGGGCAGCGGATATATTACGAGCCAGTGCTGCGGAAGTACGGAGATCGAGCTCGGCACGGTGTACGCTGCGGAGATGGGTATATCGCTATTCTCCGAGATCAACAGGTATACGCTGGAAGATGCGATTGTGGAGTTGTTTTATCATCTGCAGATTGCGGGCGGTTCTTATGAAACGATACCGATGGGGATCTTTGAGGTATCGGAGGCGAACAGGAAGGCAAAGTGCCTGGAGATCAAAGCCTATGATTACATGGTGAGGTTTGAGAAGGCTTTCACTTCTCTGGAATCCATCGGTAATGCTTATGACTTTATGGTGCTATGTGCGACAGCCTGTGAGGTAACGCTGGCTCAGGATAGGGCAACGATTGAAGCAATGCCGAACGGGACGGAAAATCTGTCCATCTATTCTGATAATGATATTGAGACTTATCGCGATGTGCTGTTCTATGTGGGACAGGTGCTTGGCGGTTTTTTCGTGATCAACAGAGCCGGGGAGCTGGAACTTCGGAAATATGGTAATACGCCAGTGCTGACGGTGGAGAGGAAGCACCGCTTCACTTCCAGCTTTTCGGACTTTATCACGAGATATACAGCGGTTTCTTCAACGAACCTTAGGACTCAGATTGCGGAGTATTACGCGCTGGATCCGGATGACGGGTTGACCATGAATCTGGGAGTGAATCCACTTTTGCAGTTCGGTCTTGAAGAGACCAGGCGGCAGCTCTGCACAAATATCCTGAACGATCTGGCTGTCGTGAATTATGTTCCGTTTGATTCAGATACTATTGGAAATCCGGCATTGGATGTGGGAGATATCCTTTCATTTACCGGAGGACAGGCGGATGCCACAAAGTATGCCTGCATTACATCGAACAGCATTAAGATCGGCGGCAGGCAGAGCATCAAGTGCGTGGGGAAGAATCCGAAGCTGTCCCAGGCAAAGAGCAAGAATGATAAGAATATCTCCGGGCTCTTGGCACAGATTGAGGCAGGGAAGATCGGAATCCATACATTCACCAATGCTTCAGCATTTACCGTAAGGGATGTGGATACCAAGATCATTTCCATAGAGTTTGCCACAACTGAAGCGAACCATGCTCAGTTTTTTGGACAGGTAATCGTTGATGTGACGGCTCAGCCGGCCACAAGGTCTGTTACAGCATCTGGGGATGTGGTGATTCCGTCTGTTCCGGTTGATGATCTGCCAGTGGATCCGGATGATCCTGAAGAAGAGCCGGTGGTAATCGGCAATACGGAAGAGCAGACGATAACGGTATCTCTTCCGATGAGCTGGCAGGAGGACGGTCATGTGGATGTGATCTTTTCCTTTGAGTTCAATAACCAGATGATCCCGGTGCATTATCCGCAGGAAAACTGGCACTCAGGAAGGCACACGATTCTTCTGTATTATCCGATTGAGAATGTGGTGCCAAATTACACGAATATCTTCAATGTCTATATGCGCTGCGAAGGCGGCACAGCTGCGGTCGATACCGGTATGTGTATAGCTTCCATTTCCGGTCAGAGCATGGGCGCTTCGGCTGCATGGGACGGCAGGATCGATATTGAAGAGTATGTGGATCTGTTCAGGATCGGCAACGGTTCTCAGACTGACAGGCTGCAGGTGAAGGCATTCACCGAGAGCGATGTCTGGGAGATCAAAGAAACTGTGAAGCGGTTCTATTCCGATGTGAAGTCAGGAAGAACAAGCGTGGGCGGATTCGCTATGCCGGTGGATGTGCCGGGAAGCAATAGTTAGGAGGCTTTTATGAAGAGATATACAGGAAATCTGGTCTTGGAACTGGAAGATGTGAATACGGGTGTTGTGGAGACGGTATCGGAGACCAACATGGTCACCAATGCCGTCAATGACATTCTGGGAGTAAATCCGATGGGTGTCATGTATAAGGCCGGCGGTCAGTATGATGATTCGCTGACTTGGAATGAGGAATTGCTTCCAATT
>JAFRSU010000071.1 GCA_017427415.1 Lachnospiraceae bacterium | reverse complement strand
GTCTTCATCCGTGACCTTCCCGCCAAATGCCGGATACAGTCTGAAAAACGCTTCTATACCGGCAACAACGCCAAATATCGTGATCAGTTTCTTATATATTTTTTTCATAACTTCCAGAAGCCCGTCCTATACTATTTATTATATTTAACACCGGCTGATATGAGTAATGCAATACCAACTACAATACCGGCGATCATCGGTATAAAGCTAAACAGTGCTCCGGAAACCATTGTCCAAATGCCTGATGCGATAAAACCACACCCCATAACCAATAAGCCAAGACCGGATAGTCTGCAAAAAGCCAGTTTATTATCTTCACTAACTTTATCCATATGATAAACTATGATCAGATTGATGTTCTGCTTTTTCCAAATACTATAGCCCAGCCAAATAAATATAAGACCCAATACGATCAGTATGACACCGATTATGATAAACCAGACAATATCGCTCATATAAACCCTTCTCTCTTTTATTCAGCCCTTAAAGCTATCAGTGTATAATCATCTTTATCAATACCTTCACCGTATATTCTTAAGGTGATATTCCCTTTTTCATAGCCCGAACGGATAATAGCCTGGGCTCTTCCACGGAAGCTGACGGTCTTATCATCTGTATAATCCTCATCCGTACAAGGGTTGGCAGAGCCGAATCCGGCAAGTGAGCCGCAGCCCGTAACAATTAACTGTAAAGCCATCTCAGCATCAGGTACCACTTCTCCATGCTCGTCTATTATCTCTATATCGACATATGCCACATCATGTCCGTCGGCTTTAAGTACCAGCTTATCAGGATCCATTCTTACGGCAAAGGGCTTAGAAGTGGTCTTAAGCTCGGCACGGCTTACTTCTGCGCCGTTAACATAGCTTACCGCCTCGACTTTACCCGGCAGATATACTGTCTCAAAGCGTACACTGTCAGGCAACGGTCTCTCGAACGATACCTTCTTTCGACCCACTGAAGTCCCGTTTACAAAGAGCTCCACTTCCTCCGCATTGGAAAATACAACAAGTTCTATGGGCTTACCTATGTAATCTTCATAATTCCAGGAAGAACGCACATCGGTAAATCCCCAAGGGCTTATCATCTCATACTTACCGAAATATTTCGGATGTACGGAATACAGATAAGTATTCTTGCTTCCCCAGACTACGCTTCTGTAAGCTCCCTGCGGACGCATATGGCCCGTGATATCAAAATCTGCGTCATTTGCAGTCCTCCATGGACACGGTGAAGAATACTGAGGCATCAATGCCCAACAGGTGTTATCCTTCAAGAACGGATCGTCGGGCTCAAAATACTTGGTCTTTCCGATACCTGCTTCACCCAGATAATCCCATGCAGTCCACGTAAAGTCACCGATGATATAAGGATGCTTCTCAACTAAAGGCCACCTGAATCCAATCTCCTGAGGGAAGTTCTCAGAGCCCAATATCACTCTTTCAGGGAAAAGCTCATGGTCATGCTCATACTGATCCTCCATGTAGTTATATCCGACTATATCGAGACCGTTGGTAAAAGGCTCGGTAACATTCTCCCAAAGGTCCTTAAAACCATCATTCTTCGCATTCTGTAAGTGACTAAGGCCTTCACATATTTCATCATCCAGTCCGCTCCAGAGCGAGCATATACCGTTACTGATAGGTCTTGTTCCGTCCAGTTTCCTTATAGCTTCAGCTAACATCGTGGCTTTCTTATATCCGTCATTTAAGCCGCCGCGCTCGGGTATCTCATTGCCTGTGGACCACATGATGACACAAGGATGTGTCCTGTCCCTTCTGATAAATGAAGTTAAGTCCTTCTCCCAGCACTCATCGAAAAACTGGCTGTAGTCGCCGGCACGTTTACCTATGCCCCATGCATCAAAAGCCTCATCAAATACATACATGCCATACCTGTCACATGCCTCTATAAGTGCAGCAGAGGGCGGATTATGAGCCGTACGGATAGCATTAAAGCCGACTGATTTAAGCTTTTGTACCTTACGGGCTTCTGATTCATATAATGATACGGAGCCAATAAGTCCGTTGTCATGATGCAGGCAGCCGCCTTTCAGTTTAACACTTTTCCCGTTTATGCGAAGTCCGCGTATAGCATCGGCCGTGATGGTCCTGATACCGAATATTGTATCAGCCTCATCCACAATGCATTCTTCAGGTGCATAAGGGGTAAAATGAGTACGGTATACTCCTGTATCCGTTACTTTGACATTGACTTTGTATAGCTCAGGACTATCTACATCCCAAAGTACAGGATCCTCAACTGTAAAAGCCATCCTGGCTGTCGTAGCAGAAAGAGGTTCCGCACATATAGTTCTTTTGGCGATAAAGGGCTTAGCATTTTCTTTATCAGCTTTTTCAGGAGTAAGCACGATCTCTACTTCTGCCAGTCTCTTTTCAGAGTAGTCATTTACTACATCTATCTGAGCCTCTAAGAATGCATATCCGTCAGCCACTTCCTTAGTATACAGGTATATGCCGTCCTGTGCTATATGCAGCTTAGGACCGTGTACAAGCTCCACGCCGCGGTACAGACCTGAGCCGGTATACCAGCGTGAGTTAGGCTGCATACTTGCATTGATATTAACGGTTATCCTGTTTTCCTTACCGAAGGTCACAAGGTTAGTGATATCAAGGCTAAAAGGTACATAACCGTAATGCTGTTTTCCGGCTTTTGCTCCGTTTACATCCACAGCAGCGTTCAGCATGGCACCGTCAAAATGAAGCGCGATATAGTCGTTTTTCCATTCTTCCGGGATAAATACGAATTTTGTATAATTGGATAATCCTCCGGTAAAATACCCCATATCCATCTGTGCCGGAGCATCCGCCGTAACAGGTGTCCCGATCATCCCGTCATGCGGCAGATTCACCGAAACACCCGGATCCGACTTTAACATCCCCGGATTATCAAGGAACCCTCTTCTAAAAGTCCAGTTTTCATCAAGTTTAATTCTTTTCATGTTTTTAACCCCATTCTTTTTATAATTTGTGACAAGGGAACGGTTCTCCTGTCACACTATCTCGTAAAATTAGTCCATACTCTCTGCTCTGTATCGGGCAGCCCTATGTTTTCCTTGCCTGCAGCTATGCTCTTCATAAGAAATACCATGTTCCTGGCAAGTACTCTCATCACCTGCATACCCTCGGCATCCTCTTTACCTTCGCCGGGGAACCAGCCGTAGATATTGTTCCAGTACTGGCTGGTAGCTATAGGCATATTTGATAATGTGAAAAACTTATTAAGCTCGTCAAATGTAGCCGTGCAGCCTGAACGTCTGGCACTTACCACGCTTGCCCCCACTTTGTAGCTCTTATCAAACGAAGTACTGTAAAAAAGTCTCTGTAATGCTGACATCAAAGTCCCGTTAGCAGATCCGTAATATACAGGAGAACCAATCACAAGACCGTCAGCAGCTTCAAACTTATCTGCAAGTTCGTTTACGATATCATTAAATACACACTTGCGGGTTTTCCTGCAGGTTTCACATGCAATACAGCCCCTTATATCCTTTTTCCCGAGCTGAACTGTTTCATATTCCACGCCCTCTGCTTCAAATATCTTCTCCATCTCATGCAAAGCAAGAGCGATATTTCCATTCTCCCTTGGACTTCCGTTTAATAACAATACTTTCAGCTTATCACCCATAATAAAAACCTCCTGTTATATATCTGTATGAGCATATGTTATCACAGAAGGCATTGTATTTTCAATATTTTATTACAGTATTATATTGGCGATTATAAAACGCTTTTTCTTCATTTATCCTCCCCGTTTAACATCTTTTTGGCATCTATAAGGTTACCTGCCTTGATATCCTCACGTATGCGGGAACTGCTCACAACATCACCTGCGTACTCGACCATAGGGATCACATATACGTCAAATCCGTATTTTTCACCGAGTACTTTTAATGCATCTGCATCACCTTTAGCCCCTTTTCCGAATCTGAAATTATCCCCCACTACCAAGGCTTTTGCACCAAGCTTACCCTGCAGCACGTCACGAGCGAACTCTTCCGGACTTTGATTCTTAGTCGTATCATCAAAAGGATAATCGATCAGTAAGTCGATGCCGCATTCTTTTAAAAGTGCTCTTTTCTCCTCCCTGGTATTAAGCCTTTTTTCAGAGGTATTAAAATAATCAAGATCAAAAGTAAAAACTGTGCTCTTATAGCCGAATTCTCCACTTAATTCCAGCACCTTGTCAAGTATCCTCCGATGTCCGATATGGATACCGTCAAACTTACCTATGGTGACACAGGTATTTTCATATTTAAAGTTTTTACCCTGTACGATATCCACGGGGACTCCTCCTTGTTAACACATCTCATTAGTTATCTTTTACAGCTTCTTCTTTGTAGGAAGCCTTATTTCTTTCTTACTCCTTGGTACTGATAAATACCTTCACGGGTCGGTACAGTTTTCTCTCCTCGACCCACTCATACAATGCCTTAAATTCGTTTTTACTGTCATACACGCGGTTGATAGCATCAGGCACCTCTATATACTCCTTAAAATGCCTCATACGGAGAAGATTGCCGTTGTTGAGGACACTGTCGTACTTGTCCTTGGCATGCAGGGGCGGATACTCCATAAAGCACCTGTCAGCAGAGATCAGGATGTTATTCTTCTTAAGCAGGGCACCTATATCGGAGCCGGATGTTTCATCCATATTCTTTACGATCTCTTCCATTTCAGCCAGACTGTGGCTCTCTTCTATTGTAAATTCACCCGATCTGGTACGGAGCAGCCTCTCCATACATCCGCCGCACCCGATTTTTTTACCGATATCAGCACATATAGTACGGATATAAGTACCTTTCTCACAGGCTATCCTAAGCGCCACACGTATCACAGGGATATCCTTATTCTCATCTTTTCTGATATCATTGTTCTCCCAGTGCCATCTGCCCTCCTCAGGATCCGGCTCTTCGACAAACCTTGACAGCATGGTATCCGGATAAGGAGCAAAAGCATCTTTTTGCGACAGCAGACACCTTGTGATATCGGATATTACTTCTATATTTGAGACATGCACCTGTTTTGCTTCACGTTCTATCTCCACACCTTTTCTTGCCAGATCATAATATCTCTGACCGTTGATACGGGTAGCGGAAAACATGGGCGGTACCTGCGATATATCACCTTCGAAGCTTTTAACCGCATCCAGTATCATCTCATCGGTTATAGCCGAAATATCCCCGGTAGCTACTATCTCACCTGTCGCGTCTTCTGTATTTGTTTCAATACCAAGAAGGAGTACAGTTTCGTACTCCTTCCCTTTATCCGTAAGCAATTCACAAGCCTTGGTCACAGCACCCAGACACATCGGAAGTACTCCGGCGGCAGCAGGATCGAGCGTACCGGTATGCCCGATATGCTTTTCTTTGGTAATGCCGCGCAGCCTGGCTACCACGTCATGACTTGTGTATCCTTTTTCTTTATAAACGTTAATAATTCCATCCATAATCTGCTTCTCTGTTTACTTGATATTATAAAACTTTTCACTATTATATCAAAGAATTATGATATCGACAATATTTTTTATAACTAAAAAAAGCTACCCCGAAGGGTAGCTGAAATGACCGGATCAAAGTCCGAGTCCGTTAAGCATGGATTCTATATCCTCTGATGAGGGCTCTTTTGCATTTAATGCTTCTGCAGGTATCTCGACCTCAGGACAATCGCTTTCGTATTCGATATCAAACTTGGTCATGGTTATCTCCATGCCTTCTTCTTCGCCTTTGAACGGTTCGCTGAGATACATCTTGTATCCTGATACTTTTCCTTCGGTATCGATGTATATCTCGCAGTCAAGCAGGAGTAACATGCCATCCTCTTCCGCACGCATCTGACCTGTTACGGTATGACCGGTAGTTGTCTCAACTATGCGTCCGTTCTCAAACATATCGGCGAATTCTTCTGTATTATCTCCTATCGGAACATCAAAAGAAGCTACAGCACCTGCACTCTTAGTCCATGTCTGGCCACCGTCATAAGTAGTATATGATATAGTATTTCCGGACTCTTCTACAGTATACTGGTCAATAGACATATCTCCGCCCAGCATATTTGTATAAGTGATCATATGCTGGATGTTTTTATACTTGTATAATGTTTCCGTCATGATCACATCCATGGTCTGTCCGCCCATATCCATGCTCATTTCGGTATCCATATACATATACATCTTTTCGTTATTAGTTATTTCAGTTATTGCCTGAGCTATTTTGATAAGTTCGTCACGGGTAAGCTCTCTTCCAACACCTGTAATCCCTGACAGATCCAGGCCGCCGTTAACATCGACTACGGGCTCCGAGGTGGGTTCAGGGGTAGGCTCCGCAGTGGGCTCAACGGTAGGCTCTGCAGTGGGCTCAGGAGTAGCGGTAACTACAGGTTCATCAGAAGGCTCTACTGTAACCTCGGGTACAGCGGTAACATCAGCCACATTCACATCAGGTACAGGTGTAGAAGTAACATCAGCTACATTTCCATCAGGTACATCTGTAACAGCCTCGGTAGGCTTGTCATCCTCAGGTGCTTCAGTAACCCTGCGTCTTCCGCGTCCTTCATCCTCATCAGACTCATCCTTGCTGCATGCGGTAAATGCCAGACACAAGCACAGCATAACAGCCAGCAACTTAAATAAATTCTTCTTCATCTTCCTAATCCTTTCATAGATAAAATGTTTGCTTATAGGTTGACATTTCGCTTTATTATATAATTATTATAGAAAAATGTCAAATGCTCCGGTATGACAGGGAGCCTTTCCTATAGCATCATATAACTTAAAGCATCTTTACAGTTAAAAAGTATATCAAACTGTTATATTACTTAAAAGTGCAATCAAAACGTATTAAGATATCTTTATATCACATTTTATCAATTTTACCTGCGTTGAGCACTTCTGCAGGTATCATGATCTCAGGACAATCGTATATGTATCCGAAATCAAACTTATTCATAGTCACTTCCAT
>JAFRSU010000070.1 GCA_017427415.1 Lachnospiraceae bacterium | reverse complement strand
TTTGCATTGACGGTGATCATAGCCGAGCATCGTTTAGAGGAGCTTATCCCGGTATGTGACAGGATCCTTATGATGGAGGGCGGAAAGTTAAAAGAGGATGGAGCACCTCATGATATCCTTTTAAAGATAGGGAAGGAGAGTGAGATATTCGATGCACTTCCTTCAGGATACAGGGTATATAAGGGATTAAATGATATATCCGGTAACGGTACTGCAGATGATAAGGCTATACCCGTAACGATCAGAGACGGAAGAGAGTACATTGCTTCTTTCATAGATAAAAGCGGGGATAAGGAACTGAAAAGCAGAATAAAAGATAATAAGTATATCGGATATAAAAAGGCATCATCCATAAAGGATACTATGGCAGAGAAACATACAGATATTCCGCCTGCCTTAGAGTTTAAGGATGTAAGCTTCAGGTATTTAAGAGAACTTCCCGATGCATTAAAGGATTTAAAGTTAACGGTTAATGCCGGTGAGATATTCTGCATACTCGGCGGGAACGGCTCCGGAAAGACTACTGCATTAAATGCGGCAGCAGGACTTATAAAGCCTTATGAGGGCTGTATAAAGGTGTTCGGTAAAAAATTAAAGGAGTATAAGAACCAGAGCCTTTATAATAAGTGCCTGTCAATGCTGCCTCAGGATGTACAGACTCTTTTCCTGCATAATACGGTAAGAGAGGAGCTTGAAGGCAGAAAAATATTGGACAGACTTCCGGATTTTCCTTTTGACATAAGCATGCTTTTGGACAGGCATCCTTACGATCTTTCGGGGGGCGAGCAGCAGCTTGTGGCATTGGCTCTGGTACTTGCAACAGAACCGAAGCTGTTGCTTTTGGATGAACCGACAAAAGGGCTTGATGCATACAGAAAAAAGAATCTGGCAGAAATACTTAAAAAACTTAAAGCTTCAGGTATCACCATAGTTACCGTAACACATGATGTGGAGTTTGCTTCCATGTGTGCGGACAGATGTGCGATGTTTTTTAAGGGGAGCATAGCTTCAACCGGTGATGTACACAGCTTTTTCAACAGTAATAACTTTTATACGACTTACATTTGCCGAATAAGCAGAGGCATATGCGACGGACCTGTAAACGTTGTAGAACTATCGGAGATTTTTAAGGAGGGACTAAACTTATGATGGACATTATGCAGCTTGGCGCGGATACTTACAGGATCGATGACGACAGGGTAAGGTTTTTCGTACTTGAAGGTACAAAAAAGGCTCTTATGATCGACAGCAGCATGAATAATCCTAATGCGATAGAAGGGGCAAGGATGGTTACAGATAAGACTTTGGAGATCATAAATACCCATGCCGACCGAGACCATATAGCAGGAAACGGCGCATTTGAAAAGATGTATATGAGTCCCGATGAAGAGCCTGTATACAGGGAAAACGGCGGGAAAGGCATCATTATCCCGGTAAAGGAAGGCGATGTGATAGATCTCGGGGACCGTCCGCTTGAGGTTATAGATATCCCGGGGCATACTCCCGGCAGTATCGCACTTTTGGATATAAATAACAGAGTACTTTACTCGGGAGATACTGTACAATCAGGTATCATATTTATGTTCGGAAAAAACAGGAACATGGATAATTATATCGAAAGTCTTAAAAAGCTCGAGAAGATGAGCAGCAGATTTGATCTTATCTATCCTTCACATGACAGATGTCCCGTAAAGCCCGATATCATCCCGAAGCTGATAGAGGGTGCAGAGCTGATACGTGCAGGTAAGGCCGAAGGCAGAGAGATGGATATGTTCGGCAATAAGGTTATAATGTACAGGTTTGAGTACGCGGGATTTTTCTGTGAGGAGCAGGATGATAGTAATAAAAAACCATAAAGTAAAAAGAATACTTAGAATAATCATTCCGCTTGTGCTTATCCCTGCGGTGGCGGTATGCGGTTCAGTTCTATTTTCGGAGCAGAAGCATATATTTGTATCGTTGGTGGTGGCTTTCTTTTCACTTGTCCTTTTTATCACGGGATTTGAGAGAAAGATGACAGGGACCAGAAGAATGGTATTGGTGGCAGTTATGACTGCCATCAGTGTGCTCGGAAGGTTCATCCCTTTCTTTAAACCGATCACGGCGCTCACGGTTATCACGGCGATGTATCTGGGAGGAGAAGCAGGGTTTCTGGTAGGGTCATTATCGGCACTGCTATCCAATTTCTATTTCGGTCAGGGACCCTGGACGGCATTTCAGATGCTTGCATGGGGACTTATCGGATATGTGGCGGGATTGATCGCAGAACGGCTAAAGAGCAACAGGGCATTGCTGCTTACTTACGGAGTCTTGTCCGGAGTGGCGTTTTCACTTATAATGGATGTCTGGACGGTGCTCTGGTACAGTGCGGGATTTGATTTAGAATTATACTTTGCTTCCATAACCGCAGCGATACCGCATACGATACTTTATGCCGTATCAAACTTTGTTTTTCTGTATTTCCTTGCAAAACCCTTCGGAGATAAGCTCGAGAGGATGAAAATAAAATACGGGGTATAAGAAAGACTGTATATCATTGAACTTATTTGATACACAGTCTTTTGTCTTATTCTTCTTCTTTTTTTGCAGGTAAAAGTTCTATTTTTACTTTTGTTACCCGGTTTTTGTCTATGGCAGCCA
>JAFRSU010000069.1 GCA_017427415.1 Lachnospiraceae bacterium | reverse complement strand
CAACCGGGTGTCCGCCTGATGCCGGACACCCTTAGGCTGCGCTCGAAATCCGATTGGGTAAATCGGATTTCGTCTCGTTACAGGATGCATGGCACTCATGCATATCCACTGCCGCTTTATGGTTTTATCCGGAGGCAGGCATCCCGCCCGACCATCCCGGGACAGCGAGAGCGGTTAATACGGAGTCCGTCATCTCCCCCGGCAGACCAAGTTCGCTTAAAAGCAGGAATATAATGCAAACTAAAACTATATATTATAAAAGAAGACCTCGAAAGGCTTAATGCCTTACAAGGTCTTTACAAGGTTTTTATGAATTATTGAAAACCAATATCTACAAGTGTAAGCTCATATGGATCGACTCCATCTTTATACTCATATTTATTGAATACCTCGGCATATTTGAGACGAGCCTCGTGTGAGCTGCTTATCGTACTGTTCCAGATGTCATCCCAGGTAATTGCAGCGTCATCAACCAGAACATATTTATCAAAGGTTGTATATAATGCTGTCGCACTGGGAGCTTTCTCCGTATAATGTTTCATATACTTAAATGTTTCTGCCCGGTCATATTCGTCATCAGGCCGGATAATATATTCTCCGTTTTCTTTTTTGATCGGACTTAAGGTATAATTATTTCCGTCATATTTTAACAGATGCAGGTATGCATTCGGATAATCCATTTTTGTCAGTTCATAAAGATTTTTAGCCATTTTTCCGCTTATGACATAATAATGAGCTATTTTTATCTCCGCAGAGGTTCCCGCACCTGTCTTTTCTACGAATTCGAGCCATTTATCTTCCCCTTCGATCACATGCCCGTTCTTCATGACTACAAATCCATCATTAATAATCTCTTCCAGTGCTCCTTCCGGCAGTCCTTCACTTGGAGCGTACTCGATAAGATAATCCGTTCCGTCTGTTCCGTCCCGGTGTTCGCAGCACCAGATGTACACATGATCCGGATATTCTTTTACCTCATAAAAATCATATATGTTTCCTTTATTTGCCCAACTATATATCTTTTCGCTGACAGTTACATCATCAATTCGTTTTGATGACATCCTGTATCTGTACTTTTTACCATCTATCGTGACAACATACATACCATTATGAGCGCCATCCAATTCCGTCTCTATAGGTACCATTTCGATATCGGATTTAGCATATGCTTTTACGGTTTTATCCGTATTTCCGGTATCATTTGTGTTTTCCGGCTTAGCACAGCCATATGCAAAAATAACAATTAGCAACAACATGACAGTTACCATAGCTTTTTCTAACTTTCTCATTCAGCCTTCCTCCTCGTCATTATTGGTGTTTTTGAATTATTAAACTATAAACCACATTATATAGGCTGCATTTTAGTAAGTGCCTTTACCATTTCAACAGCTAGCCTGGAATACTTAGCAATATCCTCTACGGAGAGTTTGCCATCCATAATCATCTCCAAAGTTACTTGAATTTTTGTTCTTTCGGTTGCCTGTTAAACAGCTTTCTTAACTGTTTTTTTCTTACTGTTTCATGTTGAAACTCTATACTTATTTAAGATGGTTCAACCCCGTTGCATAAGAATTAAGTCTTAATATCCGTCTGTCTTCTTCGCTTTCCCATGGTTCAACCTGAGCAAAAACTGATGAAGGGAAAGATATGAGCTGCACATCAAATTTCAAAGACGGCTCCACCTTAGAACTGGCATTATGTATACGCATAGAAATCTGCCATCCTTCATCACAAACAACCTCAACTGTGTTGTCCGAGTTTGCCTTGAAACCAATATGATAAAACTGTGTCGGCATTTTCAAAATAGGAACTTTTGCTATCGATTTTTCTTTTCCTGCATTAGTGTTCAGGGTTCCGGAAATATTTATAGCTTCAATCCTAGTAGTCCTATTGCTATCTTCAGTGATAACTTTATAGAAATCATTTCTGCCTAAAAGGTAGTGTATCAATGCAGCCGGGATATCCTTATTTTCGTCTGCAATACGCTTCAGTTCTTTCATAAACGCTTCAAGAATCGGCTTATAATACTTTTCCGCCTTATCAGGAATCTTCTCCCACAACATAGGTTTACCTGCACACTTGCTAGAATCCCTAAATGAACGAAGTTTCTCAAACAGTGGTACAACGGTATTAAAATACTCTTTTGAGCATGGAATTCCTAACCACTCCTTGCCAAAATCAATAGTATCGGATAGTCTGCTGTGTTTTACCGCATGATGGTTATGTTTACAAGAGAATCCGATCTCCCATCCATTCTGTTTCCTTACGCATAGAACATCCCTCACATCTCCCTTTATACCTGCCGAATCAGGCTGTATCGAGAGATATAATGGTTCATTATCCTCCGGATTCCAAAGCTGCGGTTCAAGTCTTTTTACAACTCTCACAGCTGCTCTGGCTGCTTTATCTAAAGACCCTTTCATCTTTGGCTCTATATTCTCATAAAGTCCCTTTGCTGTTTCCAACTGTGGGGACGAAACAATCTCTGTCTTTCCATACTCTGACAATGAACCATTTAATGCTATGACACAAGCGTACTCAAATGCTTTTCCGTTTGAAGTTTGTATCCCATTGGCCATCTCTCTTTAACCTCCTTGATATTCAGGATAGCATATAATTGCATTGCAACATACTCTGCCAGTTTTACCGGAACCGCATTTCCAATCTGCTTATACTTGCTAGTAAGATCGCCACTGAACTCCAAATTTTTAGGAAATGTCTGGATTACAGCTGCTTCTCTCCAACTGAAGCGTCTTGTTGTTCCATTCTTTCCAAATTCCCATTCATCTGTGCCAAGTTTGACCATATCTGGCGATCCCGGATGTAACGTAACTTGCTTGGCCATGGCCGGTATTGTATAAGATACATCATCCCATCCTCTCTTGCGGTTACGGGACATGTATCTTGATGAATATGGTGCGTTGCAGACATCATCAGGATCCGGCTCAGGCATGCCTGCAAGAGCTTCCCTCATTGTGGTCTTCATATTGTTAGGTACTGGAATCTCAAAATGTTTTATATCAAGATCCTTCCTGAAACCACATATGATAACCCTCTCTCTGTCCTGTGGTACACCAAAGTCCTTAGCATTCACAAGCTGAAGGAATACATCATACCCACATTCTGAAAATTCAGCTATGATTGCTTCTATGATTTTACCATCACCCATAGTCAGCAATCCCTTAACATTCTCTCCAACAAAAATAAGCGGTTGCTTCTCCTTAACGATTCTAACATAATGCTTATATAGCACATTTCTAGAATCATCAATCTTGCGTGGACCGCTCAATGAAAACCCCTGGCACGGAAATCCGCCCAGAATAATGTCAGAATCTGGAATCTGTGAGATATCCACTTTACCAATATCCCCACATACAACCTTGGCTCTGCTCCAGTTCTGATGAGTTTTACAAGCGTCCTTGTCGAAATCATTTGCCCAGATTGTTCTGAATCCGGCTCTCTCGAATCCCATGTCAAGACCTCCGGCTCCGCAGAACAAGCTAACAGCTGTAAATTCTCTCATCGTCAACTCTCCTATTCAGTTTATTATTTGCCGTTTCACCCATAGTCGGTCGTACAGCATATATTATTATAACAGTAATACCGACATAAATCCACACTTTTTTCCCTTTTTCTTAAAATACTTCCCTGTTTTCTTTTCAGTTCCATCCCCTCTCTTATTGTACCTCCGATAATTGTCTTGGTTTACGATAACATACTGCTGTTTTTGGCATTTTTGTTATCCGGAATGTATTATGTTCTTTCACTGTATCTTGGTCATTCAAATAGGACTGAATTAGTCGGTTGCTTGTTTCCGATTTTACCGATTTTCACTGTACTATACGGGTCGGACGAGGTGCCTGCCTCCGGATAAAACCATAAAGCGGCAGTGGATATGCATGAGTGCCATGCATCCTGTAACGAGACGAAATCCGATTTACCCAATCGGATTTCGAGCGCAGCCTAAGGGTGTCCGGCATCAGGCGGACACCCGGTTG
>JAFRSU010000068.1 GCA_017427415.1 Lachnospiraceae bacterium | reverse complement strand
TAGTATCTTCTAAGTTCAGTAAATCTGTGATATTATACATGTAGCCTCCTTTAAGTAAAATAGTGTGCAAAAATATCTTACAAAAAGAGGCAGGGAAGGACAATAAAAATATCCTTCCCTTTATTATTTTTACATATAAATCGGCCCCCACTAAAAGCCCCCACGGAATGCCCCCACGGAAAGACCCCACTAAAGGGTGACCCCACAAAACTTTGGATTACCTAATTGTATCCAATGTCCGGCATTTTTTTAATTCATTCAATCCGGCTTGCCGGTTAGGAAATACGATATACGGCGTACTATATAAAAACGCTGACAAAAATTAACGAAAGAAGGAAATCGATATGAAGAAAAAATGTTTAGGAAAGGGAATCGTTGCAATCATACTTAGTATTGTAATGGTATTGGGTATGATTCCAATCGATATTTTTACAACAAATGTTAAGGCGGCAAGCGAGGAAGTTACAAAGACATATTCACTTAGCACCTATGTGAGAGCTGACGATATGCTTAGCTTTTCCATGACTGATCCTGACGATAACACATCAAAAACTGTATTTGCAGCAGATGGTGATAACTATACACACATGATCAGAAAATTTGGTTCCGGCATTCAAGTGGGCAATACATTGTCCTATGACGATAGCCCTAATGTCAGGTTTTGGGTTTTGCCAAATGTCAATGGAAAAGTAACTAAAATCGAGTTCACAAAAGCTTGCAGAGTCGCTGGACAAGTAATTGTGGGCGATCATGATGCGTGGCCGCCTACATGGGAGGATACCTCGTTCTTCATGTCAATAGATGGTATGAAATATAATGGTACTGATGAGGCGTTGACTGGTGAAAGTCATCTTGATGAAAGAGGAAATACGACTGAAAGTGAAAATTTCACATTTATTAGTACTGATCCGGAAGGAATTGAAGGTAATCTGTCTCTTTGGCTTGGAAAAAGATCAATGTTTACAATGCTTTCTGGGTGTGAGATCAAAATCCACTACATTCCTGCAGCAGAACCAGCACATGAGCACGACTTCACATATAGCATGAATGGTAATACCCTAACTGCCACTTGTGGACACAGTGATGGTAGATCGTGTTCTCTTGCTGATTCAAACCATCAGATTTCAGTATCGCTTGAAGCAGAAGATGCTTACTATCAATTTGGATATGTTTACCCTGCTACACTGTTGAACAATTCATTATTTGCGAGCGAGACAGGAGCTACTATAGGAAATATCACATATAGAAACAATACAACAGGAGAAGATCTCGGTACGCAAAAACCTACAGGAAGCGGTGAGCATCCCACAGGTGCCGGAGACTATACTGCGAGTGTTACGATCAATGTTGGCGGTACGACTTATACTTTAACAAAAGACTACGCATTATCAAACTTATTTACAATAAACAATAGTTACCCCCAATTCAGCATCGGCACGGAGAAATACTCAGTTACAAATAGAGCTGCTGAAAATGAAACTGTTACGCTCACATTTACTCCACAATATGGTGAAACTTTGAATAGTCTGTCTGTAAAAGGCGAGACAACAAACTATAGTCTTGGAAATGGTATCACCAAGGTCGATGACACACACTATACTTTCTTGATGCCTGCCGAAGAAGTCAACATTAGTGAAGCTACGTTTGGTATTGATGAAAATGATTTTGTTCAGGACGGCGATACCTATACCATCAAAAATGCTGATGGTTGGAACTACTTCTGCCTGCTTACAAATTATGATACAACACTTGACGGTTTCAACGGCAAAACAGTAAAGCTTGACAAAGACATTGAAGTATCAACAATGGCTGGCACGAGCAATCACCCGTTCAAGGGCATGTTTGACGGACAGAACCATACGTTGACGTTCAATCTGACGGCAAGCGAGGACTATAGCGCCCCGTTCCACTACACCGACGGCGGCACCATCATCATCAACCTTCACGTCCAGGGTACCATCACGGGCGGCGACAATACTTCGCTGGGTGGTCTGGTGGGCAAGGCCACGGGCAACATCACCATCGACAACTGCCATGTGAGCACCCAAATCAGCACTACCTACAGCGGCTCTGCGTGGCACGGCGGTGTCATTGCCGCTTGGAATGGCACTATTTCCACCTGTACCGTCACGGGCTGCGTCTATGACGGACTGATCTACAACCCGGACGAGGCTGGCGTGACCGTCTCCTGCCGCGGATTCATAGGATGGGACTATGGAAATAACGGGACCATCACGTTCACCGACTGCCTATCCGCTCCCGCCGCATACGGCACAGGCAAATACGCACTGGGCGACAACTGCTTCACTTTCGTCTATCCAAACAGTGAGCCGACCCTGACTTACAACATGACGAACTGCTACTACACCACCGCCCTCGGCAACAGGCAGGGACGCCCCGCAACCACGGCACCTACAGCACCTTACAACCTTGGTAATGCGACCACAGATCACGGACTGGTGGAGGGCTACGAGAACGGCTTCCTCTACAACGGCAATTACTACACACCGAAGTACGGCGATGCAGTGGTGGAATACCGCTTCGATGAATGGAATGAGAGGGCCGACGTGACCATCAACGGCGAGGGTGACAACCTCGTGGGAATTAATATTGACGAGGAGGTCATCAATGTTAAGAGCGTGACCTACAACTGCACCTTCACCGTTGGAGTGGCAGCAACGGTGATATTGCCGTTCAGCTATATCTGCGACGGCAACGAGGGTGGCAAGTTCTATTCGTTCGCAGGTGTGAAAAACAATGAATATAATCCTATTTTTGAACCTATAATAGAGGATGCCAACCAAGTAACAGCACTGGAGGCAAACACGCCGTATATATATGTGCCGACAAATTCTTCGATGACTTTCCCGAATATCACAAACATGACGGATGGAGTTGTTACTCTGAAAGCTACGGCAGGCAATCATACAGTCACATCAGGTGATTGGACACTTATGGGCATATATGTGCCACAAACATGGATGGGAGATATTGGCAAAGAATTTATTCTGGATGATAACGGAATGTTAGATAATCTGACATCCGGGACAAGCCTCCTTCCTACACATGGATATTTTATATGTAAAATTCATGACCATAATTTTACCTATACTGCATCAACTGACGGCAAGACCATTACAGCAACTTGTACTGCTGATGATTGTTCATTAACAGATAAAAAGGCTACGCTGACAATAAATGTGCCTCTGCATACGACTTACGGGGACGGAAATACTGCAGAGGCAAGATTAAGCGGAGATACGGCTGTACTTGGAACGCCTGTGATAACGTATACCGGAAACGGTGATACTGCATACGCCGCAAGCACAACTGCGCCTATAGATGCAGGTTCATATATTGCAAGCATTACTCTCGGTTCTGGAGATAATTCAGCAACTGCGAGCATTAGTTATACAATCGAAAAAGCAGATACTTCCTATACTGTCCCGACAGATCTGACAGCAACCTATGGTCAGACACTTTCGGAGATATCTTTACCTGAAGGCTGGACGTGGACAGATGGTACGATAAGTGTAGGAAATGTTGGAAACAATACTTTTAAGGCATCCTTTACACCAAGCGATTCAAATTATAAAACTGTTAGCGATATAGATGTTACCGTTGCCGTTGGCGCAAAGTCGATCACGGGAGCAACAGTAACACTCAGTGCTGCACAGATTGAATATACCGGTTCTGAGCGAAGCGTCAGCGTTACTGGTGTTACTTTGGATGATGTAGCGCTTACAACAAATGATTATGAAGTTACAAACGGAACAACCGGTATAGAAAAGAACACATATACCGTGACGGTCACGGGAAAAGGCAACTATAAGGATACTGCCACAGCAACATGGGCAATTACCGACAAGCCAATGACAGTTACGGTAGAGAATGTTTCCGTAACTTATGATGGTTCTGAGCATGATATCTTCGTAAATGTCAGCGATCCTGCAACAGGCTATACCATCAAATACGGTAATTCGGCAGATAACTGCAATCTTGATGTCTGCCCTGTGATCACAAACGTGAGCGAAAGTCCCAAAACTGTTTATTTCGTGATCGCGGCAGCCAACTATGCTGATTATACAGGATCTGCAACTATTACGATCAATCCCAAGACCGTAAATAATCCGACTATAACTCTGACAGACGGAACATATGCATACAATGGTTCGGAGATAAAACCTGCGGTTGCAAAGGTAAGTGACGGTACGGCTGAGATTTCATCAGATGAATATACCGTAAGCTATTCCGGTAATGTAAATGCCGGAACTGCGACCGTTACGATTACTGATAAAACCGGTGGAAACTATACTGTAAGCGGAAGCACAACATTTACGATAAGCCCGTTGATTGCTACACTTGCATGGAGCGATACAAACCTGACATATAACGGAAACGAGCAGATTCCTACCGCCACAGTCAGTAACCTTGTAAGCGGTGATACCTGTATGGTAACCGTGACCGGCGGAAAGACCAATGCCGGAACATATACCGCGACAGCAACAGCTCTTACAAACACTAATTATACTTTGCCTGCACTTAATACCGGGGAGTTTACGATAGCAAGGGCTGATAATGTTCCGGGCGCACCCACAGCTGTAATGGATAACATATCTGTTAACTGCAAGAAGGTCAGCGATGTTACATTACCGGAAGGCTGGATATGGAGTTCATCAGATAAGGATAAAGCTCTTATCACCGGAACAGCAGTAACGGCTACAGCGGTTTATGACGGAGCAGACAAGGAAAATTACAATAACATTACTGTAAGTATTTCGATAACAAGAAGCACATGCAGTCACAGTAATACCGAAACAGTAAATATTGTTACAGCTACCTGCACGGACGACGGCTATTCGGGCGATGTCAGGTGTAAAGATTGTGGCGAAATTATCGAAACAGGACATATTGTTAATGCAACCGATCATAAATATGGAACTCCTGTCTATACATGGAGTGAAGATAATAAAACATGTACAGCAGTAAAAAGCTGCATGAACGATGATTGTACTGAAAAAGTAACAGAGACAGTCAATACATTGGTCGTAACGATACCTTCCACCTGTGAAAATAAGGGTTCGACAACCTATACGGCAACATTTACGAAGGAAGGTTTTGTAAAACAGACAAAAACAGTTGAGATCCCTGCTGTAAGTCATGAGTATGGCACCCCTGTATATAAGTGGAGTGATGATAATAAGACCTGTACGGCAACTAAATCATGCACAAAAGATGGTTGCGATGATACTATTACCGAAACAGTCAATGCTACTGTCACTACAACAGCTGCGACGTGCGAAAAAACAGGATCAACAACATATTCTGCTATATTCTCAAAAGAAGGATTTACTAAGCAGACAAAGACAGTTGAGATCCCTGCTACGGGTCATAAATATGGTACTCCCGAGTACAAATGGAGTGATGATAACAAGACATGTACAGCAACAGCAACATGTATAAATGATGGATGTTCCGAAAAGGTTACTGAGACAGCGAACGCTACATCAGTTGTCAAAATGGAACCTACATCATCAAAGAAGGGTGTAACGAGATATACGGCGGTATTCAAAAACGCTGAAATGTTCTCAACACAGACAAATGATGTCGAGGATATTCCTGAAAAACAGGAGACGATCATACGGCCGGATCCCATACCGGAACCGACGCAGTCATATGAACCCACTACTACACCTATACCTGAATCCACACCGGAGCCTACCCCGATTGTAACAAAGAATGAGGATGGTTCTACAACAGAAATAACAACGAAAGAAAATACCGACGGTTCGACCACAAAGACGGAGACTACGACCGGCGCAGATGGAAACGTGTTAAAGACTGTTGAAGAGACAGTTACGATAAGCAAGAAAGGCACGGTCACCGTACAGACCACTACAGAGACGGCTGATGGTACAAAGATCGAAAGTACCGAAAAAACCACGAAGGCCGGAAAAGTAGTTACGGAGACTACGGAAACCAAAGCTGACGGAAGTACGACATATACCAAGGAAACTAAGAACACCGATGGCAGTGTAACAGTCGATTTGATAAATACAGAAGCTGATAACACCGTCGTAATAACGAAAGAAAAGGTAAACGATGACGGCCTGAAGGAAACTGATGTATACTTTGTTGAAGTCGCTTCTAAGGGTTCCGGCAAGAAGAAAGCCGGTAAGGTTGAACTGATCAGTGTTATTGCTAAATCCAAGGTAGAGGTTATACCGGATACCATTAAGGCTGATGGCAAAACATACAAGGTGGTTCACATTGGTGAAAATGTATTTGCAGGCAACAAAAAAGTCAGGAAACTTACAATCGGCAAATACGTTACATCTATTGGTGAGAATGCATTTGCGAATGATAAAAATCTCAAAGATATACAGATATACGGCAATATAAAGAAGATCGGTAAAGGTGCATTCAGCGGTATTGCAAAGAAAGCTGTCATCACAATCCACGCTGATGAAAAGACATTTGAAAAGATAGTTAAACGTATCAAAGCTTCAGGCGTAAGCAAGAAAGTTAAGTTCGTAAGAGCGGACTAAATTAGCATGTAAACAGCGGAATCGTCCTGTTCTCAAATGCGAGAGCGGGACGGTTCTTTTTGGCGACGTTATAACAATCAGAGTTTAAACTAAAAAAGTGTTTGACAGATATGAATCGCGGTGTTACAATTAAACTTCCTACGCAACTCATGATGAGCATTGGGGGTGATTCATATGAGCTACATTGAGGTTAATAATTTAAGGAAGACGTTTACCGTCCGCAAAAAGCGTGAAAAAGGTAAACTATTCCGTGAAAAGGAGATCGTCGAAGCATTAAAGGGGATCTCCTTTGTTGTTGAAAAGGGCGAACTTGTAGGCTATATAGGCCCGAACGGTGCCGGTAAATCCACCACCGTAAAAATCCTTTCGGGGATACTTACTCCGGAGAGCGGAGAAGCAGCTGTAGGCGGCAGAGTTCCCTGGAAGGACCGGAAAGAATACGTAAAACACATAGGTGTAGTATTCGGGCAGCGAAGCCAGCTCTGGTGGGATGTGCCTATAGTGGATAGCTATTCATTGCTGAAGGATATCTACCTGATCCCGGAAAAAGAGTATAAGGAGAGGCTTGATGAATTAAGCGAAGCGCTGCAGCTTGAGAAGCTTATGAGGACTCCGTTAAGACTGCTGAGTCTTGGTCAAAGGATGAGAGCGGAACTCTGCGGTTCCCTGCTCCACAGACCGGAGCTGCTTTTCTTAGATGAGCCTACGATAGGACTTGATGCGGTGAGCAAGCTGGCATTACGGGATTTCCTGAAGTGGGAGAACAAGGAACATGGTACCACGATCATGCTTACTACCCACGATATGGAGGATATAGCGGCCCTGTGCTCGAGAGTCATGGTACTCGGACACGGGCGAAAGCTTTTCGACGGAAAACTGCCGGAACTCCTGGAAAAATACGATACCGTGCGTACGGTGGCAGTCAGGTTTTCTTCGGAGGATATTACGCTCAGTCTGCCCGATGGCGCAAGCATGGAGAAAAAGGACGGAGAGATAAAGATCACATATTCACCTTCCGATATCCCGACAGCCGATATGCTCACACTTTTGCAAAATGCCGGAAATATCAGCGAGATGACTTTAGAGTCACAGAACCTCGATCATATGATAGCCGCCATGTATAAGGAGATGGACCTATGAGAGCTTACATTTCCGTATTCAAAATGAGATTAAAGATGGAGACGCAGTACAGAGGCGCAATGCTGGGCGGGATCATATGCCAGATGTTCTTTGGGATAGTACTTGTAGCGTTGTACAGAGCATTGTTTGACAGCAAAGCCCAGACCATACCGATAGAGCAGGTCACGACATATGTATGGCTCCAACAAGCCTTTTTCCGTATGATGGTAGCTACCGATATGGATCTATGGGATAAGGTAAAGACAGGTAATATCTCGTATGACCTGTGCCGCCCCGTTGATATGTACTGGTTCTATTATATAAGAATTTCCGCACAAAAGCTTATGGGAAGTCTGATGAGAGGCATTCCTATGATGATAGTGGCATTTTTGCTGCCTAAGGGGTGGGGAATGGTACTGCCTACTTCATTTGCAGGGCTTCTATCCTGTATTTTAGCACTTGTAATAGGTCTTCTCTGCATGTGTGCATTAGAGAACATCACTATGGGATTTACCATGAGGACTCTTGATGCGAAAGGAATGCAGGGGTTGCTGAATCTTCTTATGGTTACCTTTTCGGGTAACCTGCTCCCATTAACATTATTTCCCGACAGCTGGCAGAAGGTGATAACTATGCTGCCGTATGCACAGCTGCTGGATGCTCCGATCAGGCTTTATACCGGAGAATATCCGGTATCCGGTGCACCGTTAATATTTTTAAGACAGGCTGTCTGGGCTGTTATCCTGATACTTTTGGGAGTTTGGTTCTGGAGGGCAAACAGAAAGAAAATGATAGTGCAGGGAGGATGAGCTCAACATGAATACATTACATCTCTATATAAGATCAATGGGAATGCTTCTAAAGAGCCAGCTCCAATATACATCCTCATTTATCATGCAGACCTTAGCGCAGCTCGTGATGGAAGGCGGAGAAATGCTGGCGGTGATACTTGTGATCGACCGCTTTGAAACCTTAAAACAATGGATCGGCGGCAATCTGTTCTTCTTTTTCGGTCTGATGTCAGTATCCTTCTATATCACTGAGTTCTTCGGAAGAGGCGTGACCGGTAACTTCCCTTCGATGGTAAGATCGGGACAGCTTGATACCCTGCTGCTCAGGCCCAGAGGAGTACTTACCCAGGTGCTTTGCAGCGGTATGGACCCGAGACGTATTTCCTGTATAGCGGTAGGCGTGGTTGCCCTCGTTATGGGGAGCAGCATGTCCGATGTTTCCTGGAGTGTACTGAAAGTTTTAGCCCTCCTGGAGTCGGTAGCTATGAGCTGTATGCTCATCCTGGGGCTGTTCATGATAGAAGACATATTCTGCATACACAGCGTAAAATCAGTGGAGCTGGTCAATGCCTTGACCTACGGCGGACGAAGTGCCTGCCAGTACCCGATAGACATATATCCGAGACCACTAAAGATACTGTTTTCAGTAGTTGCACCATTTGCACTTACCATGCATGTACCGGCTTCATATATTCTTGGAAAGCCACTCTACGGATGGCCGGTATGGACAGCCTTTGTCACACCGCTTTCAGGTGCATTGGTATTAGCTGTTATGATAATGCTATTTTACCGCGGCATGAGATTCTACCGCTCCACCGGCAGCTGAAAACACTGAAAATACAGTCGGTTAGAAAATGAATTTGCAGAAAATTTAAATTTTTAAAAAAAAGTGGTTGACAATAAAAAGCAGAAGTAGTATCCTATACCCAATATTTTTGAAAGAGGACAATAGTTTGAAAGTTGATTTCAGACTGTCATCAATGCCGTAGCAGGCACAGCGTTGATGTATATCCTGCCTGCGACAAGGTATGTTTTATGAGCAGATTCGTGACCAAGCCTTCATACATTAATTATGAAACCATGAACCAGATTTACGCGCATGGTTTTAGAGGCGTGTGTGAAGTTACAGGTTACGGAGAAGCATAGAATACGAGTATAGTATTATAATACTTGCCACCTATCTTTTCCGGATAGGTGGTTTTTTTATATCAACCGAAGAATCAATCAGAGGGACGGTTCTCTGATCGATTTGGAGGATTAATGGCTGGGAAAGTTCTCGGTTTGAATTAGGAGGATTACTGATGAAGTATTACAGGGTACATATGGCAGATATAGCATATATGACTCAACAGCCCAGAGGCATTTTTACAGCCGTGTGGAAGCTGGTGGATGATAATACCATGAATGAAGAAGAAATAAAAGAATACTGGAAAAACAGGGAATATTTTGAAGAAGTGCTCCCTGTACCGCCATATTATGAACAGGGGAATCCCGAAGGAGCCATCACCTGGTTTAAGGATAACGAAAAGGGAAATGATATATATAAACAGATGACGTTTTACAGGGCTATGGCAAAAAAATACGGAGTGCAATTATATAAGTCGGAAGTCGATGAAATTCCCGGTGAAGTGATATATGAAGATGAATTTCAGATAGCGGTGAAGAACCAGAGAGCCGATGTAAAGATTAATACGGTTTTATGTGAAGATGAATAAAAAACAGATCAGAGAGGACAATATTATGAGAGTAACGATAGAAACAGAAAGACTTATATTAAGACCCGTAGTACCTGATGATTATGAAGCAGCTTTTAAGTGGTGCGGCGATCCAAATGTAAATAAATATATGATCTATCCCCTCTACACAAAAGCAGAGGATGTCAGAACTTATCTTGAAAGCAGAAATCTGGACGATCCGGATAACTACGATCTTGGATTTACTCTGAAAGAAACCGGTGAACTCATAGGTCAGGGAGGCCTGGTTTACGTACCTGAAAAGGATGCATGGACGATCGGTTACAACATCCGTGCAGACCAGTGGGGACACGGATATGCGGTTGAAGCCATGGAAGGAATTATAAAAGAGATCCGGAAAATCAGACCTGTCAAAGCTATCATCGGCGAATTCGCAGAGGAAAACAACAAGAGCAGAAGGGTAATGGAAAAACTCGGAATGCACTGTGTCGGAGACCACGAATACGAGAAAATGGATAAGAGTGCTAAATTCAAGTCGAAATTATATCGTAGAGATTTTACTGACTGATAAGCCTTCCCCTTGAGGGGAAGGTGCCCCGAAGGGGCGGATGAGGTGTAAAAAACAAAAGGAGCAAACATGAACTTAATAATATTGATAGGCGCCGGAGCCGTCGGAAAAATGACGGTCGGGCAGGAGCTGATGAAGATAACGGATTACAGACTGTTTCATAATCATATGATGATAGAGCCGGTGATTGAGATATTCGGAAAATATGAGGGAGCAGTTGTTAACAAGCTGCGTGATGATATATTTGATGCATTTATGAATACGAAGTATACCGGCATGATCTTTACCTACATGTGGGCATTTGACCTTCAGTCGGACTGGGATTATGTGGATTACCTTACTAATAAATTTGAGGCTACCGGCGGAACCGTATACTATGTGGAGCTTGTGGCAGACAGAGATGTCAGAATTGAGAGAAATAAAACCGAGAACAGATTGAAAAACAAGGCATCAAAACGTGATATAGTTCTCTCACAGGACAGGATGATAAGGGAAGAGACGAAGTATCGCCTGGTAAGTCTGGACGGAGAGATAAATTTTAAAAACTATATAAAAATAGATAATACTAACCTGGAGCCGGCAGAAGTGGCGGCCATGATAAAAAAGCATTTCAATCTTCCAAGCGTCAGCAATACAGAGCTTATGGCACGTATGAAATTAGAGGAGGTCCGTGAGGATGAGATACCTCAGATGTATGAGATGCAGATAGAGAGTTTCATGCCGCTCTACGAGAAATATCATGATGAAGGTTCGCCTGCCATAGAGTCTATAGATCGTGTACGCGGCAGAGCAGCACGTCCCAACAGAAAATACTATTTTATAGTAAAGGACGGAGCCCGTGTGGGAGCTATAAATATAGGACATAACGATCCGGATGAGAAAAAAGTGGCGTTCATCAGCCCGCTGTTTATTCTCCCTAAGTATCAGAATAAAGGGATGGGATATGTAGCTATCAGGAAGGCATTTGAGATGCTTCCTGAAGTGACTACCTGGAAGCTTGAAACCATCCTTCAGGAGCCGGCGAACTGCCATTTGTATGAGAAATGTGGATTTGTACGTGTCGGTGAGGAGAAGATCATAAATGATAACATGACACTTATAGATTATGAGCTGAAGCTTTAAGCTTTCCACATGGGGAAAAAGGAGTTTTATATGATAATAAAAGATATAGAGTTTACGTTAAAAGACGGAAGACATGCAATTATAAGAAGCCCAAAAGATGAGGATATACAGGGGATGCTTGACTATCTGTATATCTCGGCCGGAGAAACCGAGTTCATATTGCGTTACCCTGAAGAATGCAGCAAATACACGCCTGAGGGCGAAAAGGCACTTTTCGACCGTATAAATGCAGCTGAAAATGAGGCAATGCTTGTATGTGTAGTAGAGGGAAAAGTAGCAGGAAACTGTCAGATTGTATGGAAGACAGGACTTAAGGTAAGACACAGAGCAAGCGTAGCGATAGCATTGCTTAAGGAATTTTGGAATCAGGGTATCGGTACAAGGCTTTTCCAGGAAATGATCAAAATCGCAGAGGAGAACGAGAACATTACCCAGATGGAGCTGGAGTTTGTCGAGGGAAACAGCCGTGCCAGAGCTCTCTATGAAAAAATGGGATTCAGGATAGCGGGAATAAAACCAAATGCGATTCGTTTGAAGGACGGTACATATCGTAACGAGTACTTTATGATCAGAGAAATGAGTTAGGAGGGAGTACATGAGTACACGTGAAGAGATTGTCAGCGGTTTTTATAAAGAAAACAAGGAAGAAGACAGATTAACAAGGTCAAGACACGGGCAGCTTGAATATGCTACGACAATGGCTTACGTTCATAAATATGCCGGACCAGGAACAAAGGTCCTTGAAATAGGAGCCGGTACGGGGAGATACTCTTTGCATTTATATCGGTTTATGCTATCATGTATGCAAACTATTTTCAGGGTAACTGGGAAGCAGGAGAGGAAGAAAACTTCACTGAAGATTATAAGGTGAAACATTTCAAAGAGCAGTTGTTTACCGGATATGAGGTACCGGAATTTGAGGCTCTATTTGAAACAAAACCTGTACAGTGGATAACCACCGCAGGAGTGGACGGGATACTAGAACCTATCGAAGACAGAGCTGATTTCTCCATCTCGGACAAAGATTTTGAAGCATTTTGCAAATGGTATCTGGCCATAGCAGAGAAGAGGGAATTACTTGGTTGTACCAACCATCTGCTCTACATCTGCCGCAAAAGGTAGACTGATAAGACTGAAAGAGTATAGGATTATGACACATAAAGAAAAAGCATTACAATTATTTGCAGATAAATTTCATTGTTCTCAGGCAGTGCTTGCGGCATTCGCCGATGAATGCGGGATAACGGAAGAACAGGCATTAAAGCTTGGCGCCTGCTTTGGTTCCGGCATGCGAAAAGGAGAGGTGTGCGGTGCATGTACGGGGGCATTGATGGTGTTGGGGCTAAAATATGGCCAGACCGACAAGGAGGATTTGATAAGCAGGCAGCGTGCTAATGCAGTCAATGATGAAATGATGAAGAAGTTTGCTGAGAAAGGCGGCTCCTATATATGTAATGAATTACTAGGCTGCGATATAAGGACACCTGAAGGCGTACAATATGCAAGGGACAATAAACTGTTCATTGACTTCTGTCCCAAGATGGTAGCAAATGCAGTTGATATTTTGGAAGAAATATGTGGACCGGGGGGACGTGGTTAGTGGTCCATTCCAAATATTCAGAACAATAGGAAAGAGATAAACATATGGGCGAATATATTATCAGAGATGTCAGGATTTCAGATGCGAAAAGGCTGGTCGAAATATACTCACATTATGTGTTGAATACGGCAGTATCATTTGAATACCATGTGCCGACCATAGAAGAGTTTGAAAACAGAATACGGGAGTATACAAAAAAATATCCCTATCTTGTCTGCGAGAAGGACGGTCAGGTGCTGGGATATGCATATGCAAGTGCATACAGTACGCGCGAAGCATATGATTGGACAGCAATGACATCCATATACATAGATAAGGATTGCCGCAGGCAGGGTGTAGGAGCACTGCTATACAGGGAGCTTGAAAAAAGACTTAAAAGTCAAGGAATAGTCAATCTTCTTGCAGGAATTGCATATATTGAAAATGAAGACGAATATCTTACACACGACAGCATAAAGTTTCATACAAAAGAGGGCTATATCGAAGTGGCAAATATGAAAGCCGTCGGGAAAAAGTTTGACAGATGGTATGACCTTATCTGGATGCAGAAAGTATTATAAACCGGAGTGTGACAGGGGGACGGTTCTCTTGTCACACTTCGCTGTTGATATTTTGGAGGAAATATGCAAAAATTGAAGAAGATTGGTCTTATAGGCGGGACAGGACCGGAGTCCACACTTTCATATTATAAGGAACTTAATCAAAGGATAGATAAGCAGACCTGTGGAAAAGAGATGCCTGACATCGCGATTGAAAGCGTGAATTTCAGAAAAGCCTGGAGATATATGGAAAGCTCGGATATGGTGGGACTGGCAGATTATCTCGCAGAGAAAGTCACATATTTAAAGAACTGCGGATCAGAAGTGATATCGCTTACTGCAGTGACCATGCATGTTGTTTTGGAAGAGATCGAGAAAAAGTCCGGTGTAAAACTGGTAAGTATTCCCAAAGCGGTATGCGAAGAAGTAACAAAAAGGGGTTATAAAAAGGTAGGGCTTCTGGGGACCATCTTTACCATGGAACAGGACTATATGAAAAAAGACCTTTTAGAAGCAGGTGTGGAAGTTTGTGTTCCGGAAAAAACTGACAGGGATCTGATAGCAAAGAGAATCCTTGAAGAACTCGAACTAGGCATAGTTAAAGAAAGTACTTTAAAGGAATTTCAGACTATCATAGAAAAGATGAAAAAGGAACAGGGGATAGAAGCGGTTATCCTGGGTTGTACGGAACTCCCCTTACTGCTGAACAATGATAATTGTCCGGTTGACTGCCTGGATAGTGTTGAGATACACATCAGGAAACTAATAGATATGGCAATGATCGATAGGAGATAAAACGATGGAAATATGGGATCTGTATGATGTAAATGACGAGAGAACAGGTGAAACCTGGGAGAGGATTCCCGGAAACTATAATAAGATTCCCGACGGAAGATATCATATGGTATGCGATATACTGGTGCAGCATACAGACGGGACATATCTTCTGACCAAAAGACACCCTGAAAAGGATGTATATCCGGGATACTGGGAAGCAAGTGCGGGCGGATCTGCGCTATCCGGGGAATCACCCATTGACTGTGCAAAAAGAGAACTGTTTGAGGAAACAGGGATCAAAGCGGATGAGTTCATTTTTATCAGCCATACCCGTAGAGAAATGAGCCACAGCATGTTTTATTCGTATCTTGTCATAACGGACTGCCCCAAGGATTCCATAGTGCTCCAGGAGGGCGAGACCACAGAGTATAAATGGGTTGACAGGGCAGGACTTATCGAGTACCTGGATTCCGATCTTGCCATTAAAACACATAATGACAGATATAAGGAATTCTATGACAAGTTAAGGCGCGAAGAATAGTAAAATGAAACTGATGTGAAAAGATTGGAGATCCTAAATAAATGAATACAAGGATAAGATTGTTGCGTCCCGAAGACGTAAATGAAGTAGTGGAGATGATCCATAAAACCATAATGATTTCTAACAGCAAGGACTATCCGCCCGATATAACCAAAGCTATGGCAGATGCTCATACACCTGAATTTATCCAAAGAAGATCAACCTGGACACATTTTTATGTGGCACTTGATGGAGATACCATCATCGGATGCGGAGCCATCGGTCCTTACTGGAACAGTGAGACCGAGAGCAGCCTGTTTACCATCTTTGTCCTTCCGGAATATCAGAGAAAGGGCGTAGGAAGAGCAATCATCGAAGCACTCGAATCAGATGAATATTTCTTAAGAGCAAACAGAATAGAGATACCCGCATCCATAACCGGTGTCCCTTTTTACACCAAAATGGGATACGGCTTTAAAAACGGTATCAGCGAACCGGACGAAGATCATGTGATCAGGATGGAGAAATATCGCCATTGATTGTGGATCAGTGGGTGGACCAAAAATCGAGAGAGTAATTATGAAAGAAAACGAGAAAAAGAAAAAAGAAAAACTGTCCTTTGCCGCAACTATGAAAAATTCGTGGTTTGCCATGAAGCTTGCTGCAGCGATCTGCCCGAGCTTCATAGTGCATACTGTCATAATGTGGCTCATCGGACAAAGTGAGTGGGTATTCTTTGACGGAGTATTCATGAAGGTCATCGTAAATGATCTGTCTGAAGGCAGGGAGTTTAAGGATATATTGAGTTTCATCCTGATATGTGGCGTGATATTCTGCATCCTTGCCATATACACCGGATATGTGGATAATGTTGTTTATCCTTTAAAGACGAACAGATTGTACGGTGGCATCTATAAAAAACTCTACGTGAAGGCAAAAAATGTGGAGCTTTCCTGTTATGAGGATCCTGATTTTTACAACCGCTATACAATGGCGATGGATGGAGCGGAGCAGAAGATCACTGCTGTCATCAGGGGAATGATTGGTGCTGTCATAGGTGCTGCGGCGTCCGTTTCAGTATTTTATATGATGTATGAGATAGACCATTATGCTATGCTTTTCATCATTTCACCGCTGATCGGCAATTTCGTCTTCGGAAATCTGAAAAATAAATATGACTATAAAAGATATAAGGAACAGGCGCCGAATGAGAAGGTCTTAAATTATGTCAGTCGTATGATGTATCTTCCCGACGGAGCCAAAGAAATAAGGCTTTCAAATGTATTCTCTCTTATGAGAAAACAGTATGGGGATGCAACGGTAAACAACGTGAAGGTTGCAAATAAATATGCATTTAAAAATGCACATATGAACTTTTGGCGCATCACGTTTACTTTTACCGTTATATTTGAAGGTGTGCTTCTTTATGCGATCTACCGAAACAGAGTGACCGGAAGTATTTCCTTGGCCGATCTTACCATCATGGCGAGTCTGATGGTTGCCATGACATGGATACTAATCAGGGTATTTGAGAATGTCATGGAAGTTCTTAAAAACGGCATGTATTTAAATAATCTCAAAGGATTCCTTGAATACGAAGAAAAGATCCCGGAGGATTTTGACGGTGAGATGCCCGACACCGATTTTGAAAGCTTGGAATTTAAAAATGTTTCTTTTTCCTATAAGGATAAGGAGATCATTCACAACCTTTCATTTAAAGTAAGTAAAGGGGAGATCGCTGCACTTGTCGGACACAACGGCGCCGGAAAAACCACTATCATCAAGCTTATGCTGAGGCTGTACGATCCCGATTCGGGAGAGATCCTTTATAACGGAAAAGATATAAAGACATATAATCTGAAAGCCTACAGGGATATCTTTGCTACCACCTTCCAGGATTTTAAGCTCTTCGGTATGACGGTAAAGGAAAACGTCCTTATGGGAAGACATTATGAAAATGAGGATGAGCTTGTAAAAGAAGCTCTGAAAAAGGCTGATGTCTTAGATAGGATCGAGCAGCTTGATAAAGGCATCGATTCCGTGATGACAAGGGAATTTGATGATAAGGGCTGCGTGCTTTCGGGCGGTGAGAGCCAGAAGGTGGCTGTAGCCAGGACCTTTATAAAGGATGCGCCCATGAAGATATTTGATGAGCCTTCAAGTGCACTTGACCCTATCGCCGAGTATGAACTGTTTAACAGCATTATCGGTGAAGGACAGGATCACACCATGCTCTTTATATCTCACAGGCTTTCATCCGTAAAGAATTGCGACAAGGTCTTTATGCTTGAAAAGGGAACCCTCATTGAGGAGGGAACTCACAAGGAACTCATGGAGAAGAACGGCAGTTACGCTGCCATGTATAAAAAACAGGCGATGAACTACCTCGCTATAGAGAATGAAGAGGAGGTGATCGCATAATGAAATACATACCTAAAGAAGAAAGGCAAAAAACAAAGCAGTCGGTAAAGACAGTTTTTTCAAATAATTTTTACATGCTAAAGCTCATCTTTTCTGCCTCACCCTCCTTTGTTTTATATCAGGCCGCGGATGCGGTGAGAGGCCAGCTCTCCATTTTCTTCGAGCATACGGTACTTATCGGCTATGTTCTCGAATCAGCGGAATTCGGTTATCCGTTTGCCCGTGTTGCGGGAATTATCCTGCTCCTTGCGGCATTGATCACGGTCGGAATGCTTTTTACGGTCTATCAAAGTGACTATGTGGCACCCCGTGAAAGGCCCAAGGTACGCCAGAAGATCAAGATGAAGCTTTACGAAAAGGCAAGAGATATGGATCTTGAGTGTTATGACGATCCGGAGTTTTATAACAGTCAGGTGCTTGCCATTTCGCAGATCGACGATCAGATCGAAAGAGTCATCAAATTCGTGATCGATACGCTGAGCGGTCTGGCAGCTTTTGTTTCGACCGCTATCTATTTCATTTATAAGGATAAGACAGCCATATTATTTGCACTTGGTGCATTTGTTTTCTCAATGATCTTTGAGCAGCTGTACAATAAGCAGAACTATCTTGCCAAAATCGAGAGTATACCTGCATCAAGAAAAAGAGACTATATAAAAAGGATATATTACCTTAACGACTATGCCAAGGAGATCAGGTTAAATCCCGGTGTTTCGGATGTCTTAATGGAGCGCTTTGAGGCAGCTAACGACGAAGTATACGCTGTTGAAAAGAAATATGCCTTAAAAAAATGGTTCTTCGGATTCATGAGGCGGTATGTCTGCAACAGCTTTTTCGCGGATGTTCTGTTCATAGGTTATCTTGTATACCAGGCGGCTGTACTTCATAGTATTTCTTTCAGTACCGTGGCTATCCTTTATGCATCTTTCGGAAGACTTAAAAACAGCATGAGAGTATTCTCGGAGACCTATCCTTATGCATGCGAGACAAGCTTATATGTAAATAAGATAAGAGAGTTCTTAAACTACGAGCCGAAGATCGTATCGAAGGAGAATCTCGCACCGGAAAACAAGGCAAAAGAGATCGAGCTTGATAAGGTATCCTTTGCATACGGAAACAATCATGATATGCTTATAAAGGACATGGACCTTCATATAAAGCCCGGTGAAAAGATCGCACTTGTAGGCTATAACGGTGCCGGAAAAACAACACTGGTTAAACTCTTAATGAGACTTTATGACACCAAGGGCGGCGTGATAAAGGCAGACGGCAGGGATATCAGGGATTATGATGTAAAGAGGTACCGCGATACCATCGGTACGGTATTTCAGGATTTCCAGATATTTGCAGGAACTGTAAAAGAAAATGTAGTACTGGATGTGGCAGACGGCATCGAAGATGATGGTGTAAGAAAGGCACTTTCACAAAGCGGTCTTATGGAACGTATCGACAGATTCAAAAAAGGTCTTGATACGGACCTTACAACTGAGTTTTCCAAAGAAGGCGTAAACCTTTCCGGCGGTGAAAGCCAGAAGCTTGCGATATCAAGAGTGTTCTATAAGGATGCGGGACTTATGATACTTGATGAACCTTCGAGTGCGCTCGACCCGATAGCGGAATACCAGCTGAATCATGCCATGATCGAAGCTACCGGGGATAAAACGGTCATATTTATATCCCACAGACTCTCAACCACTCGTATAGCCGACAGGATCATCATGCTTGAAAAAGGCAGCATCGTAGAGCAGGGAACGCACGAGGAGCTGCTCTCCCTGAACGGCAAATACGCCCAAATGTGGAAGGTACAGGCAGGCGCCTATATCGCAGTGTGATTTCGGACTAGTGTGGGCCTGTCACACCTTCTTGATCTGGTTAAGAAATTTTTCTGCTATCGGAGTAAAGGTCTGGTACTTATTCCATATCAGATAAAGCTTTGTTTCCTGCTTTGGGGATAGTGGTCTGAAAACCAGATCACTATTCTCCGAACAGTCTATCAGATGTTCAAAGGTAAGCAGTATACCAAGCCCTTCTTTAGCAAATATGGAAGCGTTATAAGAAAGTCTGAAGGAACCTTCCAGATGAAGTTCGGGATATAATTTACCGGCCCAGTTTTTTATTTCAATATTCCAGCTTTGCTCAGAGCAGTAGAGCGGCTGACCTATGAGGTCCGCTGCTTTAATGCTCTTTTTCTTTGCTAAGGGATGAGTCTTGGGCATGATCACACCCCAGCGATCGGCAGTCGGAAAAGCAAGATATTCATATTTGTCTTTGTTCGGAGTTTCACATATTACTGCAAAATCGAGCAATCCCTTATCCAGTTTTTCTGTTACCTGTTCGGTGTCTCCGCTCGTTATGTGATAGGTAAATGACGGGTATTTTTCTTTAAGTTTTCTTATCTCGTGTGCGAGAAAACGGATCTGATAGGACTCCGCCAACCCGAAATAGATATCTCCCCCGGTTATGTCATCAAGGGTCAGAAACTCCTGTTCAATCTTGTCCGCCATAGAAATAAGATCCTGTGCACGATCTTGTAACAGCATACCTTCTTCAGTCAGCTTGATGGAAAAACTGTGACGTGTGAAAAGCTTTTTACCCAGTTCTTCTTCGAGTGCTTTCAGAGCTTTTGATAGGGTGGGCTGAGTGACGTGCAGTATTTCGGCAGCTCGGGACATGTTTTCTTCGTGTGCAACAGCTAGAAAATAGCGCAGGTTTTTTATTTCCATGGGATTCCTTTCTATGACATCAGGTATTTTTTTCTTTAAGTGGTTTGGCGTTATTTTAGACTTATGATATTCTGAATTGGAATATCACGGTATTCATTATATTCATTAGCGAAAGGCTTGTCAATATGGTAGAATACCAATGAAAAAGAAAAGTGGGACAAGGAGGTATCAGGATGAAGAAGAGATTGATTTTTATACTTGTATTTGTAAGCGTACTTGCAGGACTTTTTATATGGCTTCCGTCCGGAGTACCGACTAATGCGGCAGTCAGGATATCTGCCAAGACTCTTCATATGGCAAAAGGGCAGAACTATAAGCTGAAACTTAAAAACGCAAAGTCTTCAAAGAAAGCAGTATGGTCTTCTTCTGACAGCACGGTTGCATCGGTGAAAAAGGGTAAGGTGACCGCGAAAAAAGAAGGCAGTGCCATTATTACAGCTAAGTATGGAAAAAAGAATTATGAATGCACGGTAACTGTATCCGGCGGGGCCAAAGATACCCTGATAATCTATTTTTCAGCAACCGGAACAACAGAAGATGCCGCAGAAAAGATACAGAAAATCACAGGCGCGGATATGATAAGATTACAGCCTTTAAAAGCTTACACATCAGAAGATCTCAAATATTCCAATGATGAATGCCGTGCAAACAAGGAACAGGCGGCAGATGCAAAACCTTCGATAACTACTGTGATAAAGAATCTGGACCAGTATAAAACCATATATCTCGGATATCCCATCTGGTGGGGCAAAGAACCCGGAGTGATCAGGACATTCCTTTCAAAATACAGCATGGAAGGTAAAACTCTGATGCCATTCTGTACATCCGGAAGCAGCGGGATTTCCGGAAGCATGCAGCATATAAGGGATATGGCAGAAGGCGCTGCAGTTAAGGCAGGAAAAGACCTTACACGCTCATCCGAAAAAGATATAGAAGAGTGGATCGGTAAGGAAATAGGAACAACTGATAATTCGGATAAAAATGACGAAAAAAAAGAGACAGATATGAGAATGAAGATAGGAAATACGGAAGTCACCGTTAAATGGGAAGAAAATGAATCAGTAGCGGCATTAAAGGAAATGGCAAAAACAGGCCCGGTAACAATAAGTATGTCAATGTACGGCGGATTTGAACAGGTCGGCCCGATCGGAAAAAGCCTGCCGAGAAACGATGTGCAGACTTCTACATCAGCCGGGGATATCGTCCTTTATTCGGGTGATAAGATGGTGATATTCTATGGAAGTAATTCCTGGAGTTATACAAGGCTCGGAAAGATAACGGGCATGGATGGAAGTCAACTGAAAGACCTTCTGTCCGGAGGCGATGTGACGGTTGTAATTGAAAATTAAGAGAGCATTATAAAACAGTACATATTATAGAGGAGGCCGGAATATGATCAAAAAAGAAGAACTGAAATTAGTTTCCGAATGGGATAAAACATTTAAAAAGAGTGATAAGGTAGAGCATAGCAAGGTAACATTCGTAAATCGCTATGGTATCACTTTGGCAGCAGATATGTATGTGCCTAAGGATGCTGCAGGAAAGCTTCCTGCCATAGCTGTGAGCGGTCCTTTCGGTGCAGTAAAAGAGCAGTGCTCGGGTCTGTATGCACAGACTATGGCGGAAAGAGGTTTCCTGACTATTGCATTTGATCCGTCTTTTACCGGGGAGAGTGGCGGAAATGTCAGATATATGGCCTCTCCCGATATCAATACGGAAGATTTTATGGCTGCGGTTGATTTTCTGTCATTAAATGAAAAAGCAGATCCGAACCGTATCGGTATCATCGGAATATGCGGCTGGGGCGGACTGGCTATCAATACCGCGGCCTTAGATACAAGGGTTAAAGCTACAGTGACATCTACTATGTATGACATGACACGTGTAAATGCTAAGGGCTACTTTGATTCGGAGGACAGCGAGGAGGCACGCTACGAAAAAAGAAAATCCATGTGTGCGCAGAGACTAGCGGACTTAAAAGCAGGAGAGTATAAGCTTGGCGGAGGAGTGGTAGATCCGCTGCCTTCGGATGCTCCCTTCTTTGTAAAAGATTATTATGATTATTATAAGACCGGCAGAGGCTATCATAAAAGATCGCTCAACAGTAACGGAGGCTGGAACGTGATCGGTTGCGAATCGTTCATCAACCAACCCATATTAAAATATTCAAATGAGATAAGGAGCGCAGTTCTGTTGATCCATGGAGAAAAAGCACATTCCTGTTATTTTTCAAAGGATGCATACGCTGATATGATCAAGGACAGCAAATACAAGGACAATAAAGAGCTTATGATCATCCCGGATGCTGTTCATACCGACCTGTATGATGGCGGAGATAAGGATTATATCCCGTTTGATAAACTTGAAGGCTTTTTAAAAAAATATCTTTAAATATATTTACAGATGGTGCCAGGCGTTTTCATATCCGTCGATCATGCCGGCACCTGTTTTTAAGGCTAAAAGTTCCTTGTTACATAACGCTATAGCTTCAGTGATATACTCATCCGTCATTTCTTTGGTAAAGAAGAATATATCACCTTCATCCGTTTGATGAAAGAATGTATCTAAGGCCTCGGTCAGCCATTTTATGTCAAATCGGCAGATCTCATTTATAGGTTCCCGATCAAAATCATCGGGGATAACGATATCGTTTTTCAGGCCATATTTTACGGCTACATAATGGTTCGTTATCGCATAATCCCGGTGCAGCCGGTCGACATTGCCGGGTATGGTCGGGTTCCAGTGGTATCTGTCATATACAAAATGTCTGTAGCAGATGTCCTGTACCAGATGCAGATAGTATCCGAGATACAGGTCATCTGTTTTAAGCAGGTTCCTATACTTACATCTGAATTTCTCGAAATCATATGTTGATCCATTGGTTTCGGGAATTTTTATTTTCAGATGTCCGAGATTTGTCTCGCCTGCGTCAGGGAGTACTACACCAAGCTTCAGTCTGCTGATATTATTAAATTCATGAGTTTTGATCAATTCATTTGTTATTGCAAGATGTACAATGCTTGAAGCCATTTTATTCCCTGCCTTTTTGTGTTTATATACAAAAATTATAACAAAGATATACTTGGGAGTCAATTCTGCTTCGACATTTTCTCTAAGCATTTATACTGGTCCTTTTTATCCCTTTTTATCTGTATAAATCGATTGTATTTATGGATGAATTATGTTATGTTTTACATATAGAATTCTAAACGCAAGGAGGAGCAAAATGAGCAAACGACCTGAATGGCTGGACAATGCGGTATTTTATGAAATATATCCGCAAAGCTTTTTGGATACAGATGGGGACGGTATAGGAAATATAAACGGTATAACGGAAAAACTGCCGTATATAAAGGAACTCGGATGCAATGCCATATGGATCAATCCGTGTTTTGATTCCCCGTTTGGAGATGCCGGATATGATGTGGCAGATTACTATAAAGTAGCGCCCAGATATGGTACAAATGATGATATAGTGCGTATGTTTACTGAAGCACATAAGCTGGGAATGCATGTGCTTTTGGATCTCGTGCCGGGGCATACTTCGTGGGATCATCCGTGGTTTAAAGAAAGTATGAAGGCAGAAAAAAACGAGTATACGGACCGTTATATATGGACGGACAGTATCTGGGAGGAGCCGACAGGATATGGGTCACTCAGAGGTATATCCGATCGTGACGGAAGCTGTGCGGTCAATTTCTTTTCTCATCAGCCGGCGCTCAACTACGGCTTTTATAAGCCGGACCGTCCATGGCAGCAGGCTATGGATGCCGAAGGACCGATGGCTACCAGAAAAGCTATGTTGGATGTGATACGCTTCTGGCTGTCAAAAGGCTGCGACGGGTTCAGAGTGGATATGGCAGGCTCTCTGGTAAAAAATGATGAGGACAGTAAAGGGACAATAGCTCTCTGGCAGGATGTAAGGAAAATACTCGATGAAGAATTCCCGAGTGCCGCATTTGTATCCGAATGGGGTGAGCCGGATAAGAGCCTTAAAGGCGGCTTCCATATGGACTTTCTTCTCCACTTCGGACCTTCACATTATAACGATCTGTTTAGATGTGAAAAGCCTTATTTCGGCGGTGAGGGAGACGCTTCCGAATTTGTAAAGAAATATATGGAGAGCTACAAAAAATCCGAGAGAAAAGGGCTCATATGTATACCTTCGGGAAACCATGATATGGACAGACTCTCGCGTTATATAAAAGGCGACAGGTTGAAACTTGCTTTTGCATTCCTTTTGTCCATGCCCGGAGCTCCTTATATATATTACGGAGACGAGATCGGGATGAGGTATGTTGAAGGACTTACATCCAAGGAAGGCGGATATAACAGGACGGGTGCGAGGTCTCCGATGCAGTGGGATGACAGCAAAAATGCCGGATTTTCATCTGCATCTGCAGAAAAGCTGTATATCCCCATAGACCCGGATACCGCCCGGCCTACGGTAAAGGCACAGATGGCGGATGAGGATTCTTTACGATCCGAGATAAAAAAACTTATAGCAATAAGGCAATCACATAAGCCGCTTCAGAGCCTGGGCGAGATCGACTTTGTATCTGACGGCGCACCGGGTAAGCCGTTGGTATATGTACGTTCTTTTAATGATGAAAAAATCCTTGTTGCGATAAATCCGTCAGACGAAGAAACTGAGATAACTATTGATCAGAGTGTTTCAAAGCTTATATACAGCTTTGGCAACGCTCCGAAGATAAACGAAAACAGTATCGTGATAAGCGGTGTATCTGCATTTTTTGCAACTTTATCATCTTAAAAGTACCGAAATCACTATTCCGGCTACAATGACACATGCGCACAGGAATTTGTGGAGTATCTTTTTCTCGTGGAAGATAAATTTACCGGCAATGATGGTGACAAAGCAGCTTGACTGTTTGATAAGTGTCATAACGGTAACCTTGCTGTCAGGGTCCGCATTTGCGATAAAGAGGCATCTGTCCGCAATAACAAAGAGAACTGCAAGCAGCCATATCCAGTGATTTTTCAGTGCGGATTTGAGATTGAATACAGAATTGTTCGAAGGCAAATCTTTTTTTGAATTTGATGATACACTTTTCCTATGATTGATAATAAGTATCACTATCACATATATGCTGTAATAAATAACTAAGAACAGCATATACCAGAACTGGAGATGCCCGTCGGATATGGGAGTATAAGTCATCAGGACTTTGTCCAGGATACCTGACACAGAGTTCAGCATACAGGATAAAAACAACAAAAATACATGGATGGCAGGGATATTCCGGTCATCCTTTTTTTCTATTTTTTTATGGGGCTCGGCCTTTAGGAGAAGAAGTCCCAATGCGACTAAGAATAGCCCGAGTAACTGGCCGGTCCCAAGTGTTTCTTTCATGACCAGTACACCGAAAAGTGTGGCAAAAAGCACTCGCGACAGATCCAGGATACCGTATAGGCTTATCGGGATAAAGCGGATGGAATTGAAGCTGAATATCCAGGCTAAGAATATGGCCAGTGATTTTAAAGCTACTACTATCAGAGTGGAGAAGTCATCATTAAATGCTCCGTGTATTTCGGGGAGGACAAATATGAATGACAGAAGGGTATACAGAAAAAGCACTTCCAGCGTAGTGTTCTTTTCCAAAGCTTTTTTCTTTAATACTTCACGCATACCTTTGATGAGTCCGTATGCGAGCACAAGTAATACCCAAGTCATATCTGTTAACCTCTTTTCATAAACCCATGCGATTTTATACCAAAGCAAAGGAAAAAGCAAGCGAAATCTTCTGTTTATATATAGATGATCCGAAAGGTCGACAAAACGGAAAAAAAGTGATAAAATAAAAACGCTTTGCAGTACAGGGTACTTAAATGAAGCTTCTTAAAGCATTCGAAAAATAATATGATAAGTGAAAAAGGAGCAAACAGTAACTACGATGGAACTTTTTAAAGGACGTCCCGAAAATATGGAGGGCAGGTTACAAAGAGAGATAAGGACATATGATTTTCTTGACAGCATCGGTGTAGAATATGTACGTACCGACCACGAAAGAGCCGACAATATGGAGGCCTGCAACGTCATAGATGCAGTACTCGGAGTGATCATATGCAAAAATCTGTTCCTGTGCAATAGGCAGAAGACCAATTATTATCTTCTGATGATGCCGGGGGACAAAAAGTTTAAGACCAAGGAGCTCTCAGCCCAGATCAATTCGGCCAGACTTTCATTTGCAGGGCCTGAGGACATGCTGCAGTACCTTGATATCGAACCGGGTGCGGTCAGCATCATGGGTCTCATGAATGATAAGGAACATCATGTACAGCTCCTGATAGATGAGGATATTCTAACGGGTGAATATATCGGATGCCACCCCTGCGTATGTACATCGAGTCTTAAGATAAAGACAAAGGACATCATTGATATTTTTCTTCCCGCTGTAGGGCACGATTATAAAACCGTGAAGCTCTTGGGGGAAGATTAAAAAAGTTCCTGTCCTCCCCTTTGGGGAGTATATAGCAACACATTGCCTTCCCCTTGAGGGGAGTGCAGAGCACATAGGCAGTACCAACAACTCAGCTTCGCTTCGTTGGGTACTGCTCTAACGTGTCAGCGTAGCTGACGGATGAGGTGAAAACAAAAAAGGCTGAGAAATCGGTATTGAAACCTTTTTCTCAGCCTTAAATTTTAGATCATCTCAGAAAGCTCTGTAAAATCATAACCATGTGCCAAAGCAACATTCTTGTTGGTAAGCTTACCTAAGTAGCAGTTAACACCTGAATAGATGGCTGCACTCTTCTTACTTGCTTCCTCTAAGCCGTCCTTAGCTATCATAAGACCGTACTTAAGAGTGGCATTGGTAAGAGCGATGGTACTTGTTCTGGGAACTGCACCGGGCATATTTCCTACACAGTAATGAACTACGCCGTCTTCGATAAATACGGGATCGTCATGAGTGGTAACATGGCTGCTCTCGCCGCATCCGCCCTGGTCGATGGCTACATCTACAAATACAGCACCGTTCTTCATCTCGGGCAGATATTTTTTCTTGAACAGCTTGGGTGTGGAACCGCCGGGGATAAGTACGGAACCGATGACGAGGTCCGCATCTTTTACTACTCTTTCTACGTTGCTGTCGTTGCTGACAAGTGTCTGGATATGAGCTCCGAACATATTGTCAAGCTCTTCAAGTCTCTTTAAGTTGACATCGAGGATAGTTACATTAGCACCCATACCGACTGCTATCTTGCAGGCATTCATACCTACGGTACCGCCGCCGAGGATGACAACGTTTGCCTTGGGTGTACCGGGTACACCGGCTAAAAGTATGCCTTCTCCGCCGAATTTCTTCTCTAAGTACTTAGCACCTTCCTGGATGGAAAGACGTCCGGCTATCTGTGACATGGGTGCGAGGCAGGGAAGGAAACGGTCCTCCTGGATGGTCTCATAAGCTACAGCCTTAACCTTGCCTTCAAGTAATGCATCCATTTGTTCCTTGTCGGCTGCAAGATGAAGATAGGTATAAAGGATCAGGCCTTCATGGAACAGGCTGTACTCCTCGGGGAGCGGCTCCTTTACCTTGATCATCATGTCTGACAGATGCCATACATCTGCAGCGTTGTCGATGAGGGAAGCACCTGCATCCACATACTCGTTGTCAGCGAATCCCGATCCGATACCGGCGCCCTTTTCCATATATACATGGTGTCCTGCAGCTACATAAGCACGGACATTGTCAGGTGTCAGACCTACACGGAATTCATTGTTTTTGATTTCTTTTACACATCCGATTTTCATAATTTTTTACCCCATTTATCAAAATATTTTAGTCCTTTAATTATATATTTCAGAAAAGGTAATGTCAACTTATTATGACTTCAAAACAATCAAGAGAATTATCTTGACTTTAGTGGATGATTTTGAGATAATAGCGGTGGGGCAAACCAAGGGTGACCTTGGGACGCAAAGTTAGAAGTCAGTGGCATATGTTCAAGAACTCCTAACAATAAACATATTGAAACTGATAGTTCGGCTGCAGCATTTATTTGTTGTGGCATTTTTTAGTTATGCAGTATGTTTATATAATGATGGCAAAGAACTGGTTTTAAGAAAATGAAAGGAAGAAGAGTATGAGAAAAACAGCAAAGAAAAAAATGTATCAAAACCGTTTAATGGCGATTCTGCTTGTTTTAAGTCTGATAATAGGATTGCTGCCTGCCGGGGTTTCGGTTTCAGCTGATGAGCCTGTTTCGAATGATACGATATATCCAGGACTTATATATAACTATGAGGGGACAGGATATGGCGTAGAGATTATGATCACAGATGCCTGGCAGGGAGCGTGCAATGCAAGGTTAGTAATCAGAAATACCGGTGCAGAAGTTATAGATAACTGGGCACTGACTTTTACTATGGGATGTGATATAACAAACATATGGAATGCAGTAATTATTGATAAAGAAAGCTTTTTATCCGGTGACGGCACTGATTTATTCCGTTATACCGTAAAGAATGACCGCCATAATAAAGATATACCCATTGGGGCACAGATAGAATTAGGAATGTCTTTGAGCATACCGGCAAAATACAGCTCTTTTGTACTGCCTGATACTTATAACATGGCACAGAAAGAGGTAGATGTACCGGGTGTTGATTATGTTTTCAGCGCGTTAATATATGGGGAAACAAATTATAATTACAACGGGGTTTTTACTCTTAGAAACATATCTGAGACTGTAATTGAGGATTGGAGCTTGGAATTTACAACCGATATCGATGTAATAGATTTCCATACAGCTGATCTTATAGAAAGACAGGGTAATCACTATATAATAAAAAATAGAAACTATAATTCTGAGATAAAGCCCGGAGAGCAGATATACATAGGCTTTACAGCAAACGGAACCTATGGAGTACCTGTGACCGGAACAGTTATAGATACCTTTATGACAGATATCCGTATTAATGAGAATGGGGATCCCGCATCTACTGTTACAGAGGCTTTAACCCCTGTGCCTACCGTTACAGATGAGCCTAGAGTAACTGTTACGGAAACACCTACAGAAACAATCACCCCTGAACCAACAATTACAGATGTTATAACACCAACGGATGAAATTACGCCCACAGAAGCAGTAACTCCCACCGAAGAAATAACTCCGACTGAAATGATTTCGGGTACACCTTCTGTCGTTATAACGGAAGAACCTACGATAACACCAAATGTGACACCAACTGAAAACCAGACTTATGAAATCACTCCTACGATAACGGAAGCACCACCCGTAACAGATACTCCGGTTCCGACAGAAATACCGGATTATACATTGGAAGAATTATATTCTGATACTGATGGAGATGGGCTACCATTATATATTGAACTGGGCATAGGAACTAATCCGGATAATCCTGATACTGACGGAGACGGGATACCGGATTCTATAGAGCTGACCAATGGCATGGATCCCAAAGTTCCTGACTCTGATTTTGAAAGTGATAAGGATTTCGATCAAGATGGATTAACGGACAGTGATGAGATAAGTGTTTATAATACAAGCGCATATTTATCAGATACCGATGGAGATGGACTCAAAGATAAATTTGAGCTTGAGCATGATTTCAATCCCCTGAATCCGGATACTGATGGAAATGGTATAATTGATGGTGAAGAAAAAATAAGGCAGAATGTTGCCTTATATACGGATGATCTAGGATATGAATATGATGATCTATGTAATAGAGTAGGAGAAACTATACCCCTTTTTAAAGGAGAATATGTTATACCTGAATCTTTTGGCGCCATAAAGAGTGTCAAAGTTGATCTCGATATAGCAGGGGATGTGGAGGACAGCGTATATATAGAAAATATGTTCGGAAGACATGTTTTCTCTTCTACATTCAGTGCTAGGGTAGGTGTTCCTTTTGATATTTCCGTAGAAAAAGAATATGAAAATGCTGTGATAACCTTTGAATACTATGAGGATAAATTGGGAGATGTTGATGAAAACGATCTTTGTATGCTCTGGTATGATGAGGAGCATCAGCATTTTGTAATATTGGAAGATGCAATTATTGATACCGAAGCTAATACCATAACCTGTCCGGCAGATCATTTTTCAATCAGAATGATAGCTCTAAAAAGTTTGATATTGGATTTGTTTAATAAATCGTCCGAAGGAAAACAAATCCGTTCTACTCTTGGAATTGACGATCCACATATTGATATACAGGTAGCAATAGATGTGGGTAGAGATTATTTTAAGAATAATACTTCTCTTGTAATAAATGGGTTTAACCGAATAGCAAGGGCAAAATTGGAAGACGATGAAATAGGTTTAAGTTCAGCATTCGGATACCAAGTGGAAGTTGATGATACAGAAGAGAGTATAACATATACGGATGGTAAGAAGTACTCTTCACATCAAAGATTCCTGAGTTTTACAAAATCGTATGCATCCTTGAGAGATTTTTTGGATAAAATACAGCCACGGGATCAGTATGCGACCATAATGCAGGAACTAGAGGGGATGAAATCATTTTTTCAAAATTGTTCGACAGAGACAAAAGATAATAAGGTTGTGATATGGGTATCTAACTCATATCTTATAGCCGATCAGACCCAACAGAGGCAGGAATTGGTAAATGAATTAAAAGAATCAGGGATATGCATATATCAGCTATATACCGGCAATGAAATAGATGGCGTTCTTCTGACAAATATTACAGAGAGTATCGAAGACTGTGGTGGCAAATTTTATACAATAAGTAATGAAGGAATGGTTAAATCGGCTCTCGATTCTATAAGAAATGAGCTTGCATCTGAATATCCGAATTATGAAATAATGTTCTTATTCAATCCGGGACAGGCATGTTATAAAACTGATTCAGAGAAAATGGCAAAAATTATCGCAGCTATCGGTGAAAACATCGACTTGTTTGGACCGGAAATCTCTATAGGGTTAATGGAGATATACAGAAGCGAAGAAGAAGGCGAACACTCGATTCCAACGACGAATGATAATAGGACGACAGTATGGAGATATAAGGTAGAAAACAGTACATTTGACGCAAATAAGAATTCTTTTTTGGAAAAATCATATAAGATAAAGGCAGAGGAAGGAACATGCGATTATGACTTTATGCGCAGATCTCTTCATGATAATTTTTTCTCTGTAGATAATGTTTCTCAGAATAAGAAAAAGCTTATACTTGTTTCAGACGAAAAGTTGACACAGTTCAATAAAATAAAAAGCTTCAAAGATGACGGTATTGAATTATATTATATTTATGTAGGACCTTCTTTGGATTCGGTTACCAGAGGTGCTCTGATGCGTAATATAAGGGATACCGGTGGGGAAGTGTATTTTGTTGAAAAACCAAGTGATTTTGATGATGCTATCAGCATGATACTGACAATGGCTTTAGGAGTGGCTGATACAAAGGATTCAGATGGTGATGGGATTCCGGACTGTACAGAATTAACAGGGATGATCCTCCCTGATGGAACTATAGTTTATACTGATCCATACAATTCTGACACAGATGGTGACGGGCTTGACGATGGCTTGGAAATGGGTATGGACAGACAAATCTTTAGAGGCGTAATTGATGAAGATAATGTCAGAATTAGTTATTTTGAGAATACAATGCTTTTGAGTTTTAACTCATATAATGTCAGAAGTCACCCACTTTGTGATGATTTTGACAATGATGGGTATTCAGATTATGATGAAGCAAGGCTTTATTATTCTGATGGTTTTAACAGCGATGTTAGAATAGTGCAATTATTGGATTTTGATAAGTATGTTTCTATTGATACATCTGCAGAATACGTACATGACCCCAAAACTGGAGCCAGGATTAATTTAGATAATGATATGTATGGTGGAAATCAAGAGTGGTTTTATAGTAAGAATCCTATTGATGGAATAGATGATCTGCAAAGCAAGCAACTGTCTAATGGATGTGGGGTGATTGCAGCTGCCGATTACTTACTTTATTTACAAAAATACAATAGACATTTTAAAAATCTTCAATTGACCCCGGTTGATACTTCTAAAGAGCAAATAAGCTTTAATGAATATAATGATTATGTTCGTTGGTTAGAGAAAAACTATGTCAATCTTATGGATGTAGAAAGTACTGTTATTAGTTTGTTACATATGATAATAAATGATAAGATTATATCAGAATATTATGGAATTACTATATCTGATGCGATAACCAAGAAATCTGGTACTTGGGGGGTGGTACCTACAACTATTGCCAGAAATCTTAATTCTTATTTAGAAGATAAAAATATTTCGAATTTCATTTTTACTTGTGACAGTCAAAATTATAATTATACAGATATAGAGTCGAAAATATGTTCGTCCTTAAGAAAAAACTTTCCGGTGCTACTTCATATAGTAGGAAAAACTAATTATAAGTATATTATTCCGTCATCTAACAGAACCGGTAGTGTTGGATTGCATAATGTTAATATTGTTAAAATTGAACAAGACAAAATATTAAAGAAAACTTTTGTATACTGTTCCTCTTGGAGTAGACTGATAAAAATTGACTTACAGGAATGCTGGGAAGCAAAGGCATATGCTGATGAAGTATTTGGAATTGGCGGACATTTAGATGTTTCAAATTTATTGAGTTTTTTTGTAAACTCAAGACATACTATTATGTATCTTGATAGAAAATGACTAAAGAGGGTGTTTTTGTGCGTAAGTTTATATTTATAATATTTTTTGTTATAATGGCTATTCTTTGTTTGTCCTTTTTTTTGATTATGTTTAAAGTGTTTAAATTCTCTTCTGTTAAAAACGATTCTGAAGAAATAGTAGTCAATTTGTATGAAAAACCAACTAGACCAAGCTATAATTATGAAATTTTAGACAAGGGGATAATTGAATTAAAAGAAATAAAGAAAGAAAAGGTGATTTGGCAAGAAGGTTATAATATAACTTGGTTTTTTAGGATACTATCTCCAGGAATAGTTAGAATTAAATGGACAACTCAAGACGATTCTTTGGAGCTAGACCAAGCAAAAGGGTGGATTGACACATATACAATATATAAAGACTATTCATATTCACTCGAAACACAGGTTATAGATTAATCTTTACATTTTCAATAATTTAATGTATTACATTCTTGTCCGTTTGATTTATGCCTTTGGGTATAACGTTTCCCATGAGGTATATAAAATAACAGGTATAATAGAAATTTTTTGTGACACTAATCAGTATGATGTTTAACATAGGCTTGATTAGGTGTAATACAACACATCTATGCAAATAATAAAGGAGATATAATACATGGTAAAACATATAATTATCTGGACATTAAAAGAAGAATACAGTAATCAGGAAAAAGCTGATATTAAGAAAGGTATCAAGGAAGGACTTGAGGGATTAAAGGATAAGGTGCCGGGCATCGTGGATATAAAAGTATATATCGACGGACTTGCAAGCTCTAACACAGACCTTATGCTTGATTCCACATTTACCGATGAGGAAGCTTTAAAAGGATATGCAGTACACCCCGAGCATGTCGCCGTAGCAAACGGAAAAGTACGTCCTTTTACCAAGTTAAGAAGCTGTTTTGATTTTGAGGTTTAATCAAATACATGTATGCTAAAAGCCTTCCCCTCGAGGGGAAGGTGTCAGCGAAGCTGACGGATGAGGTGTAAATAGTAAACGGTATGAATTACATACACATAGATGATATAAATCTTCCCGAGCTGGAAGTATATACCAAGCTCTCCGAAGTACAGCTGCTTCGTTACTTTGAGCCTGATATCGGAGTGTTCGTCTCCGAGAGTGCCAATGTGGTGTTACGTGCATTAGAGGCCGGATACGAGCCGATATCCCTGCTGGTGGAAGACGAACGGCTGGAAAAGGAAGCCCGCCCTGTCATAGATATGATAGAAGCAGCCTGCCCTAAGGAGATAAAGGACAAAGTCACGGTATATATAGCAGGGCATGAGCTGTTAAAGGATCTCACTGGATACGCGCTTGTACGCGGACTCTGGGCGGTCTTAAGACGTAAGCCTTTACCGGCTCTTTCGGATTTTTGTAAAAATAAAAACAAACTTGCTGTACTTTATGATATAATGAATCCGACCAATGCCGGAGCTATCATAAGGTCAGCCGCCGCACTTGGTGTGGACGGTGTGGTACTTACAAGCGGCTCGGTAAATCCCCTGTCCAGGCGTTCCGCACGTGTCAGTATGGGTACGGTATTCCAGGTACCGTGGACATTCGGGGAGAAAGAACGGGAAGAGGATAATGATAATACGGATCATGCAGAGGTTAAAGGTTCAGGTACGGGACTTATAAAACAACTCCACGGATTCGGATACACCACGGTAGCCATGGCGCTTACGGATGATTCTGTATCGGTAGATGACCCGAGGTTAAAGGCAGCGGAAAAAATCGCCATAGTCCTTGGTACAGAAGGTGACGGACTGCCTGAAGAAGTGATAAAGGCCTGCACCTACACTGTTAAAATACCTATGTCACACAATGTGGATTCCTTAAACGTAGCTGCTGCAAGTGCCGTTGCATTTTGGGAGATTTTGAAAAGATGAAAAAAATAAAAGGAGTACAGCTTTCTGTACTTAAAAAAGTATTAAAATACATAAAACCATACAAGGGATACTGTGCCATCACTATACTTCTGGCAGTATTCTCGGTACTGTCTGCCCTGTTCCTGCCCATCCTTACAGGTGATGCGGTAGATCTCGTAAAGAAGCTGGCGGATGGCGGAGAGTATGTGGAAGAAGTATGGGTCGGTTATGCGTCCTCCGCTTTTTGGGACGACTTTTCATCTATACTCTTCAAGATGGGTATGGTAATCCTTGCAGGAGCCCTGGCACAGTGGCTTATGACTTTATGTAACAACAAGATAGTATTTTTAGTTACACAGGCTGTAAGAAAAAAGGCATTCCGCAACATTCAGCGTCTTCCGTTAAGCTACCTTGACAGGACGTCTTCAGGTGATATGGTCAGCCGTATGATAGCGGATGTAGACCAGTTTGCAGACGGACTGCTGCTCGGATTTACCCAGCTTTTTACGGGCGTTATCACCATCATAGGCACACTGTTTTTCATGTTCTATGAGAACGCGCTTATAGCACTCGTAGTATTTGTCGTTACGCCGCTTTCGCTTTTTGTGGCATCCTTTATCGCCAGAAAAACCTACGGTATGTTTAAACTCCAGACACAGACCCGAGGCGAGCAGACAGCACTTATCAATGAGATGATCACCAATCAGAAGGTAGTGCAGTCATTTAACCGTGAGGATAAAGTGATAGAACAGTTTGACGAGATCAATGACAGACTTGGAAAATGTTCACTCAGAGCTACATTTTTCTCATCGCTGGTTAACCCTTCCACCCGTGTGGTCAATAATATAGTATATGCCGGCGTAGCACTTACAGGCGGCTTATCCGTCATAAGAGGCGGACTTACGGTCGGACAGCTTACCATATTCCTGTCGTATGCAAATCAGTATACCAAGCCTTTTAACGAGATATCAGGCGTAGTCACGGAGCTCCAGAATGCACTTGCATGTGCGGACAGGGTATTCTCCATTATAGAGGCAGAGCCTGAAAAGCCTGACGCAGCGGATGCAAAAGAACTTCAGGATGCAAAGGGTATAGTAGAGCTTAACGATGTAAGCTTCTCATACGTACCTGAGAAAAAGCTCATAGAGAACCTTAACCTTAAGGTTAATCCCGGACAGCGTATAGCCATAGTAGGACCTACCGGCTGCGGAAAGACCACACTGATCAACCTTATCATGAGATTTTACGATGTCAATTCCGGTGAGATAAGCGTGGACGGTACTCCCATCAAGAAGCTCACAAGACATTCACTCCGTAAAAACTACGGTATGGTGCTCCAGGATACCTGGCTTAAGAAAGGTACCATCAGGGACAACATCATAGTCGGAAAGCCTGATGCCACGGACGAGGAGATCATAGAGGCAGCCAAGAAGTCCCATGCACATAGCTTTATCAGACGTCTGCCTAACGGATACGATACTGTGATAGCAGAGGACGGAGGATCTTTATCCGGTGGACAGAAACAGCTCTTATGTATCACACGTGTCATGCTGTCACTTCCTCCGATGCTTATCTTAGATGAGGCTACATCCTCCATCGATACCAGAACAGAGCTTAAGATCCGCAAGGCATTTGATACCATGATGGAAGGCCGTACAAGCTTTGTCGTAGCCCACAGGCTATCTACCATCAAGAACGCGGATGTCATACTGGTCATGAAGGACGGACATGTCATAGAGCAGGGTAATCATATAACACTGCTTAATCAGGGCGGCTTCTATGCTAACCTGTATAACAGCCAGTTCTCGGCGTAACATGCTGATGTGATAAACGCATATAAAAATGAGTCGTTTGAATGAAAAACGGCTCATTTTTTATCCGAATTTTCATCCTAACAGCAAGAAATCGGGTTATAAAAACCGTTTGCTATGCCGATATAAATATTAGTTGTTTAATAACTTTGTCATCCGAAGCAGAGTGTAGGATGACCGTGATTCTGGGAGGAAGACTATATGAAGAAAAGAACTGGTATTTTGTTAGCAGTATGTCTGGTACTGTTAGGAGTGCTTTTTGTTAACCCCAAAGGTGTAAGTGCAGCCGACGGACCTTGTAAGGATGCCGAATCATATGCTTACATTCAGACTGAAGGTAAAGTAACAGGGATTAATGTATGGGGCGATGAGGAAAAGATCGGCAATTACATATACCTGTCGGATAATATAAAAAAGAATAATGATGAGTATGGCACAGAATATACCACCAATATCCCCAAGGGTATAAGCTACAATGAGAAAACCAATACCCTTACACTTAATAACTATACAGGCAAAGAGATTTCCTGCAATATGATGGGAGATGATTTTAAATTAGAATTAAAGGGTGAAAACACTCTTGAAATGCTTTATATCTGGTCTGATTATTACGGCGGCAGCCTTACCATCACAGGAGATGGCGTTCTTAATGTTAAGGGTGGAAAAGATGACAGAGACTCTCTTTACGGAAGCAGCGGTATCAAATTATTCGTGGAAAGCCTTGGCGCGTCAAGCTTCTTTAAGGTTACGGGCAACGCAACAGTAAACGTTGAAAGTGACGGAGACTATAACGATATTCTTGTTGGCGTATACATGACACTGGAGAAAAAGAACGGTATAGTTCTTGACGGAGTAAAACTTTCAGGCGGACTTCTTTCTAAGGATACGGTACAAATGGAGTCCAGCGTTAAGAGAAAAAATGAAATCGGATTTGATACATATTACTCATTGCTTAAAAAGGGCGGAAAGAGTTATCTTTGCAATTCGGTTTATGATTGGAACGGTGACACAGGGGAAGCAAGCAGTTCGGTAGTTGTTTATACGGATGCAGATGCGCCTGTAGAATTAGCCCGCTATGCTGATTACGACGAGATTACGGCTGCAGGATATGAGTTTGTATACTATGATGTTTATGATTATCGTATCACCGGCAAGCATTGCACCATCTCAGCTAAAGCTGATACCACTATCAAAAAAGATGATGTGGTATCTGTCGGCAACCTGATATATGGCATCAAGACCGTAGGCACCAAGAAAAAAGCCGGTGCAGTCTATGTGGCAGGAATAGATGATTATGAAAAAGAAAAGACAACAGTAACTATCCCCAAGACCATAAAGGTGGACGGCATAACATATAAGGTTACCGGCATCGGCAGGTATGCATTTGATTATGACAGTAAGATGGAGAAGTTAGTAATAGGTGCATATGTAAAGTATATTGAAGAGCAGGCATTTTACTATGCAAGTTCGTTAAAGGATATCGTTATAAAGTCCAAGAAGCTGACATCCAAAACAGTAGGTAAGGAAGCCTTTGCCGAAACTCAGGACAATGTTAAGGTTACAGTTCCTTCCAAGAAACTATCTTCATATAAGAAAGTGCTGACCGCAAAAGGCTTGAGCAAGAATGCAACATTTACAAAGTAATAAGGCAATAAGGTAATACAATTACATATCGAAAAACCATAAAGGTGCTGCCGGAAACGGCAGCATCTTTTGTATTAATGCGGCATGTGATCTTACAAAAATATGCAAGAAAACATTTTTATATTTGCTTGTTGACATTCTCCTAAAAACATATATAATTTAGGAATAAAGAGAGGAGCTAGGAATAAAAATGCGAACATTTGATTATACAAAATATAAAAAATATCGTTGGGATAATGAGATTTTGAATTATCTTTCTCAAATTCATGAGTATAAGGGAAAACAAGAGCTTTTTTTAAGGCAAAAACCGGTAGAAATGGAAAAACTTGTTGAAATAGCTAAAGTTCAGTCGATTGAGTCTTCAAACAGGATTGAAGGTATAGTCACAACAAGCACAAGAATTAGTCAGATAGCAAGAGAAAAAACTACTCCTAGAAATCGTGATGAAAGAGAAATCGCCGGATATAGGGATGTTTTGAATACTATTCATGAGAACTATGAGTATATTCCCATTAATGGAAATATAATTTTACAATTACATAGGGACTTAATGCAGTATGGGGATACCCGTAATGGCGGCAGATATAAGATTACACAAAACTATCTTAAAGAGGTAAAAGAAGATGGGACAGAAATTATCAGGTTTACCCCTGTTCCTCCATATGAAACAGAACCTTGCATTAATGCCTTATGCGAAAATTATAGCAAAATTATAGAAGATTTATCCATTGATCCTTTATTGATTATACCTGTTTTTTTGCATGATTTTCTCTGTATTCACCCGTTTAATGATGGAAACGGAAGAATGAGCAGGCTGTTAACCCTTCTACTATTGTACAGATCAGGATATATTGTTGGAAAATATATCAGTATTGAAAAACATATAGAAAAGACAAAAGATGTATATTATGATGCATTGGAAGCAGCATCGACTGGATGGCTTGAAGGAAAAGAAGATCCGACATATTTTATAAAATATATGCTTGGAGTAATTCTTGCATGTTACCGTGAATTTGAGAGCAGAATAAATATAATAAGTGATACTACAATTGTAACTGAAACAGAGAATGGTAAAAAGCGTGTTGTAACAATAAAGAGTAAAGCTTATGATATTGTAAAGGCTGCTATAGACACAAAACTGGGTAAATTTACAAAGAGAGAGATTGTGAATATCTGTCCCAGTATCAGCGATAAGTCTGTTGAAGCAGCTTTGAAAAAACTTTTAGATGAAGGTTATGTTGAAAAACATGGAACCGGAAAAGGAACATTTTATTCGAAAAGCATTAAATAACATCCTAAAAAGGTCACGGAAATAGGAGAATATCTATGGAATAGGAGAAAATGGTAATGAAGTAATTGATTTCTGTGAGTAAGCGATATGATTATTGAGGTATTGAATAGGGTGGCATCTGGTATGCATAAAAAGTGGGGTTGATTAATGCATATAGCCGAAATAATGTGCAGAAAAAATGATCTGTTTATATGCATATAAACTTGACTTTGTGCATATAAATATAAATTTCTTTTGAAGAGCAGATTAATCATAGAAAAGGAAATTATTACGAAGCACTGCAAAAATCATCTGAGGGGTGGCATGAAAACAATCAGGATTATTCAGCATTCATCATGGAATTTATTACAACGGTATATGCTTGCTACAAAGAACTGGACAAGAGATTTGCAGTAATCGGGAGTAAGAAAGTTACCAAGCAGGCAAGGATTGAAGCTACCGTGCTTAACAGCCTAACGCCTATATCTAAAGCTGATATCGGGAAAATACTTCCGGACGTTAGTGCTACTACGGTAGAAGCGGTTCTTGGGCAAATGATAAGAACCGGATCAATCAGGAAGGTCGGTTCCGGTAGAGGAACAAAATATGTAAGAAACTGAAATTTGAAAGTTGGCTATATATTGTAGGAAATAGGATGTTATTAGGCGGTTGGCAGGATTTGTACAACTGCCTTTTTCTGCTTTTTATAGTCTTTACTTTATACTAATTTAATTGACATACTTGCATTTATATTAAAAGAAATTGACATATATTTATATAAATGATAGAATAATTTGATAGCATTATGGCTAGGTTCTTGAAAAGGTCTTGTAATCTTTTGGATGGTCAGAAGTAGTGCTGGAGGGAAAATAATGGGAGTAACTTGTTCAAACATACACATTAGAAAGAATGATGAGTATTCCGCTTTAAAACTTCGAGAAATTATAAAAGCTGAAATGAGTAACAGGGGCTTTACATTATCTGATAATTCGGGGGATGATGTTTGTACCATAAAAGTATATTCTCCCAATAATAGCAATTGGGTTTCATTTACTACGGAAGCTTTACATTTACGAGATTATGAGGAAATTAAAGGGGTCGCGATTCGTTTGGTAAAACTATTCAATACTGATATTATTGTATCTGAGTGTATAGATAGTGATTGGGCATATTTGGGATTGTTTAAAGCCGGAAAAAGAAATGAAGGGTGGATAAATATTGGAAAAAGTTATGATGGAAAAACCATTCATAAAACAAACTTGGCATTATGGAAAGAAACGGTAAAAAATCCTCTGATTATTGATACAATTACCAATAAACAGTATATTTTCGCAGAAGAAGCTATTAAGGAAATTGCCCCTATGATTGATATGGATATTGATCAAGCAATTTTCCCGGCGAGCATTAATAGATCTTTAGAAGAAAGTATAAATTACTTATATTTTAAAAAAACAAAAGAATCGGGTTCTAAAACTTCTACACAACTTAATATTTATGAGTACGGTTTAAAACCGTGTACTTTAGGAAAACCCAATGTTGTATTTGTGTATAATAAAGGACAGAGTTCTCAAGGAATAGGAATTCTATTTACAGGAGACTATATAGAAAATAATGAGATTACCTTTGATAATATTAGTTTTGAGTCGGATTATGGGGATATAAACAAAAGAAGAATTAGACCTATAGAATTAAAAAGGGTTAAATGTAATGATGGGAAATATGGCTTATATTGGGAAGATAAAAATTTTATTATACCTTCTGGAGTAGCAGAAAATCTCACGTCAGCAAAATTAGTTGAGATGACGTATAACAGAATATTTGGAGTAAGATTTACTCCAAATGGAAATAAAAAAAAGGTGCTAGATATTATGATCCATTTTATTCCTTTGAATTGTAAAAGTGGAAGGGATGTTTGGTACGTATATCGTGGGCATAAGTCTAAGGCTGATTATATTAAATGGTATAATAATAAGCAAAAAGAATTTTATAAGCTTTCATCGGGTTTAAAAACAGAAGTGCTTAATCCGGATGATTTTGATATATAGGAAACAGAAAAAGAGGACTATAAAATGGCTAAAAAGAGTTTATGGAGAAAAATATTTAAGACAAGGAGTGAGCGTGAGATCAAAAGGATCGAACCGATCGCTCAGAAGATAGAGGACTTAGAGCCTACGATGCAGGCAAAGTCGGATGAAGAGTTAAGAGCTATGACCGATGAGTTTAAGAAAAGACTGGCTAACGGCGAGACTCTTGATGACCTTCTTCCAGAGGCATTTGCTGCAGCCAGAGAGGCAGGTGTAAGAACACTTCACCAGAGAGCATTCCATGTACAGCTCTTAGGTGCCATCATACTTCATCAGGGACGTATCTCTGAGATGTTCACCGGTGAAGGTAAAACACTTACATCTTCACTGGCTATATATCTTAACGCCCTTGAAGGCGAAGGTGTACACGTAGTTACGGTAAACGATTACCTGGCTAAGCGTGATGCGGAAAACAACGGAAAAATATATGAATTCATGGGACTTACCTGCGGATATATCCTTAATACAATGAATGCCGACGACAGACGTGCGGCATACAACTGCGATATCACATACGGTACCAACAACGAGTTCGGTTTCGACTACCTTCGTGACAACCGTGTGGTATATAAGGAGCAGATGGTACAGCGTAAGCTTCACTTCGCCGTTATCGACGAGGTTGACTCCTGTTTGATAGATGAGGCACGTACTCCTCTTATCATATCAGGTCCTTCCGGCAAGTCCACCAAGCTTTACGAGATGTGTGATATCCTGGCATGCCAGATGCAGAAGGGTACCGAAAAAGAGCTCAGCAAGATGGAAACAGTTATGGCTGCGAAGTTCGGCGGTGAGGAGCCTGAGGAAACAGGTGATTTCGTAGTAAGCGAAAAGGAAAACACAGTCCACCTTACCGCACAGGGTGTTGCAAAGGTAGAGCAGTTCTTCCATATCGACAACTTCTCTGATGTGGAGAACCTTGAGATCCAGCATAATATCATCCTGGCATTAAAGGCTCATTACCTTATGTTCAGGGATAAGGACTATGTAGTAAAAGATAACGAAGTACTGATAGTAGATGACTTTACGGGACGTATCCTTCCGGGCAGACGTTATTCCGACGGTCTCCATCAGGCGATAGAAGCAAAAGAGCATGTAAAGGTCAACAGGGAGTCCAAGACCCTGGCTACCATCACCCTTCAGAACTACTTCAATAAGTATCAGAAGAAGTGCGGTATGACCGGTACCGCTATCACTGAGGATAAGGAATTCCGTGAGATATACGGCATGGATGTAGTTACCATACCTCCGAACAAGCCTGTTATAAGAATAGACTATGAGGATGCCGTATATTGTACTCATCAGGAGAAGATCGAGGCTATCATCGATGCCATCATCGAGGCTCATCAGAAGGGACAGCCGGTACTTGTAGGTACCATCACGATCGAGGCTTCTGAAGAGATCAGCATGTATCTTAAGAAAAAGAATATAAAGCACAATGTCTTAAATGCCAAGTTCCATGAGATGGAAGCTGAGATAGTAGCGGAAGCAGGACGTTACGGTGCTGTTACCATCGCTACCAACATGGCCGGCCGTGGTACCGATATCAAGCTCGGCGGTACCTTCGAAGAGGGTATGGACGAGGCTAAGTACAAGGAAGAGGTTGAAAAGGTTAAGGCTGCAGGCGGACTCCGTATCATAGGTACCGAACGTCATGAGGCACGCCGTATAGACAATCAGCTCCGCGGACGTTCCGGACGTCAGGGAGATCCCGGTGAATCCAAGTTCTTCATCTCACTTGAAGACGACCTTATGCGTCTGTTCGGTTCCGAGAGGATGATGAGCGTATTTAAGACCCTGGGTGTTCAGCACGGACAGGAGATACACCACAAGCTTCTTACCAATGCCATAGAGCGTGCTCAGAAGAAGATAGAGAACAACAACTTCGGTATCCGTAAGAACATCATGGAATACGACAGTGTAAACAACGAGCAGCGTGAGATCATCTATGCCGAGAGAATGAGAGTTCTTAACGGCGAGAGCATGAGGGATACCATCCTTAGGATGCTGGATGATACCGTGGACGGCTGCGTAAATGCTGTCATAGGTGACGATCAGGTACCTGAAGAATGGGATATCAAAGCTCTTAACGATATGCTGCTGCCCATCGTTCCCATGGAACGTATAGAGATAGCCGAGGATGAGATAAAGAGCATTAAGAAGAAGGCTCTTACCGAAAGACTTGAGAAACGTGCCCTTGAGATATATGAAGCAAAAGAAAGCGAATTTGCACAGCCTGAGGACTTCCGTGAGGTTGAGCGTATCGTCCTTTTAAAGGCTATAGATACCAGATGGATGAATCATATCGACGATATGGACCAGCTCCGCCAGAGCATCGGACTTCAGTCCTATGCACAGCGTAATCCTATCGATTCATACAAGATGCAGGGCTTCGATATGTTCCAGGAGATGACCGACGGTATAGCTGAGGACACCGTAAGGATGCTCTTAAGAGTACAGGTAGAGAGAAAGGTAGAGCGTGAGCAGGTAGCAAAAGAATCAGGTACCAACAAGGATGACTCCGTAGTAAACGCACCTAAGCGCCGCGTAGCCAAAAAAATCCTTCCCAACGATCCCTGCCCTTGCGGAAGCGGCAAGAAGTACAAGTTCTGCTGCAAAGCCTCCGGCAAGTACGAGACCTGACATCATCTAAGCCTTCCCCTTGAGGGGAAGGTGGCACGAAGTGCCGGATGAGGTGTCGATCATTATGACAGAGGAACGGCTCCATTGTCACATTTTCAATCATCGGAACGGTTCTTTGATTGAAAAAACTCTATGATAGAAAAACCAAAAATGTCATCCTGAGCGAAGCGAAGGATCAAAAGATAATATTTCGAGGAAAACATGGTAGCATTAGATCAGATAAAATACGAATTAAATCAATACGCAGCTCCCTTAAAGGAAGTAGGCGAATCCCTTGACCTTGAGAAAAAAGGCTTCAGGGTTGAGGAAATAGAAGGCATCATGGAGGAAGAAGGCTTCTGGAATGATGCGGCAAAAGCCCAGAACTATATGAAGGAGCTTAAAAACCTTAAGGATACCATCCAGGAGTATAAGGACTTAGAGGCACAGTACAATGACCTCTACGATCTTATCGAGATGGTAAACGAAGAAAACGACGAATCCATGGTAGAAGAGGTACAGGCTGAGTTCGAAAGATTCACCAACAACTTTGAAGAAGTAAGGCTTGCTACACTTCTGGACGGAGAGTTTGATAAAAATAACGCGATAGTTACCCTTCATGCAGGTGCAGGCGGAACAGAAGCCTGCGATTGGTGCAGCATGTTATACCGTATGTATTCCATGTGGGCGCAGTCAAAAGGATTTTCACTGGAACTGCTCGACTTCTTAGAGGGTGATGAAGCAGGATATAAGTCGGTAACCATGCAGATAAACGGTATGAATGCCTACGGACATTTAAAGTCGGAGCACGGCGTACACAGACTTGTACGTATATCTCCATTTAATGCCCAGGCAAAAAGGCAGACATCCTTCGTATCATGTGATGTCATGCCCGACATAGAGGAAGATCTTGATATCGATATCCCTGATGACGACATCCGTATAGATGTATTCCGTTCATCGGGTGCCGGCGGACAGAAGGTAAATAAGACCTCATCCGCTATCCGTATCACCCACTTCCCGACAGGTATCGTAGTATCCTGCCAGAATGAGCGTTCACAGTATCAGAACAAGGATAAGGCTATGCAGATACTAAAGTCAAAGCTCCTTATCTTAAAGCAGCAGGAAAACCTTGATAAAACAGCCGATATCCGTGGCGAGATAAAGGATAACAACTTCGGCAGCCAGATACGTTCTTATTTCCTGCAGCCTTACAAGATGATAAAGGACCTTCGTACCGGAGTCAGCACCGCCAATGCGGATGCGGTACTTAACGGAGGCATAGATCTTTTTATCAACGGATACTTAAAGTGGCTTAAACAGGGCTGTCCTCCTTACAAGGGCGGAGACCTGACCGAGTAATAAAGTATTAAAACACTGTCTTTTGTGACACATCCAAGGCTTCCCCTTGAGGGGAAGCTGTCAGCGAAGCTGACTGATGAGGTGATATTATGAACAAACAAGTCATCTGTGACATCGACGGACAATATTACGGCCTTGACAGTGCAAGTGTCCGGAGTATAGAAAACGGAGTTCCCCAAATGCTGCTTGGCGGTGCACCCGACTTCGTGGAAGGACTCATAAAGTTCAGGGGAGAATGGGTGCCCATAGTCAGACTGCGCAGTCTTTTCGGGACAGATAAAAGCGAGCAGCCGAAGTACAGCCAGCTGATATATATGAGTACATTTATCGGGACTGTGGCATACCGTGTGGATAAAGTAGTCGAGATAGATGTACTTGCCGACGGAGAGTTCCAGCGTATCCCCATAGTGGTCAACTCGGGTAAAACTGCGTATATGGTGGGAGCCTGCTGCCATCATGGAAGGCTGCTTTTGGTTGTAGACCATAACCGCCTTCTTTCACGTGATGAGGCCCAAAATGTAAAGGCCGGCATAAAGGTCATCTATGAGGCTGAGGAAGCTGAAAGACGCCGCAAGGAAGAGGAAGAAGCTAAGCGTAAGGCTGAAGAGGAAGCAAAGCGTAAGGAGGAAGAAGCAGCCACTGTGGCAGAAGGAGCCGGTACTGAAGCAGAGCCGGAAAATACTGCAGGGAAAAACGATGGCATATCATAATGATGTAAGATAAGCCAAAGCGATGTAATATGTAACTAAAAAGCGGTGGAATGTAAATGCGCATTTTTCTCCGCTTTTCTTTCTTGAATGCCGGCGGAATCGATATACTTACGATATATTGTCATCCTTAACTTATGCGAAGGAACTTATAGGAAACAGATTATGGACCATTTTGTATTACATAGTGATTTTAAGCCTACGGGCGATCAGCCCGAAGCTATAAAAGAGCTGGTGGATGGTTTTAAGGCCGGAAACCAGTTCGAGACGCTGCTCGGTGTCACCGGTTCCGGTAAGACATTTACCATGGCGAATGTCATAGCGGCGCTCAATAAACCTACTATAGTCATAGCACACAATAAGACACTTGCCGCGCAGCTATACGGGGAGTTTAAGGAGTTTTTCCCGGAGAACGCGGTAGAGTATTTTGTATCATATTATGATTATTATCAGCCTGAGGCTTATGTGCCTTCGACGGATACATATATAGAAAAGGATTCTGCGATAAATGACGAGATAGACCGCTTGCGCCATTCGGCTACTGCGGCACTTGCAGAGAGGCGGGATGTTATAATCGTAGCGAGCGTATCCTGCATATACGGTATAGCTGCCCAGGAGGACTATACCGAGATGACGTTGTCCTTACGCCCCGGTATGACTGTAGACAGGGATGAAATGATAAGACGTCTCGTGGATATGCAGTATATAAGGGATGAGATAGATTTCCACCGCGGTACTTTCCGTGTAAAGGGAGACGTAGTGGAGGTATATCCCATAGCTTCGGATGAATACGCATACCGTATCGAGTTTTTCGGCGATGAAGTGGAGAGGATATCCCAGACAGAGGCACTTACGGGTAAGGTTAAGGCTGTTTTGGAGCATGTGATGCTGTTCCCTGCTTCTCACTACGTTGTTCCTGAAGACAGGATGAAAAAAGCTATCACCAACATAGAAGCAGAGCTTGAAGAAAGAGTAAAATACTTTAAAGACCGCGAAAAACTCATAGAGGCTCAAAGGATCAGCGAACGGACCAATTTTGACATAGAGATGCTGCGTGAAACGGGCATCTGTTCAGGTATAGAGAATTATTCGAGGCACCTTGCGGGGCTTCCTGCAGGAGCTACTCCGCATACTCTTTTAGAGCATTTCGGTGACGACTATCTTATGATAGTTGACGAGTCCCATATGACCATACCGCAGTTCAGAGGTATGTTCAACGGTGACAGAGCCAGAAAACAGGTGCTGGTGGATTACGGCTTCAGACTTCCCTCGGCACTTGACAACAGACCTTTAAAGTTTGATGAATTTGAGGACAGACTTGACCAGGTAATGTTTGTATCGGCTACTCCCGGACAATATGAGGCAGAGCATGAACTCATGCGTACCGAGCAGGTGATCAGACCTACCGGGCTTCTGGATCCGGAAGTGGATGTACGGCCTGCTTTAGGACAGATAGATGACCTTATCTCCGAGATCAGAAAAGAGATAAAGAAGGGGCAGACCCCTGATGAGACCGGAGAAAAGCCGATAGCCGGAAAGGTGCTCGTGACCACGCTTACAAAGCGTATGGCGGAAGAACTGACCGAATACTTAAGACAGGCCGGTATCAGGGTAAAATACCTGCACTCGGACGTGGATACCTTGGAACGTTCCAAGATCATCCGTGACATGCGTATGGATGTGTTTGATGTGCTTGTAGGTATCAACCTGCTGCGTGAAGGTCTCGATATCCCCGAGGTAAGCCTTGTGGCCATACTGGATGCAGATAAGGAAGGTTTCTTACGTTCTGAGGTATCACTTATACAGACCATAGGACGTGCCGCGCGTAACGAGCACGGACATGTGGTGATGTATGCCGATACCATGACCGATTCCATGAAAAATGCGATCGATGAGACTAACAGAAGAAGAAAGATCCAGCAGGAATACAACGATAAAAACGGTATCACTCCCAAGACCATAGTAAAGAAGGTAAGAGAGCTCATCAGTATCTCCAAGAAGGTGGACAAGGATTACTACGGCATAAAGAAAGAACCCGAGTCCATGAGCATACAGGAGCTTGAGGCAGCAGCCGACAAGCTGATGAAGGAGATGCAGAAGGCAGCAGCCGAGCTCGAGTTTGAGAAGGCAGCAGAACTTAGGGATAAGATGATGGAGATCCGCCGTAAACTCGCCGAAAAATGATGATGCCCTCCCTGGCGAAGGGAAGCTGTCATATGTCATAAGGTGTCAGCGAAGCTGACGGAACCTTGTGACCTTCGTAGCTGACTGATGAGGTGTCAGAGACACTAGTACTGAGAAATAAAACCAGAAACAGGAAAACATTAAAAATGAAAAACGACATGGTAAAAAACTACATAAAGATCAGAGGTGCAAAGGAGAACAACCTGAAAAATCTAAGCGTGGATATCCCGCGTGACAGCTTCGTGGTACTCACCGGACTGTCGGGATCGGGAAAGTCATCTCTAGCCTTTGATACCATATATGCGGAGGGACAGAGAAGGTACATGGAGTCCCTCTCTTCTTATGCAAGACAGTTCTTGGGCATGATGGAAAAGCCCGATGTGGAGTCCATAGAAGGGCTTCCTCCTGCCATATCCATAGACCAGAAGTCAACCAACCATAACCCCCGTTCGACCGTAGGTACAGTCACGGAAATCTATGATTACTTCCGTCTGCTTTATGCAAGGATAGGCATACCTCATTGTCCGAACTGCGGAAAAGAGATCAAGAGACAGACCATAGACCAGATGGTGGACGAGATCATGGCACTGCCTGTAAGCACCAGGATACAGCTCTTATCTCCCGTGGTACGCGGCCGAAAAGGTGAGCACACAAAGGTGTTCGATCAGGCCAGACGAAGCGGCTACGTGCGTGTATCCGTGGATGGTCATATGTATGACTTAAGCGAGGATATCAAGCTCGACAAAAATATCAAACACAATATATCTGTCATTATAGACAGACTTGTGGTTAAGGAAGGTATAGAAAAGAGACTTTCAGACTCACTCGAGAGCAGTCTTAAGCTTGGAGGAGGGCTTACTGTATGCGAGATAGTCGGAAGTCCTGCAGGCAGTGACACTGCTTCATCCGACGGAGAAAAGTCATCGAAGTCGGGAAAGACAGCAGAGGCACTTCCGACAGAGATAACATTAAGCCAGAACTTCTCCTGTCCCGACTGCGGTATAAGTATAGAGGAGTTCGAGCCCCGTACTTTCTCGTTCAATAACCCGTTTGGTGCATGTCCTGACTGCGCGGGTTTAGGTTCACGCCAGGAGTTTAGCCTGGATCTTATCATACCCGATCAGAACATGAGCATCATAGAAAAGGATGCCATCACCGTACCGGGATGGAAATCCCTGCCTGATACGGGCTCTTACGGGCGCATCATACTTGATGCTATGGCTAAGGAGTATAAGATCAATCTTAAAAAGCCCTTCAATCAGCTCTCAGAGCGTGAGAGAAACCTCATCCTGTACGGGACCGAGGGAAGAAGGCTCAACATATATTATAAAGGTGCCCACAGCGAGGGCACGTTTGATACCGCTTTTGACGGCATCATGGGCAATATTAAGCGCAGATACCGTGAGGCGGCTGAAAGCACCAAACAGGAATACGAGCAGTACATGCAGATCATCCCCTGTGCCACATGTAAGGGTAAGAGACTGAAGAAAGAAGCCTTAGCTGTTACGGTGGGGGATAAGAATATATCTGAGGTTACCGACCTGTCGATAGTGGAGCTCTCAAAGTTCATGAAGTCCTTAGAACTCACCGAGATGCAGAAGAAGATAGGAGGACTTATCTTAAAAGAGATAAATGCCCGTATCGGATTTTTGATCGAGGTAGGTCTTGATTACCTTACACTTTCCAGAGCCACGGCATCTCTTTCAGGAGGCGAGGCACAGCGTATAAGGCTGGCCACACAGATAGGCTCGGGTCTTGTAGGAGTAGCTTATATATTGGATGAACCGAGTATAGGACTGCATCAGAGGGATAACGGAAAACTCATCAAAGCACTTAAGGATCTCAAGGACCTGGGCAACTCCCTTATTGTGGTTGAGCATGACGAAGACACCATGAGGGCCGCCGACTGTATCATAGACATAGGTCCGGGAGCGGGCTCAAACGGCGGCGAGGTAGTAGCCATCGGTACTGCGGAGGAGATATCAAAGAATCCCAACTCTATCACCGGACAGTATCTTAGCGGAAAATTAAGCATACCGGTGCCTAAAAAAAGGAGAAAACCTGCGGACTATCTTACCGTAAAAGGTGCAAGAGAAAACAATCTTAAAAACATAGATGTGAAGATCCCGCTCGGAGTATTTACATGTATCACGGGAGTATCGGGCTCAGGAAAAAGCTCGCTCATTACAGAGATATTGTATAAGAGGCTTGCAAAAGACTTGAACCGTGCTCGTACCATTATCCCGGGAAAACATGATGATATCCTGGGTATGGATAAGCTCGATAAAGTCATCGATATCGACCAGTCACCCATAGGAAAAACACCGAGATCAAACCCTGCTACATATACCGGTGCATTTGATCTTATCCGTGATCTTTTTGCATCCACAGTTGATGCAAAGACCAAGGGCTACACAAAAGGCCGCTTCAGTTTTAACGTAAAGGGAGGCAGATGTGAGGCCTGCAGTGGAGACGGTATCATAAAGATAGAGATGAACTTCCTGCCCGATATATATGTACCTTGTGAGGTATGCCAGGGAAAGCGTTACAACAGGGATACTCTTGATGTTAGATACAGAGGAAAGAATATATACGAAGTGCTGGATATGCCTATAGAAGAGGCGGTCACATTCTTTGAGAACGTACCTTCCATCAGGCGTAAGATAGAAACGTTGAATGAAGTGGGGCTGGGCTACTTAAAGCTTGGGCATCCTTCTACATCCCTTTCGGGCGGTGAGGCACAGCGTGTAAAGCTTGCGACAGAGCTTAGCAAGAGAAGCACCGGCAGGACCATCTATATCTTAGATGAGCCGACTACCGGTCTCCACTTTGATGATGTAAAGAAGCTGATAGACATCTTACAGAGACTTACCGACAGCGGCAATACCGTGGTAGTCATCGAGCATAACCTGGACGTGATAAAGTGTGCTGACTACATCATAGACATCGGCCCCGAAGGCGGAGCCAGGGGCGGTACGGTCGTAGCCGAAGGCACTCCGGAACAGATAGCAAAGAACAAGAAGTCCTTTACAGGCGAGTTCTTGAAGAGTATGCTTTAAACCAATCAGTGGGATGATTTTCTGATTGAGCAAAATAAAAAAAGCCTTCCCCTTTGGAGGGGAAGGTGGCGCCGAAGGCGACGGATGAGGTGTTACCCTTTAAGTTCAATACCGTTAGAATATATCGTAATCAGCCCCTCCTTATACAGGTGGCCGATAGCACGTTTGAAAGAATTTTTCGACATATTAAACTTATTTTTAAGTATCAGGCTTTCTGTCTTATCATGGTAGGGCAGGAAGCCTTTTTCAGATGCTTTAAGCTCGTTAAGTATTCTTTCGCAGTCTTCATTTATCTGCAGATATCCGGGCTCACGCATGGAAAGCTCGAGCTTTCCGTCGGGAAGCACCTTTGATACTCTTAAGGTAGGACGCTCACCGATTCTTAAAGACTTTACCAGATCCTTGGCAGGTATCCTTGCAGAGTAAATATCATCCACTGCGATATAAGCACCGAATCTGTCGGAGAGCTGGTACACAAGACCTGTCACATGGTCACCGGGCTTGTAAGCTGAATCGGTTTTAAGCAATTTGTATACTTTCATGGAAGCACACAGACGGCTGCTCTTGTCCATATACATGGTAACCAGTACTTCATCGCCGGCTTTTACTTTATATGTCTGCTCGTTAAAGGGAAGGAACAGATCCTTCATAAGTCCCCAGTCAAGAAATGCACCTAAGGTGGTAGCCTGATTGCATTTTAAGAGAGCGAGGCCGCCCAGACTGAGTGCGGGAGTCCTTAATGTGGCCACAGGTCTGTCTTCTGAGTCAAGGTATGTAAAAGCCTGTATGATATCACCGCGTCTGAGCGACTTGTCAGCGAACTCGTTCTTGGGCAGCAGTATCTCAAAATTTTCTGTCACAGATTCCTCGTTTTGCCCCGTAGGAGCTATAGGAGACAGAAAAGCACCTATAGGTATAAGTTTTACGATCCTGAAATCGGATACGGTACCCAGCAGATCCTTGATCTCGGCTGCATCAGGAAGAGAGCTTCTTATATCCTTGACAGGGTCAGAGTTTTTCTTTTCTGTTTTTTGGGGGGCAGCAGATGGTTTCCTGCTGAATCTTCCTTGTTTTCCATTATTTGTTTTTTTACGATTGTTATTATATCCGGTCATGTTTTTTTCTTTCTGATGAGTAAATTATTATGCTGTCATTATATTGTTGAATGATTGTTTTGTCAATGAAGAAAAAGATATTTATAACCATTATGATCTTCCTTGACTTTAATATTTTTTTTGAGATAATTAAGATAAGTAACATTATTTAAATTGATAGTTTTTCGATAGCACTAATTTGATATGTCCTATACGTAACGGAGATAATATGAAGAAGATAATCATTGCATGTGCGATATTTATTGTTATTTGTTTCCTTTTCAGTTTATGGTTTTTTAAGATGCGTAAAAATATTGAGGAAGTTGGATCTGGTATTGATTGGTTTACTGATGCTTTAATAGACGAAGCTAAGAAAGAAGCAGAATTAAGAAAAAATGCTATAGTAATATCATTTAGCGAACCTCAACCACATAATGGATATCATGAGTTTGAACTGTTGGATGAGGGAATAATATCGTTCAAAAACCGGAAAGAAGAAGGAGGACTATGGGGAGGACCTTATGAGGTTACATGGTATTTTGAAATCTTAAAACCGGGAAAAGTAAGAATAAAATGGACTGATCCCTATAATACCTCTACCGATAAGAATGCTAATACCTGGATAGATACATATACTATAAAAGAAGATATGACATATACTTTTGAAAGATACTATCTTGTAGAAGAGGTAATGTATATAATGTGTTATGCGACAAAAACAGATAGTATGGTTTCGTATTTGGGATACTTTATTGATGTAAACGGAGATAAAAGATTTTATGATATTACAGATTCTGAAATGAAGCTAAATACAGTAAAAGGTCTTTATTTATTTCTGAAAGAACATTTTAGTGAGTATGAACCGGTAAAAGGAATAGGACGTAAGGCTTTTGAAGAATGTCAAAAATGTATACATGATGCCTTCAAAATGTCGCATTTTTATAATGATTTTAAGGACATATATGAAAAGTATGCATTTGAGGATATGGAGTTTGAGTATGGAAAACAGATACTGTATGCTATTCCGGGGTGGGGAGAATACATTAGGTTCATATCCTGTAATACTGATGAAACAGATTCTGAGATAAAGAAGCATTTAGAAAATATCCTAGAGATTTTTGGGGACGATTGGGGCAAGTATGAACCATAATGTTTTACATTTTCCTCTTGCACTTTTTACTCATTTGGGATAGAATGGGGAATAATTATAAAAAGAAAGAAGGACAGTCGTATGGAAAGAGTATATGACCCTAAACAGATAGAGCCTAAGTGGCAGGCCTACTGGAGCGAACACGAAACCTTTAAGACAGATGTATGGGACTTTTCTAAGCCCAAGTTCTACGCACTTGATATGTTCCCTTATCCTTCGGGTGTAGGCCTTCATGCGGGTCATCCGGAAGGTTATACAGCTACGGACATAATATCAAGGATGAAGAGGATGCAGGGCTACAACGTACTACATCCCATGGGATATGACTCTTTCGGACTTCCTGCTGAGCAGTATGCTATAAATACAGGACATCATCCGGAGGGCTTTACCGCTGAGAATATCAAGACCTTCTCCAAGCAGCTTAAAGAGCTCGGATTTGACTACGACTGGAGCAAGCTCGTAGCCACATCAGATCCCAAGTTCTATCACTGGACACAGTGGATATTTAAGCAGCTTTATCTTGACGGCTATGCAAAATATATCGACATGCCTGTTAACTGGTGCGAGGAACTCGGCACCGTACTTTCCAACGATGAGGTTATAGACGGAAAGTCGGAGCGTGGCGGATTCCCCGTAGTTCGTAAGAACATGAAACAGTGGGTTATCGACCAGCCTGCATTTGCAGAGAAGCTTCTTGAAGGCTTAAATGAGATAGACTGGCCTGAGTCCACCAAGGATATGCAGAGACACTGGATCGGAAAATCAGAGGGTGTCGAGGTTAAGTTCCAGATAGTGGGTGGAGGAGAGTTCTCAATATTTACCACCTGTATCGAGACCATATACGGTATCACATTTATGGTACTTGCTCCCGACGGACAGTTGGTTCAGGACTTAATGCCCAGGATCAAAAATCAGGAAGAAGTAAAAGCATATATAGAAGAGACCAAGAAAAAGAACGATATGGACCGTACCGAGCTCAATAAGGGTAAGACCGGATGTCGTCTTGAGGGTGTTAAGTGTATCAACCCCGTAAACGGAAAAGAAGCTGAGCTCTTTATCGGAGACTTCGTACTGGCTAATTACGGAACAGGCGCTGTTATGGCTGTACCCAGCCACGATCAGCGTGACTTTGAGTATGCTATAGCTCATAACATCGACATGATCCAGGTTATCGACGGAAATGAAAAGGACGGACATATCGATGTATCAGGTCACGCACTTGAAAAATACGATTACTTGGGAAAAGGCTATAAGCTTATCAATTCCGAGGAGTTTACCGGACTTACCGTAGAGGAAGCTAAGGAAGCCATCACTCAGAAATTAGAGAAGATGGGTGTAGCAAAGCGTACCGTCAACTATCATTTCCGTGAGTGGATATTCGCACGTCAGCGTTACTGGGGCGAGCCCGTCCCTGTAGTACATACTGAGGATGGTCAGATCCACGTACTTGACGATGATGAGCTGCCTTTGGTACTTCCCGAGCTTGAAGATTACAAGTCCAAGAACGGACAGGCTCCTCTGGAGAATGCTACAGAGTGGAAGCAGTACGATCACAACGGTATAAAGGGTAAGCGTGAGACCTCTACCATGCCCGGTTCCGCAGGATCATCATGGTATTATTTCCGTTATATCGATCCCGATAATGATAAAGAGTTCGCAAACTATGAGCTCTTAAAGCACTGGATGCCCGTAGACCTCTATATCGGAGGACCCGAGCATGCAGTCGGACACCTTATGTATTCAAGGATCTGGAACAGATATCTGTATGACAAGGGTCTTTCACCTGTCAAGGAACCGTTCAAGAAGCTGGTACATCAGGGTATGATCTTAGGTGAAAACGGTATCAAGATGGGTAAGCGTTTCCCTGAGTTCGTAGTTAACCCTTCAGATATAGTAAATCAGTACGGTGCTGATACCTTAAGACTTTATGAGATGTTCATGGGTCCGTTAGAAGTATCAAAGCCCTGGAGCCCTCAGGGTGTTGAGGGAGCCAGACGTTTCCTTAACCGTGTATGGGCATTCTTTACTAACGAGGATAACCTCACAGACGGTGATGATGAGTCATTAAAGAAGGTATATCACCAGACGGTAAAGAAGGTTACATCAGACTTCGAATCCTTAGGCTTTAACACCGCTATCAGCCAGATGATGATATTTGTCAATGCAGTATACAAGGCAGGTAAGTGCCCTAAGCAGTATGCAGAAGGACTTATCAAGATGCTGTCATGTATCTGTCCTCATATCGGTGAGGAAATGTGGAACATCTTAGGACATGATGCTACTATCGCATATGAGCCCTGGCCGACATATGATGAGGACGCCATCAAGGAAGATACAGTTGAGATAGCTGTTCAGATCAACGGTAAGGTAAAGGCTACCATCGAAGTAGGTGTAAACGAGGAAAGCGAATCCGCCATCGCCAAGGCTAATGCCAACAAGTATGTTCAGGCAGCCATAGCCGGCAAGACCGTAGTAAAGGAAATCTACGTAAAGGGCAGGATCGTAAATATCGTAGTTAAATAATGATTTTTTGCAGGTGTCGTTTCCGGCACCTGCTTTTTCTTTTTTAGCATGCTTTGAAAAAAATAAAACGACTATTAAGGAATCAGGCAAACTCTCCGATATATAAAGCAGAATGTATCAGTATATCTATGCACTTCTTTAGGGTAGCACCCATCTCTTAAGCCCGTGGCAGGATGCCGAATCTAGGGCAGGTTCAAGGATGAACGAAAAAAATGTGTTGAATATTTGCGCTTTTTCATGTATAATGTTATGAAGGCTTTTTGTCACTATCAGTTTAGTGACGATATTTGAAAAGCCATAGAAAGAGGAGATGAAATGTTCAGCACTGATATAGGAATAGATTTAGGTACTGCAAGTGTGCTTGTATATATAAAGGGTAAGGGCGTAGTATTAAAGGAGCCCTCGGTAGTAGCATTTGACAGGGAGACCAATAAGATAAAGGCTATCGGCGAGGAAGCGAGACTCATGCTCGGCCGTACTCCCGGCAATATAGTAGCGGTACGTCCTTTAAGACAGGGCGTTATCTCCAACTATACGGTTACCGAGAAAATGCTTAAGTACTTTATACAGAAGGCAGTAGGTAAGAAGCGTTTTAAGGTTATAAGCGTATGTGTACCGAGCGGTGTTACCGAGGTAGAGAGAAAGGCCGTAGAGGATGCCACATACCAGGCAGGTGCTCGTGAAGTAGCCATCATAGAAGAGCCCATAGCAGCAGCTATCGGAGCCGGCATAGATATTTCAAAGCCTCAGGGCAACATGATAGTGGATATAGGCGGCGGTACCACGGATATAGCTGTTATATCCTTAGGCGGCACTGTTGTAAGTGCTTCCATCAAAACAGCCGGTGATGACTTTGATGAAGCTATCGTAAAGTACATGAGACAGAAGCATAATCTTCTGATAGGTGAGAGGACCGCAGAGGATATCAAGATAAAGATAGGCTCGGTATACCGCAGACCCGAATCTGTATCGATGGACGTAAGAGGAAGAAACTTAGTTACAGGTCTTCCCAAGACCATATCGGTTACATCTGAGGAGACCGAGGAAGCCTTGGCCGGTGCTACAGGCCAGATAGTGGATGCGATCCATGGAGTGTTGGAGAAGACTCCCCCCGAGCTTGCAGCGGATATAGCAGACCGCGGCATCATCCTTACGGGAGGCGGTTCACTTCTTAACGGTCTTGAAGACCTTATCGAAGAGAAGACAGGTATCACTACCATGACAGCTGACGATCCTCTTACTGCAGTAGCCATCGGAACAGGAAAATACGTAGAGTTTATCAGTGAACGTAAAATGAAGTAAAAGGGGGACTTAGCCCATGCTCAGAAGCCTGTATACCGGTTGGACCGGAATGTATAACCAGCAGAAACGTCTTGACGTTATCTCCAACAATATGGCAAATGCCACTACTGTCGGCTACAAAAAGGAGTTTGCCACAAGCCAGAGCTTTGACGAGCTGCTTGCCATCAAGATAAGAGACAGCTCGGAGGGTTGGCGTCAGAGAAGTATAGGTGATGTGAGCTTGGGTGCTAAGATCGGTGAGATACATACCGATTTTACTCAAGGGTCGATCCGCCAGACTAATAATACATATGACCTTGCCATAGACGGGAAAGGTTTTTTCAGAGTAAATGTTACCGACCGTGAGGGCAATGTCCATGAGAGCTTCACCAGAGCAGGCATGTTCCATATGACCTTTGACGGGTATGTGGTAGATGCGAACGGCAACCACCTCCAGTCGGAATCGGGAGACCTTCAGATACCCCTCGATGCACAGAATGTAGTGATCGATACCCAAGGGTATGTATTTGCTGACGGTGAAGTGATAGACAGAGTAGTGCTTACCGATTTTGAGGATTATGAATATCTCAAAAAGTTCCAGGATACATATTACCGTCCTGTAGACGGTTATACGGAAACAGAACCGACCGGTGCGATCAGACAGGGCTACACCGAGCAGTCGAACATACTGGTAGTAAATGAAATGGTAGATCTTATAGCTACCACAAGAGCATATGAAGCAAACCAGAAGGTTATAAAGGCAGCTGATTCCGTAATGGAGCAGGCAGCCAACTCTGTAGGCAGAGTTCAATAAATTAATGTAGCATAACAGACGGATGAGGTGTAAACAGAATCTAAAAGGAGGTCCGGCATATGATAAGAGCTCTTTGGACAGGCGCTTCGGGCATGAACGCCCAGCAGGTAAGCCTTGATAATATTGCCAATAATCTGGCAAATGTTAATACAACCGGTTTCAAAAAACAGAATACCGAGTTTTCGTCACTTTTATATCAGAAGCTTCAGAGGAAACAGACCGATAACAACGGCGATCCAAAGCCTGTTATAGCCCAGGTGGGTACCGGTGTAAGAGTATCGTCATTGACTTCCGTATATACGCAGGGTATCATGCAGGAGACCGGAAATGATACTGATTTTTGCATAGAAGGCCGCGGACTTTTCAGGATCCAGATGCCTGACGGGACAGAAGCTTACACCAGAAACGGTTCCTTCCAGTATGCGATCGAAGGAGACGGGGTTACCCTGGCTACAGCAGACGGTTATGCAGTACTTGACAGAGACGGGCAGAGGATACACTTCGGCGAGGAGTATTCGGTTGACAGGATATCAGTCGACAGTTACGGCAGATTCAACTACCGTGATGATGAAGGTAATGCGGTAAGTCTCGGTATCCAGATGGGACTTGCCCAGTTCAATAATCCTGCAGGACTTGATAAGCTTTCCGACAGTTACTTTATAGAGTCACCCAACTCCGGCACTCCCAGATATGAAGGAGATGACGCAGGACTTAAAGAAAGCAACATCCATGCAACATATCTTGAAGGCTCCAATGTACAGACCATAGACGAAATAGTAAACCTCATCACCACCCAGCGTGCCTACGAGATGAACTCCAAAGTCATCTCCGCCGCCGACGAAATGATGCAGCAGGCTAACAACTTGAGATAATAATGAGGGAGGCCATTAAAAATTTCGTGCAAGCTCGCTTGCAAAGAAATTTTACAATGGCTGACCGATAAAACACACCGAAAAGAAGTGATTTGCGAAGCAAAGCACGAGATTTGAGGTGTGTTTAGGATTGCGAGAGCGGTAGCGGAGCAATCCGTATTATTATCTCTTACTATAAAAGAATGCACCTATAGTTTTTAGGTGCATGAGTACGGGGTAAACTATGAGTATATCAATAGGCAGTTCTACCGGTTATGATTCCTTCATTACCGGCATGATAAATGACAATGCAAAAAATAAGGTAGATAACGGAGCTGTGCTTCAGAGCAAGCTTTCATCCTCGAAGCTTCAGGACGCATCAGACGAAGAACTGATGGATGTCTGCAAAAGCTTTGAGTCTTATCTGCTTGAAAAAGTACTTGAAAAAACAAAGAAAACACTTACTGATTCCGAAGAGGATAATTCTCCTTATATGAACATGTTCGGAGACAGACTGTACCATGAGTATGCAAACCAGATCACCGAGCATAGTGAGCTGGGACTGGCACAGCAGCTTTTTAATGCAATGAAACGTGATTTTGGGGCTACGCGTAATGACAATACAGATTGAAGGATGCGTTAACAATATAGTATACAGAAATGAAGATAACGGTTATACCGTATTTGAGCTTGCTACTAAGGACAGCACGGATATGCTGACTTTGGTGGGAAGCTTTTCGTATATTTCGGAAGGTGAATATTTCCGTCTGACCTGCCAGGAGACACAGCACAATGTCTACGGTAAACAGTATAAGGTAATAGAAGCTGAGAATATCGAGCCTGAGGATGCCGATGCCATGGAGAGGTACTTAGGGTCGGGCGCGATAAAAGGCATAGGCAAGGCACTTGCGAAAAGAATAGTATCCGAGTTCGGGGATGAGACTTTCCGTGTGATAGAGGAAGAGCCTGAGCGTTTAGCGGATATAAAAGGCATCAGTGAGCGTATGGCCAGAGCCATCAGTGAAAGCTTTTACGATAAAAGGGAACTGAGGACTGCCATGATGTTCTTACAAAGATACGGCATATCCTCCAACCTGTCCGTAAAGATATATAAGCAATACGGGGCAGGGATATATGAAGTATTGAAAAACAATCCGTACCGTTTGGCAGAAGAGGTAAAGGGCATAGGATTTAAGACTGCCGATGAGATAGCACTACGCGGCGGTATAAGTATAGATTCAAAATACAGGACGAGAGCAGGAATACTTTATGTGTTGTCGGAAGCAGTGGGACTCGGACACACATTCCTTCCGGAAAACGAGTTTTTTGAGATGACTGCAAAGCTTTTGGATATAGAGCCTGATGCCATCGAGATGCCTCTTGACTCCCTTATCATGGACAGAAAAGTCATACCCTCCGACATGCCTCTTAATAAGGCGGACAGTTTAAGTAATGAAGCCGGTATGGATGATGAAAATGTTTTGCCTGAAAAGGTTCGGTGCTACTATCTGGCTCCTTATTATTATATGGAGCTGGCTGTAGCCAGAATGCTTCTTGATCTGGACGTAAAACAAAAGGCAAACAGAGAAAAGACGGAGCGTTACATAAAGGAAATAGAGGAAAGCCTATCGGTAGAACTTGATCCGATACAGCGGGATGCCATATTTGCCGCAGCCGGGAACGGAGTATTGATACTTACCGGAGGTCCCGGTACCGGAAAAACCACTACAATAAATGCCCTTATCAGATTTTTTGAAAATGAAGGGATGGACATACTCTTGGCTGCACCTACAGGCAGGGCTGCCAAACGTATAACTGAGACGACGGGCAGGGAAGCGTCCACGATCCACCGTATGCTGCAGATGAAGGGCGGCGTGGAAGAGGATGAGTCGGCCAGGAAGGATGACAGGCACGGAAGCTTTGAAAAAAACGAAACAAATCCGTTAGAGGCTGATGTCATCATCATAGATGAGATGTCCATGGTGGACATAGCACTTATGCATGCACTGCTTCGTGCAGTTTCCCAGGGTACCAGGCTTATCATGGTGGGCGATGCCAACCAGCTGCCTCCGGTCGGCGCCGGAAATGTGCTTAAGGATATCATAGCATCCGGACGTTTTACGACGGTGAGGCTTACCAAGATATTCAGACAGGCAGCCGTAAGCGACATAGTAGTTAATGCTCATAAGATAAATAAAGGTGAAGAGATAGCTTTAGACAACAAGAGCAAGGACTTTTTCTTCTTGCAGAGAGATAACATAAATGATATAAGAGGACTTATCATAGCTTTGGTCAGGGACAAGCTTCCGACATATGTCAAGGCTTCATCGGGGGATATACAGGTACTTACTCCCATGCGTAAGGGAGAACTCGGCGTAGAGAAGATGAACACCGTATTGCAGGAATATCTTAATCCGCCGTCTCCTTCAAAGAAGGAAAAAGTATACGGAGATATTACCTTCCGTGAAGGCGATAAAGTAATGCAGATAAAAAACAACTATCAGATAGAATGGGAATCCCGTAACTCGCGAGGCTTTTTAAAGAACTCGGGATCGGGGATATTTAACGGGGATTGCGGTATCATTAAGAGTATCAATACATATGCGGACGAGATGGAGATAGTATTTGATGATGACAAGACCGTGTTTTATCCGTTCTCGGGACTCGATGAGCTCGAGCTTGCATACTGTATCACAGTCCATAAGTCACAGGGAAGCGAGTATCCTGCGGTAGTCATGCCGCTGCTTTCGGGTCCTTGGCAGCTCTTTAACCGGAACCTTTTGTATACTGCGGTAACGAGAGCGAAAAAATGTGTAACGATAGTGGGGAGCCGTCAGGCTGTGTCTTCCATGATAAAGAACGAAAAGGAACAAAACCGCTACTCGGGACTGAAGGTCCACCTTGAAGAGATGGTAGAATAAACAAACTCTAAAGCTACCTTGGGGTTCCTCAAAATTTTTACGGAAATTTTACGAAAATAGACCATCCCGTCTTGCATTAAAAAATATGTTGGAGTATAATATTGGATAATCTACTTAAAATTTTATATCCGCCCCGATGCCCCGCATGCAGGGAGCCTATGGAAGACGACGGATCCCTGATCCATCCGGAGTGCAGGAAGCGGTTTAAACCTATAGAAGAACCGAGATGTTTCAAGTGCGGAAGGCATATTTTGGAAGCGGAAAGTGCCTTGTGCGCCGAGTGTAAAGAGAAAAAGCACGGCTATATATACGGTTTTCCTTTGTTTGAGTACAATGAAACGGCCCGTAATGCCATGATCGATTATAAGAAAAACGGTTGGAAAAGCCATGGGGATTTCTTTGCTTTAGAAATGGCAGCCGGACTTTCGGGATACATCAAAAGGCAGAAACCGGAGGTGCTGATCCCTGTACCTGTAACAAAAGCCAGATATAATGAAAGAGGATTTAACCAGTCAGAATATCTGGCAGATAAAATTGGAGAAAAACTTGGTATACCGGTGGATGACGGGCTGCTTAAACGAACAGGAAAAGCTGTCCAACAAAAGTCTCTTTCCGGAAGGGAAAGGAAAGAAAACAGATCTTACGGTATCGAATGTACCTGCGAGCATGTCCCGTACAGAAGGATATGCCTTATAGATGATGTATATACTACAGGCGGTACGCTTAACGCATGTACCAAGGCTCTGTTAGATGCAGGTGCCGTAGAAGTCGGATTTATGACGGTATTCGCCGGTCAGATGTGATTTATTGATGGTGTTATTATATATTGAATTCTTAAGGGAAGGAAGGTGTGATATATGGAAGTCAGAACCTGCAAAAACTGCGGAAGATTGTATAACTATATCGGGAAAATAACTCCGGTATGTCCTGTATGCATGAAGGAACTTGAAGAAAAATTCGAAGCATGCAGAAAGTTCATAAAGGAAAATCCGGGAGCAAACATACAAAAAGTATCTGATGAAACCGGAGTATCCATGAGGATGCTCAAGCAATGGGTAAGAGAAGAACGCCTTTCGTTTGCTGAAGGTACGCTGGTCGGCATAGAATGTGAAAACTGCGGAGCCAATATACTTACCGGAAGGTTTTGTCAGAAGTGTAAACAGAATCTTGCCAACCGTCTTTCAAATATGATAAAACCCGAACACGGAGCTGAACATCCCGGGAAATCCGCATCGGCCAAGATGCGTTTCCTTGACGAATGATCGGGGGGTGCATATCTGAAGAATTCGATGTTGGAGCAGGCACGGCACCGATGAAATATTATTTGCCTGCGGCGAGGTATGAGGAATGAAGACTTTAATGATCATAGATGATTCTCCATTTATAGCTATGGAAATAAAAGATATCGTTACTGCTGCCGGATATGAAGTGGTGGCACATGCAAGAAACGGAGAAGCCGGGATAGAAAAATTCAAGACATTTTCCCCTGATGTGGTAACGATCGATATCATCATGCCCGGCATAGACGGTATAGAGACCGCCAAGGAAATAAGAAAGATCAATCCTGATGCACGCATAGTCATGCTAAGTTCCTTATGTGACGATGATACCATGAAGGAGCTTGATGAAATGGGGCTTAACCTTGTAGTAGAAAAGCCCATAGATCATGAAATGCTTCTTAAGGCACTGAGTAAATGTTTCGAATGATACCGTCATACAGAACAGTACTGTCACCCTAAATAGTATTGTCATCCTGAATAGTATTGTCATCCTGAGCGACAGCGAAGGATCTTATAAATTTTTAACCACGAAAGCGAGGATATCAAAATGAGCGAAAAGCGCCCGGAAACAATGAAACGTATCAACACGCCCGAACTTGCAGAACAGTTTATCTTAGAGCAGGTAGAGGCCATTAAGGCACAGGTAGGAGACCAGAAGGTGCTCTTGGCATTATCAGGCGGAGTTGATTCATCCGTTGTAGCTGCCCTTCTTATCAAGGCTATCGGCAGACAGCTTGTATGTGTACATGTTAACCATGGATTACTCAGAAAGGGTGAGCCCGAACAGGTAGTAGAGGTTTTCGGAAAGCAGCTTAATGCAAACCTTGTATATGTAGATGCAACAGACAGATTCCTTGATAAGCTTGCAGGCGTATCGGATCCCGAGACCAAGAGAAAGATCATAGGCAAAGAGTTTATCGACGTATTTGCAGAGGAAGCAAAGAAGCAGGAAGGTATCAAGTTCTTAGCACAGGGTACCATCTATCCTGATATATTAGAGTCAGAGGGCGTTAAGGCTCATCACAATGTAGGCGGACTTCCCGCAGAGCTTAACTTTGAGCTGGTAGAGCCCGTTAAGTTCTTATATAAGGATGAGGTTCGTGTAGTAGGAAAGCAGCTGGGTCTTCCCGACCAGATGGTATTCCGTCAGCCCTTCCCCGGTCCCGGACTCGGTGTACGCTGTGTAGGCGCCATCACCCGTGACAGACTTGAAGCACTTCGTGCTGCAGATGCTATCGTACGTGAAGAGATCGGCAAGCTGGATCAGATACCCTGGCAGTATTTCTGTGCTATCCCCGATTTCGTATCCACAGGCATCCGCTATGTGGACGGCAAGGGCGAGCGTTACATGGGCTGGGCAGTAGTTATCCGTGCGGTAAATACCGTTGACGCTGTAACCGCTACAGTACCTGAGATACCTTTCAAGGTGCTCACCACCATCCGTGACCGCATCATCGCTACCGTACCCGGCGTAAACAGAGTACTCTGGGATATCAGCGAGAAGCCCGTATCCACAATTGAATGGGAATAATTCTTTTTGATCAACCAAGCCTTCTTAAACGGGTGCGCCCTTTAGGCGGTGACCGTATCATCGCTATACCGTACCCGGCGTAAACAGAGTACTTTGGGATATCAGTGATAAGCCCTGAAAAGACGATTGCCTTTTCAGGGCTTTAATTTTATCATTTTGACGGAAATGATAAAATTAATGTGGAGAATGATATAATTGGATTATCCTTTTGAATTGACTTTTATCCGGGAATTTGCTAATATTAAAAGTTGAAGTGTAATACGATTTTACGATACAATGCGGATTTGGAGACCATAAGAGGATACTGTTATGTCTGATAAACAGATAGATGAAAAGTACATAAGTGATTTCTTTGGGATAGAAGAAGGCCCTAAAGGAAAAAAGGAAATGGACCATATCCGTAAGGTTATGGAAAGGATGGTCGTGGAAAACGGGACCGACATCATAAAGATAGATGACGAGCCCGATGGTATGTATTTCCTTGAGTCAGGTATGGCAGTGTGCCTTAACCGTGAAGGCGAGCAGATCAACCTCATGCATGAGGGACAGTATTTCGGTGAGTATGGTGTACTCTCGGGACAGAAACGTCTGTCCACCATCCGTTCCGTAGGCCGCACTATAGTATATAAAATAGGTACTGAGGACTTTAATGAAATCATCAGGGAGCATCCCGATATATACGGGAAGCTTATGAAAAAAGTATACGGTCAGGTATCGGGTAAGCATTCACAGATACTTGCACTTTCCGGTATGAGAAAGGGTATATTGCAGCATCCGTCCAATCAGGTACCGATGACAAAAAAGAGGTTTTTCCTGCATTATGGGATATTGCTTCTTATATATATACTCTGCGGATTCCTGGTACCGAAGGATGAGACACTTCCGATATTTATCCTGCCCCTTGTTTTGATGCTGGTATATGTTATCGTTACAAAACGAACTATAGAATCACTGGTGGCGGCCGGGATCTTAGCGGCAGTGTTGGTATACAGGAGCGGACTTTCGGCAAGCTATGCCGATGCCATGATAGATACAATGTCACTGCGGGATAATGCATTTACCGTATTTGTAATGGCGCTGATCGGAGGACTGGTCAACCTGATCGCAGCCTCGGGTGCTGTTACGGCATTTAAGAAGTTTTCCGATAAGCATTGCACTACACCGAAAAAAGTATTTGTCACATCCCTCGGGATTATGGCGGCCACTTCTATAGATGACGGATTAAATATGATGTGTGCTTCTACGGCTACATTTGCATCTGCCAAGAAAAACAATATCGTCAGAGAAAAAACGGGGTTGTTTTTCAGCATGCTCCCCACGGTACTAAGCTCGTTCATACCGCTTTCTCTTTGGGGCATATTCGTTATCGCATCCTTAAGACCATCGGTAAAGGGCAATGTATTTGAAGAATTCTGCAAATCCATTCCTTTTAACTTCTTCTCTATATTGGTAGTCATAAGTATGGTATTATTTGCTTATGAAAAGCTTCCGAAAGGAAAACAGATCAAAAGTGCGGAAAAAAGATTTAAGGAAAACGGTAAACTTTGGCCGGACGGCTCCGAAAAATATCTGAACGTATCGGAACCCGAGATATGGGGAAAGGCTGTGAATGTACTTCTTCCGATCATAGTTCTCGCAGTCACTGCGCTGGCCATCAGGAGCATAATTAACGGCAGTTTTATAGTGGACAGTGCCTGCGGCTTAGTAGCAGCACTGCTTGTTACATTTGTACTGTATTGTGCACAGGGTCTTATGTCTCCCGAACAGTTTATGGAACACCTGATCACAGGTATAGCCAATTCTATACTGCCGATACTGATGTATCTGCTCACTATGTGTTTTTCTACTTTACTTGAGCAGTTATCATTAAGCAGTTATCTGGCAGATGTGCTTAACAGTGTAAAAGGTGTTGGCCCCTTGATGCCGGCATTTATATTTGTGGCATCGGTACTGCTGACCATAGCTTTAGGATCCTCATGGTCCATGTATGCCATAGTGTTCCCCTTAGCCATGAGCTTTGCATATGCTATGGGACTTTCACCTGCACTGTGTATCGGAGCCATATCCGGAGCAGGCATAGCCGGCGAAAAAATCTGCATGTTCACAGCAGACGCCTTAAATGTCGGAACATCCATCGGATGTAATCCCGATGTGATATGCAATATCAGAGTACGTTACAGTATCGCTATTTCAGGCATTGCTTTTGTACTTTATCTGATAGCAGGCTTTATCTTTTAACAGTTTTGACAGACTTTATGCTGACTAAATACAGACTATGTACAGACCGTATACAGACTGTTTTAAGACATTGCCTACATAGATTTTTAGAGATTGTTGTTATAATAAATATAAATTGTACTTGTACGAGGGAGGGCGCGCCCGTGTAATGCAAGGACGAACTCTTTGGTGTGTTCGTCCTGCATACACGTGGCAGCCCGACCGCAGCAGAATGTTAAAACTTGGCAGCCGACCGTAACCAAGTTAAACAGAAAGGAGCCCACCTTTGGAAGAACAGATAAAAAGCTATGAAAAGAAGATCCACATCCTGTTTGCATGCAGGATACTCATGTGGGTAGTATGTGCAGCAGGCTGTGTGTACTGGATATATTGGTCGTTTAAGATCTACGACCTTATAGAATTTGAGGTACACACCTATGCCACCATGTTCAGACCGCATTTCAATCTGGGCATAAGCATATCACTTATAAGCCTTGCGGTGAGTCTGATCTTAAGACTTATCAGTGATAAATATAAAAAGAAGATGAGGGAAGAAATGTGCAAAGTGAGATAACTGCAAGAAAATACTGTGCTTTTATAAGCTACAGGCATAAAGAACTGGATAAGGCAGTGGCTAAAAAGCTGCATACCATGATCGAGCGCTATACGGTCCCGGGAGAACTGCGTGAAAAATGGGGCGGGAAAAAGCTCGGAAGGGTATTCAGGGACGAGGAAGAACTCCCTGTTTCAAGCAACCTTACCGACAGCATCTGTACGGCACTGGATAATACCGATTATCTTATAGTAGTATGTACCCCTGATACTCCGGAGTCGATCTGGGTAGAAAGGGAGATCAGCTATTTCCTTGACCATCATGACCGCTCACATGTCATAGCGGTATTGGTTGACGGGACTCCGGACACCTCTTTCCCTAAACTTATCACTACCGTGTATGATGAAAACGGCAACGAGACAGGAAAAGTAGAGCCTTTGGCTGCCAATCTGACAGGCGTTGACAACAAATTCAGAAAAAGCAGGATGCATAAGGAGGCAGTCCGTCTGTATGCTGCTATCATGGGGGTACCCTTTGATTCGTTGTGGCAGAGAGAAAAAAGACATAATCTGCATTGCATCATGGCTCTTGTATCTGTGATAGCTATAGTGGCACTCGGATATTGTATCTCCATCTATATGAAAAACGTAAAGATAGAAGAGCAGAATGAACAGATCACGAACCAGTATCAGGAGATCCTTACCCAAAATAAAACCATAGAGGATCAGAACAAAGAGATCTCGGAGCAGAATAAGGAAATATCCGAGCAGAATAAAGAAATAACAGCTCAGTATGAAGATATCAAGCAGAAAAATAAAGAACTGAGGATCAAGGAAGCGGAAGCTTTACTCGGAGAGGGAGAGCTTCTGTATGAAAAAGGCGAAACCCAAAACGCTCTTGAATGTGCGATAAAGGCAATATCCACCCAGGAAGGGCTGGATACATTTGCCGATGAAGCCCAGTATCTGCTTACACGCTCACAAGGTGCGATGCACTATGACAACTGTTTCAGAACGGTAAATGTGCTCAAAACAGACGACAGTATAGAAGAGCTCCTTTTATCCGAAGATAACAGCAGATTATATGTACGCGATGCCAGAGGTTATGTAAATTGCTACTCTACCGAAGACTGCAGTCTGATCTGGAGAGGGGCTACAAATACCATACACGGATATTTTGCCGCAGACAAGCAGAGAATGATAGAGATAAGCGATAAAGGGATCATGCTGTGCCTGGGCGAAAAAGAAGTGACAGCACTCTCGCTTGACGACGGAAGCTGTGTATGGAGTAAGAGTCTCGGCTCGCTCATGTTTGCCGATCTTCATGTGTTATCACAAGACAAGACAAAACTTGCGGTGATATCCGGTTCCTATATGGAAAACTATGTAATGAAGGGTGACTCCATTTTGCTGATAGATACTGCTGACGGCAATATCATAAAGGAATTGGATGTCGGAGATATTTTCGAAGGAAATATGCTGCAGGCTTCAGGCAGGCAGTGCGGTATCTTCTCGGAGGACGGGAAAAAACTGACATGCATGGTATATTACAGCTTCGGTATGCTCAGCACGGATGCTTCGTGCCTCTTCAGTGTGGATTTTGAGACCGATGAGATAAAAATCCTCCGCCTTAACAAAATGGAAAATGCGGTGAATGAGAGAACACTCTCATTTGTGATAGGTATGGAATACGGAGATGACGGCCTGCTTACGATAATACATTATGATAACCTGAAAAAGGTTGTTGTCGCGGAAGAACTCGATGAGGAAGGAAATGTTCAGGTCGCCTACGAGATCGCTATCACCCTGCCCGCAAGAGATTTTTATAAAGAATATAAATCCACATTCGCCCGAAATGATGACAGGATCATTTTCAGCTGCGAATCACTGGTGGCGGTGTATAGCCTTTCGGAGCAAAGATTCCTCAGGCTGAATACCGATCTGGGAGTAAGGGTACTCGATCTTTCATGCGTAAACCGCAAAAAAAATACATATGCATATATGACCGAAGACGGTTTCCAGACGATCTATTATGGTGACAGGGCATATACAAAAGCTCCTTTTACCGACAGAAATCTGATCAGGCATATGGCGGTTTCAAAAGACTATGCTGAAAACCGGACAGGAAAAGCCGGCCTTACAATAAAGGATACATCCATACTTGCAGAGGTATGCGAAAACAATCCCGGTGCCGTATATATCTTAAAGCCCGATAAAGACAAGGATTTTTCGGCTGTAGGATGGTACGAAGCACCAGATGACGGAAGTGTGACCGCAAACGAAAGGATAAAGTATGCCGGTGACGGTATATTGGCATATTGGAAAGCCGCAGAAAACGACAATGTGGAGCTTAAATTTATAGATACAAAGACAGAAAGTGTAACAGCCGAGTATATTATCGCTCCACCGGAGGGTTCTATCCTCTCTGTTTCAACAATAATGAACGATGCTTTTATCTGGCCTGACAAAAAGCATTTTACCTTCGGAGCGGGATCTTCGCACTTGTATATATATGATATTGAAAATGGGACAGTGGAAGACGTGTTTGTCGGAAAGAGACTCGTAGATTGTGCATGTGCCATATCGAAGGTCGGGGAGATATATAATCTGGCTATATGTGAAGCAGATGGTTTTGATATTCTGGATCCGAAATATGATATCTGCTGGAGAGTAGGAACCGGAGAGGTAGGACAGGCTGAAATACCGGATGGTCTGTCACCCTGTATCAAAAACGGGTACCTGCGCAGCTCCAAGATATGTATAGGAGAAAGCGGGATGATGATGGTGAGCCTGAGTGCGGACCAAAGTCAGATCACATCATATCTTTTGATCGATCCTGCTGATGGGAATACCGTCACGTTGGAAGAGAAAAATCCGGGATCTGTCGGTGAAAAAATGATCATATCCGGAAAAACGGATAAAAAGGTCATGATCTTAGGCAATGACAGTATGCTTAGGATATTTGACGGGAGAACGGGAGATTTATACAGGGAATTTGCTGCACCTACCGGATATAATGATATTTCTTCCGTAAGTTTCCTCAATAATGATACAAAACTTGCTATTTGGACAAGGAGCAGTATTCTCTACATATATAATATAGAGACCAAAGAGCAGGTATTCGGCGGAAGATTTAACTATGATAAGAGCTCTGCTAATTCGGATGTGAAGGTGGATATCTTTGAAGATGATACGAGGAACAGAGTATTCTTTGTAACATCCCAAGGAGCGGTAATGCTGCTTAGTACCGATACATGGAAAAAGCAGGCGGACTTTAACGGATTTTCTGCTTACTGTCCTGAAACGGAAGAATTATACCGGCTGAAAAATGAATTTATGTCCTTCGATGAAGAGACAAACGAAGTGATAAAGATCAAAGTCAATACTTTACAGGAATATTTACAGTCCCGGGATCGATATGATATGTACCCTCTTTACTGGACAACCAGTAAGGAGGGTATTTTCATGCGCTATAGTTATGAATACAAAAGAAATGCTGTAGAGTTGTATCGACACGGACAATGGCCTGATACACCAGATGGTATAAAAGCAGGGAACTT
>JAFRSU010000007.1 GCA_017427415.1 Lachnospiraceae bacterium | reverse complement strand
TTGGAAGGGATAAACGCTGAAGGCATCTAAGCGTGAAGCCCCCCTCGAGATGAGATATCCCATAACACAAGTTAGTAAGGCCCCTTGAAGACGACGAGGTAGATAGGGCAGGTGTGGAAGTGCGGTAACGTATGGAGCTGACTGCTACTAATAGGCCGAGGGCTTGACCTGAAGGTTTTCCGGAAGGATGTCCTTCTTGTTCTTTATGTTTAGTTTATGGCCTAGTGGCTCAGTTGGTTAGAGCGCCGCCCTGTCACGGCGGAGGTCGTCGGTTCGAGTCCGATCTGGGTCGTTAAAGTCGTGAGGTTTCTATGAATCCTTACGATGTGATTATTATGGGATCTTAGCTCAGCTGGGAGAGCATCTGCCTTACAAGCAGAGGGTCACAGGTTCGAGCCCTGTAGGTCCCATTTAAGAAATTTTTTCTTAAGACAACATCCACCTATGGTGGATGTCGCTACATCACAAGGTTCCGTCAGCTTCGCTGACACCTTATGATAGATGCCGATGTGGCTCAACGGCAGAGCAGCTGATTTGTAATCAGCAGGTTATCAGTTCGAATCTGATCATCGGCTGATGCATGGATTATGAAATAATTCATGCAGTCAGTCCGCGCGACGCCTGGCGCGGTCAATTCAAAAAGAAAATCGGAGCAGGGCGGAGATTTTCTTACATATGGGTGGATTCCCGAGTGGCCAAAGGGGGCAGACTGTAAATCTGTTAGCGATGCTTTCGAAGGTTCGAATCCTTCTCCGCCCATTGATTTCTCTTGAATAAAGAGAATTTTTTATTGATATCGCGGGATAGAGCAGTCTGGAAGCTCGTCGGGCTCATAACCCGGAGGTCGTAGGTTCAAATCCTTCTCCCGCAACTCGAGATTGGGTTTGGTAAAAATGCCCATCCGTCAAACGCAGGCGTTCGACGGATGTACGTTTGCTCATAAATGAGCAAACTTTCGCGGACAATGTTTTCTCCGACCTTACGAAAGCGAGCTTTCGACGGTCGTTTCAAACATAGTCCACGCCATTTTATATCATTCAATTCTCCATTCGCCCAGATAGCTCAGTTGGTAGAGCAAGGGACTGAAAATCCCTGTGTCACTGGTTCGATTCCGGTTCTGGGCACTTTTTTATGCCTGAAAATTGTTAAGATTTTCAGGCTTGTTTTATTTTATAGGTTGTGCTATAGTAGGCATGGTTTATCATTATGTGTTTTAAGAAAGGCAATATATCATGAAAGAAAATGTTAGTTCGGCACTGAAAACCAAAATGATGGTAATGACTGCTCTTATGGCTGTTATCATCACTATCTGTTCGTGGATCTCGATCCCGCTTGTTGTTCCGTTTACTCTGCAGACTTTTGCAATCTTTTTTGCACTTGTTTTTTTGGGCGGAACTTACGGGACTATATCGATCACGGTCTATATCCTGCTCGGTATTATAGGTGTACCTGTATTTTCGGGATTTAAGAGCGGTATCGCTGCTATTACCGGACCTACCGGCGGATATATTGTAGGTTTTGTATTTTCCGGATTATTATTCTTACTTTTGACCAAGGTGTTTGGCGAGAAGAAGGTTGTGATCATAGCTGCAATGGTTTTGGGACTGCTGTTATGTTATCTTATCGGAACACTCTGGTTTGTGCATGTATATGCAGGTACCGAGAACGCCAAGAGCTTCGGAACGGTGCTTAACATATGTGTAATACCTTTTATTATCCCGGATGCTTGTAAGATGGCTCTGGCATATATTATGGGCGGACTGGTTAAGAAGGCTGTCAGATAAGCTGGAATTCGGAGAGGACAGGGTACAGGGGATGTATTATATCATTGATGATAAGCTTGTGGAGTCTACATACGAAGAGTGTTTAAAAAGGGATCATATATATGTCGCTATCGTTGATAAGGAGGAGTTTAAAAAGAATTCCGATCTTTTTAACATGGGCATAGATATGGAATTTGATCCATCCATGGCTCCGGTGTCGTGCGTCAAGGTTAATTATGATTCGCTTACGGGCAGCTTTTCGATACCGGACAGGGCAAATATCGCCGAGAAAAATCACGAGTTTTCATTTGCTCTCGATGAGCAGGGTATAGTTTTCATCAATGATGACGGTACAGCCGATAAGATCATAAAAAGGATCAGCCAGACGCGTAAATGGAGGATGCCGAGCTTGGAGCGTTTTGTCTATGATTTCTTAGAGGAGATCATAGGGACGGATATCAAGGTGTTAGAGGAGTACGATAAAAAGCTCGACGACATGGAGGATTGCATCCTTGACGGCGATGTCGACGGGATCATGGAAAAGCTGGTCGATATCAGAAGTGATATCAATGACCTTAAGACTCATTACGAGCAGCTGATAGACTTAAGTCAGGAGCTTGAGGAGAACGAAAACGGGTTCTTCAGTTCGAAGAATTTAAGATATTTCAGGATGTTTACCGAGAGGGTCATGAGACTGCAGGATATCGTGTCTTCCCTAAGGGAGCATTCGATGCAGGTGAGGGACCTTCTGCATTCGCAGCTGGAGACAAAGCAGAACAGGGTAATGACGATACTTACCGTGGTTTCTACCATATTTATGCCTCTGACTCTGATAGTCGGATGGTATGGCATGAATTTTAAGTATATGCCCGAGCTTGATATACCGATCGCTTATCCTATAGTTTTGATAGTCAGCGTACTTATAGTTGTGATAAGTATCATCTTCTTTAAAAAGAAGAAATTCTTTTAAGGTTTTTATGTAGTAAAAGGAGTTTTTGTAATGAAGAAGTTTTTGAAATTGTTTTGTTGTATGATGGTCGCAGCACTGCTGGTATCGGGCTGCAGTAAGGATGAAAAGAAAGATGAACCTTCAAACGGGAACAAGGTGACAGATGCCCCGAATGTGACAGATGAGCCTAAGGTTACCGATGAACCTCAAGTGACCGATACTCCGGCTGTGACAGACGAACCTCAAGTGACCGATGTACCGGTAGTAACAGATGAGCCTAAGGTTACCGACGAGCCTGCGGTGACAGATACACCTGAGATAACTGATACGCCGGATATTACAAATACACCCGAGATTACTGATACCCCTGTTGTGACACTTACTCCCGAAGAGGTTAAGGCTGTCTATGATGAGTTTATAGAGGGAAAACGCAAGGCAGTAGCAACTACGGATGCAGGTATGCTTGAAGAAGGCAGGAGTTATCTTTTTGATGAGCTTGTGGAGGATTTTGGTACCAAGCTTGAAAAAGAGTCGCTTCCGAATATTATCACAGGTAAGGAAAAGGCATATATTGACTGCGGTATGGACGGATATCCGGAGCTTGTATTAAAACTTTCCTATGAAAGAGAGGAATATGAGGACTCACCCGATGATGAGTTTATAGTTCTCCGTTTAAACGGTGATGAGTTAAATATCGTAACTAACTTTGCGCAGTATTACAGAAGCTTTGCCGATATCAACGAATACGGTTATATCACCATAGGCGGTTCAGGCGGAGCTACTACTTACACCAATACCAATTCATTTGTTACAGCTGAAGGTAAAGAAGTGTTCTTATGGACCGAGACCGGCAGATACGGATTTGATAAGCCGTATTTCCCGATGGATGCATATGAGATACCTGATGATGTGAAGGCTGTTGTGGCAAGAGAAGTGGGCTACGCCGAAGGCGGAAACGCATATGAGATGGACAGGGTAAGTTTTTCGGAGTATGACTGCGATTCACCGGATCCCGATGAACAGCAGAGGTACAATGATGAGTATCTGCTGAACTGTTATTATACTTTTGTGAATGATGACGGGGAAAATGCAGTTACCGATGAAGAGTATGTTAAGCTCTGTAATGATAATATCGTAAAGCTTGTGACTAAAGAGGAGCTTGATCAGATGAGAGCCGATAAGGCTATGGAATACGGATGTACTTCAGAGATAGTGTCCGGAGGATTACCTGAGTGGGTAAATCTTGATGAGACAAGCGAAGAATAAAGTCCACGATGATATTAGAGGGATAAAGATAAGGCTGTGCCGGATTATAAGGGCACAGCCTTTTTAAATATCAGTGTATTTAGTTCGGACCGATATTTTGGCCAGATCAGTCCTTCTTACCGAAGAGACCGCCGATCTTATCTGTGATGCCTGAAAGAACGCCGCCGGAAAGCTTTGCCTTGATGCCTTCAACTATGGGGTTGATCTGATCATCGGGAAGGTCTACGCCTGCAAGTCCTTCAACTGTTTTTACGGGATTCTTCTGGAAGTTATCCATAGCAGCGGGATCGTTCTTGATCTTTGTAACGAGTTCGTCGATTTTAGCTTTGATATCCATTTATAGTTCCTTCTTTCTTTTGTATTTGTCGGGAGTAAGTACCGGTATCCGTCTGCAATCATACACCGGGATGGTATCGGGTACTTCTCAGCCAACATTATTTTATCACAAGAAGATCTGAAAAACAATATAAAATTATCGGACAGTATCAGAACGCCGATACCCGGCAGGTGATGGAAAAAACTTGAAAAAAATAAGAAGAAAAAGTATAATTGTAATGCAAAATGCGTTTGATGAGTTCAATATCGTCAGCTTTAAACGTGATGACATTCGAAAAAAAGGGCTCTGACGCATAAGAAAAAGATAACAGGAGGAAGGAAGAATGCAGGAAGTTTACGAATTTTTAAAGAAGTGCGGTACATATTATCTCGCAACGGTGGATGGGGATCAGCCCAGAGTACGTCCCTTCGGTACCATCGATATGTTTGAGGGTAAGCTCTACATCCAGACAGGAAAGGTTAAGGAGTGCTCCAAGCAGCTCCATAAGAATCCCAAGGCTGAGATATGTGCATTTGACGGAGCTACAGGCACATGGCTGAGAGTATCAGGCAAGCTCATATCCGATGACCGCCGTGAGGCTAAGAAGCACATGCTCGACAGCTATCCCAATTTAAGAGGCATGTACTCCGAGGACGATGACAACTCCGAGGTACTCTATTTTGAAGATGCCGAGGCAGTATTCTCATCATTTACCGCAGCTCCTAAGACAGTGAAGTTCTGATGTAGTGTGACAAATATATATGAGGCTGCCCGGTATGGGAACAATGTGACTTTAGAACCGTCCCCCTGTCACACAAGAAACGGTACAAGGCCGTCATTATCGCAGTCGGTGTCTGTTATGACATCGGCTGCTTTTTTGGTGGATTCCTGGGCGTTGAGCATGGCGATGCCGAGACCGGCCGCTATAAGCATACTGTTGTCGTTTTCTGCGTCACCTGCGGCTATGGTGTGTTCTATAGGTATGTTCAGGTGCTTTGCAAGCTCTTTTACCGCAGTGCCTTTTCCGTATCCCTTAGGGATCAGCTCCAGGTAATAAGGGGAGGAATACATGGTATCAAGCACATCGCCGTATTTTTCATTCACGGCCTTGCGGAACCGCTCCTGTTTTGCATGGTCGTGGAGCTCGATGCATATGACCTTACAGGGAGGAGCATCGAGATAGCCGGCAGGGTCGGGACAGAAGAGCACAGGTGTAGATACCTTTGAGCGGTAGTCTTGTATCTCCTCGTCGTCTTTAGAGGTCAGGATGTATTCGTCACTGTAGGTGTGGACATATACTCCGTATTCTTCTGCGGTATTAAAGATATCCTTTACGACCGGCAGAGGGAGTCCTACCTTGAATATGGTCTTTTCCGCATCACAGTCGTATATCTGGCATCCGTTATATGCGGCTATAAAGCTGTGAGGGAAGGTAAGCCCGTATTTTTTCTGTACCTTTAATGCGCTGTCTAAGCCTCGTCCGGTACAGATGACGAAGGTGTTTCCTTTATCGGTGAAAGCTTTTAAGGCCTCGTAGGTCTTAGGGGATACTTCCTTTTTTGTGGTAAGGAGGGTGTCGTCCAAGTCGGAGAAGAAGATATAAGGGCATTTCTTCTGAGATAAGGCCGCAAGATATCCTTCGAGTCTCAGGCGGTCATCAGGAGTTAAACTCCGGTATTCGGTGATGATGTCGAATTCACGGCTGTTTTTATCTATATAGATATGGTCAATAGAAGAAGGCTCAGCCGAAGTTCCGGCACTTAAAAGGTCCTGTGAGGAAATGCCCAGGACTTCACATATGATCATAATCTTATCAACATTGGGGTTAAGGTCTTTCCCGCGCCAATCACTTATGGTACTCTGGGGAATGCCGGTTTTTACGGAAAACTCTTTTTGTGTCATTCCCTTTTGTTTTATCAGATCAAGTATTCTTAAGCCTATCTTACCCATTTTAATCCCTTCCTGAATGTTTGCCGCAATCTAAGCAGACAAAACATATGCCATGATGTTTACATTATATTATTACATGTTTTTTTTGGCAACATTCTTTTTATATAAAGGATAGGGTATAAATATTGACATAAAATCAATGACATGGTAAAATACGAATAGTCGTATTAAATACGAAATTAAAAACATTGACAAATAAAGCATAGTATGGTATTCTTTTTTCGAAGGTGAGTCCTACCGATAAGTGTGACTGCTAAAAGCGTTAGGAACTCTAACGGAGTTGCTACAAGAGGCTATGCATTTTGCATAGCCTTATTTTTTTGGAGATAATATGAAAACAGTTTTATCATTTTACAAAGTAGATATGAAATACATACGTAATCTTCATAATATTGATGATAAAGTCCTCTCGGTGTCCCCACAGACTGGGAAACACAACCGAATATTTGTAGGAATAGTAGTGGTATGTAATAATTATAAGTATTGCATTCCGCTTTCTTCTCCTAAGAAAAAACACAATAAAATGAAAAGTGCACTTGATTTTGAAAAGATTGAAGTAGAGGGGAAGCTGTTAGGTGTTCTTAATTATAATCTTATGATACCGATACAGGACAGACAGCTCCAAATAGTAGATTTGGTAAGTCACAAACGAGACCGGGAGCCGGTAAAAAGATATAAGGAGTTATGCAGGAAAGAATTATTATGGTGTAATAACCATAGTGAGACCATATGTAATAAGGCAAATGTTATATATAAACAGTGTACCGGTAACGGCAATTATAAAGGGAAAAGCAGATGTCTGGATTTTATACGACTGGAGAGAGAATGTGATCGATATAACAAAGGCTGCCTCAGTTAATAAAAAATTTATAATTGTATAATAAAAACATTAGCACTCACCTCTTGACAGTGCTAACAATCAGTGATATAATGCAGTCAGAACAAAGGAAGAGAGCAAAGATCTCCAGGGAGCAAAAAAGAAAAAGACGGCTCCGGAGAAACTCCGTTCCCTTGCTCAAAACAAAACACAAAACAATACAATATCAGTTGAGGTTATGTTTAGAGTAAAGGAGGAATGACCTATGTTGTATCCTAGTATTTTTAACAAAAATTTATTTGATGACCTGATGGATTTTGAATTCCCTTCATTCGGAGAGTTTGAAGACGTTGACAAGAAGCTCTACGGTAAGCATGCTGCTCACGTTATGAAGACAGATGTGAAGGAGCATGATGATAAATACGAAGTAGCCATTGACCTACCCGGATTTAAGAAGGATGAGATCAACCTGGATCTTCAGAACGGTTATCTGACCATAGCGGCTTCCAAGGGTGTTGACAAGGAAGAGAAGGATAAGAAGGGTAAACTGATACGTCAGGAGCGTTACTCAGGCGCTATGCAGAGAAGCTTCTTTGTCGGCAAGAACGTGACCGAGGAAGATATCAAGGCTAAGTTTGAGGACGGTGTCCTTAAGCTCGATATCCCTAAGAAGGAAGCTCCGAAGATCCCTGATAAGAAGACCATCATGATCGAAGGATGACAGTGATGAGCGCCTTTGAAGCGGGCATCAATATGATTCAGTTAACATGGACCGTGCAGACAGAAAGTGCCTGCACGGTTTTTTTTGTTTTTTACTGACATTTTTCTCTGCGAAAATAATGTAAATACTTGACAGATGGCGAAAAAATATGGATAATCATAGTATGTATACATATACACAATACGGAAAAGGTAAGTATTAAACGGGGACTATAATGAAAGGGGACCTGACATGAGTGACCAGAATACTTTTAACGGATATTCTACTGATGCTGATAAGTGCCCGAATTGCGGGGCAATGAAGATATTCAGTGCCTTAGTCTGCCCGTCATGCGGCATGAGCTATTCCGATGCGGCAGCCGTAAGGAAAACGGCAGCTGAAAAGTCTGCAAACACGTCATTTGATCCGAATGCTTCATTTGCCAGCTTTAAAAAGCAGGTGAGCGGAGAAGCAGAGATGGCAGCCGGTGTTATAGAGGAGACAGCACAGACCGTTGCGGAATCCGTACAGCAGGTCAGTCCTAATCCGGCAGATGTCAACAGCGGTCTGTATAAAGAGAGAAAGTACAGAGTAGGTGATGACTTAACCGGTGCGCCCATCATGGGCATATCGGATAAGCGCCCCGAAGGAGAGACGGACCAGACAGTGGTACCTACCAGATACGGACTTGAATCCGAGTCGGTTAAGTATAAGAGAGAACAGAGCCTGGCCAATGAAGCTGCCAAACAGAAAATGTTCAGTACCACGGTAAACAATCATTACGAACAATATAAGACCGACAGGGACGGCGGATATCAGCAGCCTTCTTATGCGACACCTTATAACAGAGGTTCGTTTGATGCCGAGCCTGAAAAGAAAAAGAATGTTTTGGCAAAGATATTCCCGCTTGCTCTGATACTTATACTTGTGCTGATAGTCGGATACTTTGTCATGAAGTATATGAACCGTAACAAGAACGACAACGGCGTGGAATATACAAAGGGAAGTGTGGTCGGCGAGTATTACGTAAATGACTGGGCTGAATTAAAGATCAAGCTTGATGGCAGGCTGCATTACGGATCTCAGGAAATGACGACTATCAACCTGATGAATTCCATGTTAAAGTCAGCAGGCGAAAAAATGGACATGGATATCGATATCAATATGATGGCTACGTATAATAATAAGGTGGCTGTCATTATCATGACCTGTACGGATACTTCTTTCCCTGCAAATATATTCGGTTCATCGGAAGACAAACTCCTTGAAGGAGACAAGGTAGGAGCCATAACATCGAGCGGCTCGGAAAAATATGTAAGAGAGCCCGATCTGACACTGGGTTCACATACCTATAAAGCCGTATCAGGTGATTTTGCTTCAACTGACGGAACTAAGGGCAAGATGCTGGTAGCTGTCCGAAAGATCGGATTTAAGGTAATCTGTATCGCTATATATGAGATACCCGGAGCTACTGATCTTACAACACTTAAGAAGTACTTCGAAAACTATTAAAAAAGAATATATGGCGCAGTCTGCGGATTAGACTGCGCCATTTTGTACGATAAAAGGGTTTATTGTGCGGGAATATATGGTATCATAATATATGATGGATTTTGGACCGCATGTACGGACGGGGGACTGCTCCTTTCCGGTATACCGAGGAACGCGTAAGGCGGTTTCGAGGTGGCATTGAGATATGGAGAAGAAATGATATACAGGATATTAAAGGAAGACGAATACGAGAAAAATAAATATATCCTTCCCAACCCCGGCAGAAAGTTCTGGATAGAATCCGGAAGACAGCTCGAGGTAAAAAAGTGCGGGTTTGTAAATGAAGAAGGCGTGGTAGACCGTAAGGGGACATATTGTTCGGATACCACTCTCTGGATGCGCCCTGTCATCGAGTATGAGAAGGACGAGCAGAGGGATGCTGTATTTACGGAGGGTCAGCAGGTGATACTGTACGGACTCGAGTGGACAGCCGTTTCGGAGGATGTGCTTGTATGCGACAGGTGCGTGGAAGAGAGCAAGTACGACGATCATGATACAGATTTTGATAATTCATATTTAAAGTACGCGATATACCAGTATATGAAAAGAAGGTCGGCGGAAGAAGCCTTTAATCCGCCGAAAAGCTTAGGCGATATACCGGATTCGGAGATAGAAGTGGATGAGGACGAGTTCTCGTACAGTTTTCTCTCCAATCTGATATGTATATTTTTGGCGGCAGCAGCGGGCATAGTATGTACTCTTTCCTTCAGTCCGATATCCGTCTCGGTATTTGCACTCGTGGTAGTGGCGTCGGCCGTGATCATGGGTAAATATAATGTAAGAAAGATAAAAGAAGGTATCAGAAATACCAAGAAAAAGTACCGCAAGAAGATAGTGGAGCAGCAGACAAAGGCAAAAGAGATAAGCATAAAAAAGAGTGAGCATGAGCTGAGCTTAGAGGGGATCGAGGATGCCTCGGTTAAGGCCAAGGCAGAGGAGATCAATAATCTCCTAAAGGGCCTGATGAAGACCGGCAACAAGACCGCATCAGCCAAGGTCAAGTTCTTCTATCTCCCGGAGACGCAGAAAACGCTTGAGATGTACCATAAGATCGCGGAAAACGGCATAGATACACCGAACAGCAGGGAATGCTTAGGGATCATCTCGGAAAATTTAGATAAGACCATAAAGCTTTTAAAGATCGAATACGATAAAGCAGCATCGGATGATCTGCTCGATGCACAGCTTAGCTCCGGTGTCATAGGAAAAATGCTGGATGATGCCGTATCGCAGGAGAATAATAAACTGCAGATGATGTAATACCTCAGGAAGTAATATAATGTCATCCTGAACGAAGTGAAGGATCTTATGACATAGGAAAGATTCTTCACTGTCGCTCAGAATGACAGAAAACATGGAAGGAACTTGGAAAAATGCACGGTGAAAAAAAAGGCGGAGCAAAGAAAGCAATCGGTACCATAATATTGGTGCTCATACTTGCTCTGGTATTCGTACGGTTTGTGATATTCAGTGACACATATAAGCACGGGCAGGTAGTACGTACTACAGAGGAGCTTGACAATATCATCGATGAAGCGATGAGTAAGGGAAAGGGAGAGATATACTTTACATCTTCGTTTCCTCCAAAGAATATAGATTTTTATGATATTCTCCAGAGAAATACAGCAAACGGAAGTTATGCGGGATGTGAACTTTATGCATTAAGGTATGAGTATGTACCGTGCCCTGAAGGATATGAGGTGCATTTACACTTAAGCGAGCCGTCGATTTATGCAAGTTTTATGGCGGAAAGAAGAGTAAAAAAGATCGCTTCCAAGTTTGAGGACCTTGAGGGGGATTATGAAAAGATAAAAGCAGTGCATGACTACCTGGTGCTCCTTAACAGATATGTGGCTTTTGAAGGCGGTGCGTACAGTGCACTCTGTAAAGGAAGGTCTTCATGTACCGGATACGCATTTGCATTTTATGCCATCATGCGTGAGCTCGATATCCCCGTTACCATAGAGATAGGCGGCAACCATGCCTGGAACAGGGTGCAGTATCAGGGCAAATGGTACAATATGGATGTGACATGGGATGACAACGGAGTCGATGAGATATCGTATTCATACTTTATGAAATGCGACAAGGACTGGAGGGGGCATCATCACGGCGGATCCGATGCGGAAAGCTCCATAGCCCCGAGAGGAAAAACAGCAAGGGATTATTATGATATGGTCCCGAACTACAATCTGATAGACGATATCATTCTTATCGCCGTATTTGTGATACCTGTTGCGGCACTTGCGATATATCTGGTGAGAAAAAAGAAAAAAGCAGCTCCCATAGAGGCCGGAAAGGTAATGGAAGTGGGAAACTGGGCCTTCCTTATGCCCCGGGAAACTCCTTTCAGTTTCGAGGTTATCAGAAAGATGTGCGCATCGCCCGCAAAACGCGACATCTGGAGTTTTGAAAACGGGCAATACATACATCTTATAGATGATGAAGAACAAAACATCCACCAGCGCCTTGAAGTGACACCGGCACAGTTCTTCGAAGAGATAGACTTTGTGATGACCTTATGCCGTACCAACACGAGGCTGCTCGGGGACGCACTCCTAAAGGCAAAGTACCTCCTGCAGAGCGGACAGTATAAGCCCGGAGACTACATGAGATAATGAGATATCATCCGTGGAATGTCTCGTCGACTGTGAGTGCTATAGCGGCAAAAAGGAGTGAGTCTCCTTCGGATTCAAATTCTATATCATAGGTATCCTTATAAGAAACAATTTTCTTTTTAATGGTACCTATGATTTTTTTGTCCTTATCTTTTACGGAAAATTCGGTAAGCATGCCGTTGCCGGCTATTTCGATATTTTTGGCTTCGTAGATAAGCTTGTTCACACCGGCTACTCCGTCGAAACGTATCTCGCCTGCATCTGTACCGTTAAGTGTGATCTTAAAAACAAGGGGAGAGCCTGTCTCGGTCACCTCTATACTTGCAACCACGCCGGATTCGATATATATGTCAAAGACCGGCTTTTTGGTCAAAAGTTTTCTTCTCTGTATATAATACTTTAATTCTTCGCCTTCGTATAATTCGTAGCTTTCCCTGATGGAAAGAGCCTTTTGTTTCATAGTCATTACAGCCATTTTTACAACCCCCTTTAAGAAATACATTCATATATATTATTATATAGCAGCACTTAAATGTCAATGTTTTTTGTGACAGGAGAACCCTTGTCACATTTTTAATAAAAGTAGTTGACAAATGAAGGAAAAGGTGCTATCATCACTTTAACGCGTTAAAGCATAACGCTTTAAACCATTAAAGCAATAACATAATACAAGGAGGCTGCTTTTGGCAGGTAATCGCTATGGTTGTTAAAATCCTTATACTTGTAGTTTTCTTTGCTGTCATGATACTCGTAGGTGTAAGCGCAAGGAAAAAGGTAACCGGAGTAAATGATTTCGTACTCGGCGGCAGAAGGATCGGCCCCTGGATGGCTGCATTCTCATTCGGTACATCATATTTCTCCGCAGTAGTATTCATCGGATACGCAGGACAGTTCGGATGGAAGTTCGGTATCGCATCCACATGGATAGGTATCGGCAATGCCCTCATCGGCTCGATGCTTGCATGGGTAATACTCGGCAGACGTACCAGAGTCATGACCAACCACCTGTCATCATCCACCATGCCCGACTTCTTCGGAAAACGTTACGGAAGTAAGGCATTAAAGATAGCAGCGTCCCTTATCGCATTCGTATTTTTGATCCCTTATACAGCATCTGTATATAACGGACTTTCAAAGCTCTTCGGACTTGCGTTTGATATCCCTTACGAGGCAGTGGTCATCGGTATGGCAGTGCTTACCGGTGTATACGTAATACTCGGCGGATATATGGCCTCCAGTATGAATGACTTCATACAGGGTATGATCATGCTGATCGGTATGGTAGCGGTCATCGCGAGCGTGCTCATGAAGCAGGGCGGCTTTACCGAGGCTCTTATCAAGCTTTCAAATGTAGAAACAGCGGAAACCGTTAAACAGCCCGGTGTATTCGCTTCCTTCTTCGGACCTGACCCCTCAGGCTTATTGAGCGTAGTCATCCTTACCTCACTCGGTACATGGGGATTACCTCAGATGGTACAGAAGTTCTACGCCATCAAGAGTGAAAAGGCTATAAAGACAGGTACCATCGTATCCACATTCTTCGCAGTCATCATCGGCGGCGGCTCATATTTCATGGGCGGCTTCGGCAGACTTTTCGGCGGCGAGGGCGCCAGCTTCATCAATGCAGAGACAGGCGCTGTAGCATACGACGGTATCGTACCCGCCATGTTACAAAATTCACTTTCCGATATCCTTATCGGTGTGGTAGTAGTGCTCGTGCTTTCCGCATCAATGTCCACCCTTTCCGCACTGGTACTTACCTCAAGCTCAACACTTACACTTGACCTTCTTAAGGACAACGTGATAAAGAATATGGATCAGAAGAAGCAGATGTTTGTCATGAGACTGATGATCGTATTCTTCGTAGCGGTATCCGTTATCATAGCACTTGATCCTCCTACAGCCATAGCACAGCTTATGGGTATATCCTGGGGTGCACTGGCAGGCGCATTTCTTGCTCCTTTCCTTTACGGACTCTACTGGAAAAAGGTTACCAGACCTGCAGTA
>JAFRSU010000067.1 GCA_017427415.1 Lachnospiraceae bacterium | reverse complement strand
CAAATCTCAATAACCAATAATCAAATAGAATAATATCAAATACACTAAATCAGAATATACCGAGGTTTCCGCACCATACGGAATAAATGCAGCATGCTGCAAAAAGTTTATTAACTGCTTATAAGGTTATATTATCATGTGGCAGATAAAAACGCAAGATGATTTTTGTGACAGGAGAACTGGTAAACGAAGCTTAATATTGTATCATTTTTTAAAAATACTTTTTATTATTACTTCGGGGATCATGATATCAAAGCCATCAGCCTCGCCCACGTACCAATTGCTATATAAACCGGATTTTTGCATCGATGTCGAAACTAAAAATGTGTTTTCCCCGTTTCTGTATCTATATACAAATGGTATATTAGCATCTTCCTGCGCATCTCTAAAATATATATTGTAATATATATTGTAATATTTATCCGCAGGAGTAATATGTAAATGACCTTTATTGTCTAGTTCTGCGTGGAAATCATTATCATTTACGGCATCTTTAGGATGATAACTGTCAAAATATCTTTCAACGATCAGATCATCAGTCACCTGCAAATACTCATAACTCCTACGATCAATCTTATTCCTTACCTCACTGTCTTCACGGTAAAAAGTGCACGTATCCACCAAGTCCGTAGGTTGTAAATCAGCATTGGATCCGCATTTAAAATGCGATACTTCCAAGTATGCCGGAATCTCACCATTATCCGGTGACATAATATCCTTTAGCCTCTCCGGAACTTCTTTGGATTCCTCAGAGTACCAATCTAATTTCATTCCGACATACAAGCTTCCATCATGGTCGCATTTCTCCAAAAATTTATCAAAACCATCCGGTTTAACAGATACAGGGAGCATTCCATATTCCACTTCACCTATACCTCCTGCCATACAATGAAAAGATATGGATATGTTTAATCTTTTAAATCCCATCTCCTTATATTGGGGGTTACTTTCCATCTTCCGTTCAATATATGATATCAAAGCATCCTCAAATTCTTTTTTATAATAATCAAAAAAAACTTCATCGCATTCTAAGTTTACCTCTGCCATAACTACCTTATACCCGATCTTATCCCCAATCTTCAAACCAAATATCATTTTGTCAATATCATACGTAAATAATCTTTCATTAATGACATCATAGTCACCTTCTCCCAGACCATAATTATCCATAAGAGCCTGCTTCAGCAACTCGCGTCCATACGATATCATTTGCTGATCTTTCATACTCCGATTTTTAATATCGTCACTTAACTCTTGGCATCCTTTAAACAATACCATTGCTATTAATACCAGAACAACACATATAACTATCAAAAAACCTTTTCCGATTTTCTTCATGATATATATCTCCTATTAATACAATTTTTTTATATTATCATAAAACAATTATATCACTGAGTTATATCCTTTTTATATCCTTTACTAACTATTCTTCTCAATGTCAAAACGGACCACTAACCCCGTCCCCCTGTCACACTCCACACCGTTCAATTTGTTCATAAACGACCATTATATTATACCACATAAACCTCCATATGTTATATTTTTGTGTCATCCGGTCCACTGTCCTTGACTAATATGATATAATGGATACATCTAATTCGAAAGTACCTGTTGCTTCAGACGGTACGGTTTATAAAACGACAAATAAAAGGGGAAAATATGTTTAGAGAATTGGTAAGAAAAAAGCAGAAACTATCAGAGGAAGACTGCATAGATCTGCTCAAGAAAGAACCTCGCGGAGTATTGTCGGTGCTCGGCGACGATGACTATCCATATGGCATGCCGATCAATCACTACTATTGCGAAGAAGATGGAAAACTATATTTCCACGGAGGCAAAACCGGTCATAAGATTGATGCGATCAAACGGCACAACAAGGCTTCTTTCTGTGTGTATGACCAGGGTTTCCGCAAACCCGGTGAGTGGGCATTAAACATTCGCAGCGTGATAGTATTCGGCAAAATTGAGATCATAGAAGATATGGAAACGGTCATAAAAATCTCGCGACAGTTGAGCTATAAATTTACAAACGACGAAAAGTATATCGAACACGAGGTAACCAATGCGGGTCCTAGGACACTTATGTTTGCGCTTGTACCGGAATGTATAACAGGCAAACTTGTAAACGAAGCTTAATACTGCCACAAAATGGACCACTAACCCCGTCCCCCCGGTCCATTACAACACCAATTTCAGGTCGGCCACGCACCGTTCGCTCTCTTTGATCCTGATATACACCGTATTTCCGACATCCTTCCTCAGGATCTTAAGAGTCTGATTTTCTTTACTCTCCGCCTTAAAATGCACTTCGATCTCATCTATCTCGTGCTCTAACAGGAACTTTTCAGGGAATACATTGAGTGCGAACTTTACATATTCCGTATTATTAAGATGATGCAGCATATCAAGATTGGACGACCGGATCACCTGTTCATATACTTCGGTATAATCTGAATCCGGATAGTTTATTCTTTCAAAATCATCTGCAAGAACCGCATCCAGGAAATTATTATCAGGATAAGGGACCTTTGAGAGCGGTACCGGCCTGTGCTTTTCAATATCGAGAAGGCACATCTCCTGATTTGCCACAAGAAGAAGCTCACCGTTCATATCCTTAAATACGGTATTAACACATGTCCTTAACCCCGAATTCTTTACAGGGAATGTCGATGTTTCAACCGTATCGTTCCATCCGGGGCGCTTAAATACTTTAATCTTTGATTTGGTCATCACCCAAAAATATCCTAATTTCATAAAGCTGATATTATCACACTTTAACTTTCCGAAACACTCCGTCATACAGTCCTGCAGCATGAGCTGAGCCTGTGCCACACCGAGTTTCACGCTCCAGTCAACATACGCAGAGCTTATGCTCCTTTTTCGGGTATAGATCATGTCTTCTTTTTCCATCTGCCTACCTGCTTTCCCATACACACAAGCCTTCAGAACGAGCAACAACTTACATTCCCATTCTTTTTACAAACTTTTTAAGTTCCTCAGGGATATGGATCTTCTGAGGACATACCTTTTCACAACTATGACAGTTGATACAGCGATCAGGCTGCCTGTCTGCATCCACGGATGCCAGAGCCATAGGAGCAATAAATGCACCCGGGCCGTCTGCTACAGATTCATTGTAAAGCTTTAACATAAACGGAATATCTATTTTCTTAGGACATTTTGATACACAATAATGACATCCGGTACAAGGTACAGCAGTCTTTTTGATCATCTCATCGGCAATGCCGAGGATCAGCTCCATCTCCGATTCCGATAACGGTTTGCTTTCCTCGTAAGTTTTGATATTGCTTTTAAGCTGCTGCATATTGGACATACCCGACAGTGTCATAGTTACAGACGGAATACTCTGAAGGAACCTGAATGCCCAGGCAGGCACCTCTTCATCAGGTCTTGCAGCTTTCAGCTTAGCTGTGGCATCTGAAGAAAGCTTGGCAAGCTGTCCGCCTCTTACGGGCTCCATTACCCATATCGGGATATTCCATTTCTCAAGAAGCTCTACCTTCCCCTTGGCATTCTGGAAGTGATAATCATAATAATTTAGTTCTATCTGCGCAAACTCCATATCCTTGCCATAAGCTTTAAGGAAACGCGTAATACATTCAATGTCACCATGTGCGGAGAAGCCCAAATGCCTGATCCTGCCGTTTTTCTTCTGCTCCATGAGATAATCATATATCCCGAATTTAGGATCAAGATATGCGTCAATGTTCATCTCACAAACATTATGGAACAGATAAAAATCAAAATATTCTACCTGGCACTTCTTTAGCTGCTCTTCGAAAATCTCCTTTACCTTAGGCATATTGGCAAGATCATAACCTGGGAATTTGGATGCCAAATAAAAGCTGTCCCTGTCATAGGCTTTCATCAGTTTTCCTACAACCAGTTCAGACTGACCGCCATGATATCCATAAGCTGTATCATAGTAGTTAATCCCGTTAGCCATGCAGTATGCAAGCATTTCTTTTGCCGTATCAACATCGATTGTATTGTCATCTCCATTTAATACGGGAAGTCTCATATTTCCCATACCAAGTGCCGAAAGCTTAATTCCATTAAAGTCATTGTAAATCATTTTTGCCACTCCTTCCATCTCTTCTGCTGCTTAACCCCGTCCCGGGGGGATCATATTTTATCTCCGGTTCCCGGCTCTTTTTTGAAAAAAGCATATTATACCCCCTTCTCTACTATAGCTATATCCGACTATGCATTCATTATACCAAATTAACATATTATTTTCAAACCCCAAAGTTGATTGATACATTGATCTGCGGATACTCAAGCCGCACCCAGTTCCTGCAGCCTGGCTTTCGCTTTCTCGTAATATTCATCACCTTTATCCTTGCAATACTCACAGTCAACGATCGTCCTTCTGTAGTATTCTATAGCTTTATCCGTATCTTTTTCCACACCCAGGCCTTCTTCATATATCTTCCCAAGACTGTACAGGGAAAGGGACTCGTTTTTTGCAGGTGTAAGGAATGATTCGATCGCTTTTTTATAATCGCCCTTTTCCATATACAGGCTGCCCATGCATTCATAACCATGCTCACATCCGTTATCAGCTGCAAGCCGGTACCAGTTCATCTCGGAATCCCATGTCGCATCATTACTGTTCTTCTCCCATGAACCGATCACTATATATGCAAATCCCGGCAGTTTAAAGCCGGTTTCGTATGCCATTTTGAAATAATGTCCCGCTTTATCATAATCAAAATCAACGAACTCTCCAAACAGATACTTTTTCCCCAGTTCATACAACGACTTTCCGTCAGTTCCCGTCATTGCATTTTCCAGGTAACAGCGGTATGCCATTTCTGCATTACCGCTTGCTTCATAAAGCTGTGCCTGTCTGTTCATCTTAAAAGCTTTGTTAATGAATCTTGCTCTTTTCTGCATAGGCTCCTCCTATTATCGGTTGTGAACATCCGATATTATACGCCCTAAAATGGACCACTGCCACCGTCCCCCGGTCCATAAGAAATCTACCAGGTATATCCCCACACTGATCTGCTTAAAAGACCCCTTCATTGTTATATCGCTGATCTTAGCTTTTAATAACTTGCCAGCATCCATAAGCCTGGCAAATATCAGGTTATCCTTCTCAGGGACATAGCCAAGCTTCTTGCCATCGGCGTTAAGCATCAGGATGGCATTGCTGTCGAACTTATTGCTCTCACGCTGAAGGGTAAGCATATCGCCGGCCTTGATCTTGTCCAGTACGGAACTGTCATCAAGGTGTGTGGTACCGGCTATGTACGAATCAAACAGATGTATCTCCCTTATAAGCGGCTTTATGATGTCGCCCAGTTCATGTGTATCCACCAAAGATACAAGCCCCTGCTCCTGTTTAGTAAGCTCATTTGACATGATAATTGCTCCTTTCGTCTGTTCGCCACCTTGGGGAACTTCCAGCCTCATCCTATGTTACAACACCTCATCCGCCTCCTAAAGGAGGCACCTTGCCTTCCCCTTAAAGGGGAAGGCTTTATATCAGTTCATCATAAACGTAAAAGTCATCCCATATCCCAGAAGACTATCCAGCATCTCCTCCAATTTATTGCTGTACTCTTCGTATTCCTTAAACTCATCTTCCAGTGCCTTTTTCTTCTCTGCGACAGCAGTCTCATCTTCAAGCAGATATCTGTACTGGTAAGGGTCGGTATTCAGGATATTATCGATCTCTCCCTCAAGCTCCTTTATCTTTGTGTCGATATCGGGTATCTCGATCTCCATAACACCCATATCCAGCTTAGCCATAAGTGCGTTGATAAGCACCTCTGTCTCTTTCAGCTCCTTAAGTTCATTGCATTCATAGGCGATGACAAGCCTCTGCCACAAGCCTTTCAATTCCTCGTTCGTGTTGGTAAGCGGATTGATATCGGGGTGGATTTTCTTGACCATACGCCGGTAAATTCTTTTGATCTGCAGCAACTCCGTCTCAGTGACCGTACCGGCAGATTTAGCTGCTTCATTTTCCTCTACCATGGCTTTTAATCTTTTCTCATAATCGGCCAGCTGTCTTTCCAGGTAAGTCTGAAGTCCTGCCAGGTCAACATTCTTTCCGTGATTTTTAAAGGACTGGCAATATTCTACGGTCTTCTTTTTCCTGATACACTCTATCTTCTTTTCAAAGACCTTTAAGATCAGCTCGCCGAAAGTCCTGTTATACTCCACCCCGTACTGGAATGCCTTTTTCTTCACATCGTCTCTTCTAAGCAACAGCTCCTCGTATCTGGCATATGAAGAATTCTTTACCTTAATGATCGCGTCTCCCATGTCGTCCCTCCTTGATCTGTCAGTATTTGCCGCACTTTAGTACGCTAAAGGGGTCAGGCCCCTACCTTTGTGTCATTATCCCCGTGATCCCCGGATTATGACTCCACATAAAATCCCCGGAACTCATCATATATTTCTGTGATCTTGGTATCATCCACACAAGCATCCTTAAAGAAATCATCGCGGCTATGATACCATTTTCCGTTAAAGCAGACTGTGCACTCGTCTCCTTCCATAACGGATTCCAGGGATTGAGGTTCATCATTATACATGAACGTTATCTTGTGAGGTGATTTTAGGAGATAATACAGATCATAAAGGTCAAAGTCATCCGTATCAAGATCAATCAGCTCGTAAAGGTCATCTATCAGCCACTTCATGATGTTCAGGTTACCGAAAAAGGCGTTGTAGCTTATCCTCTGCGCCAGGAAATCCTTAGCGTACAGGTAAAGCTCCACGGCCTCATCCTTACGCCCCTGTGAAGTCCTGATCCTTGCAAGCCTTGTGAACACCTCGGGCACGGGATCAAATACATTTGTCATCCCCTTAACTCTCGGGTATAGATTTTCAATTATCTCCTCGTACTTTTTCTGATCCTTATCTACATAATACCCGTTCCGGTACATATCGGCAACCTTATAAGCCGCTACCGGATTACCTTTATCCATAAGCTTTGAGAAATACTCAAAAGCCTTCTTAAAATCCCGCTCCCCGGTCCTGCCGTAATACCAGATATACCCCAGGCACTCATATGCCGGATCATAATCATATGTCGCAGCCATCTCATAGTACTTTAGTGCCAGATCAAAACGCTTGATCTCGTAATAATACCCGCCCAGGCTCAGCATATCCCCGGGATTATGTTCTTCTTCGATAAGGAAGTTAATCGCCTCTGTAAAAAGAAATACCTCCTCCTCGGTAGGGTTCTGATTCTCCTGGAATTCATTTTGTATATCTCTTGCTTCATTAACCGTCATCGTGTTCCCTCCTTATCATCTCTGAACCCAGTATAGCGCATGCAGGTGTACTATAAAACTCCCTGGGAACAGGGGACGGTTCTCCGTTCCCAACCCCATTTTTTTAGGGAACTTTTCTTGAAATCTTAGTCAAAAAAGTTCCCTAAATCCATCAGATCTTATTTAAGGTGCAAAAGTAACTTAAATGTATTACTTTAGTCACATTTAGTGCTTTCCCATACACACATACCTTCAGAAGCGGTAATGCCTTTTATGATCTCAAGCATTTCATCCGAAGGGTTAAAGAGGCTCATATACATATCATCCGGATCGGAAACGATCAGTGAATCCTCAACTAATATCTGTAAATATTTGCGACCTACTGATTCCTTAAGATCAGCTACTGTTATATCATCTGTCTCCTCACCATCCGGGAGTACTATTTTAAGATCATAATAACACCTTAGCTTCATCAGTACGTTGAAAAATTTCTTTTCCTGCTCCTCCGTATGAAGATATTCCTTCTCAAGTTCGGCATACTCTTTTGCTTTTCGCCTTGGGACACGCCCCGGTAAGATATCAAGTATAAAACAAGGCGCCTCCAGTAATCTTTCCAGTTTATCCATTATCCTTACCTTTTCTCTAATCCTCTTTAAATGGACCACGTGTAATGGGAACAGGGGACGGTTCTCCGTTCCCACTACATACTCTCTTTATAAAAGTTATACAACTCATCTGCTGCCAGATTAACATTTTCGGGGGGTAACTTTCCGGAGGCATCAACAAAACGGCCGACCTTTAATCTTTTTTCGAATTCAGGCTGGTACGTGGTTAAAAAGTCCTGTATCTCCAATCTTTTTTCAGCTATATCTGTCTTTATGTCGTCTCTTAAGTGCCCCGCGGGAGTATAGACCATTTCGTTTGTTTTGTTTTCCGTAGACAGTTTATTGGCAGCGTATCCTATAAGATACGGATACATCTCTTTTAACGGTATGTTTTTTTTCCGAGAAATCCTACCGGTATACTGCCGGCTGATATCGGAAGCTCTGTTTTTCCGCTGCTTCTTAGCAAGTACAAATGAGCCGATGCTTAAAGCAACAGTAATAAAAATCATTACGATAATCAATAAGGCGTTTGAATCCATAGTAATCCCCACTCCTTCATCTGTTCCCCCCTGTTCCCTTTACATTACCTATTTCTGTTTATATCAAGTCCGGCTTTTTTAGCCTGCTCATGCTGATGTTCCCTGCTGATCCTGTACTCCCTACCATCCTTTAGCAGTCTTGCACCGGTCTGATGATAGTAAAAACCTACTCCATAATCCATACACTGGTCATGAACATCAAGCACCCAGCTAAAATCACATAATCTTGCTTCCGGACCGGACTCTCCACCTACATTCACATCCTCTATCTTTCCTGTTGAAAGATACTGCCTTAGATCTACTCCGGATAGCATAGGTTCAATCATGACCGAATAATGCTTCATAGGGATATTCAGGTAAACCGGAAGCCTTTTATCTGCCATTTCCTGATTTTCACATGTGACCGCTATAGTCACATGCTCCCACCCAACATTCCAGTCATAGGGAAGGCTCTCCATAATACGTTCCGGACGTTTTGTTATAATAAGAAAACTGCAATCATTTCGTTCTCTTATCATATTCCATGCATCTTCTCTCCATTTATCCGCCTCACAGTGAAAAAAATCAGAAGAAAAGCACGTATATATCATTGACCCTGCAGGAATCTTGTATCTCCCCTTATATTCGCTCGAGCGAAGTTTTCTAACAGGTAAGTTATAGCTCTTGGTCTTTTCAACTATAGAAGGATCCCGTCCTACCGCTTCATCACGTCGGTACATATAGCAGTGCTTGCATCCGGTACTAACCCGTGTACAGCCATGCCATAGATTCCATGTTACCGATACCGGTGATCTTGGATCAGGAGGAGCCGGGAACAAATTTAATTGTTGCATCTCACACTCTTATCTTTAATAATAATATATCCTAACCAACTTGGGCTCCGAACGGCATAAATGCCAGCTTGGCCAATTTAAACTGCTGCAGACCAAATGGTATACCGACCACAGTGAGGCAGTATATACCTCCGATCACTAGATGGAAAAAAGCAAGTTCCAAGCCTCCAAAAATAATCCATAGCATATTTACAATAAATGAAACCGAGCCACCACCATATACTACTTCCTTTCCAAAAGGCCACAGGACCAGAAATGCAGCTTTAAAACACTGCACTCCGAAAGGAATACCTACTATGGTACAGCACCAGAGGAATCCAACCAGCGCCCACATTAACGCACCGATAAAACCGCCAAACAAGAACCAAATAATATTGCCTATTAATTTCATATGTCTTTTCTCCCTTATGTAACGCTTTAGGGAACAGGGGACGGTTCGAGACCACTGAAAAAGTAGCCTGTTTTAAGTAGTTCTTTCGCATCCGCTGTTCCTGTTAAAATTTTTTAATAGCTTATATTTTAGTTTTATTAAAAATAGTTGTATTTCTTGATATTTTTTGT
>JAFRSU010000066.1 GCA_017427415.1 Lachnospiraceae bacterium | reverse complement strand
GATCCTGTACAGAGAGAACATGGAGCTTAAGGACAAGGTTGCGGTACTTAATGAGGGTATCCAGTATTACAAGTCCATCGAGAAGACCTTGCAGAAGGCACTTGTACTTGCTGAGAAGACCGCTGAGACCACAAAGGAAGCGGCCAACAAGGATGCCAAGCGCATAGAGAAGGAAGCAAAGGTTAAAGCCAACATACTCTTGGCAGATGCCAAGAATGAGCTGGAGAACCTGCATAATAAGACCATAGCATTGCTTCAGCAATATGAAAAATACAAGGCTCAGTTCAAAAATCTCGCACAGGCTCAGATAGACCTTCTTGAGACGGATGCATTTAATATCAACATCCAGAAGCTTGATGTATTTATCTCGGAAGAGACAGATACAAAAAAAGATGATAAGGAATATGACGAGACGGAAAATGATGTGCATGAGCTTGTAGCTGAAGAAGGTGTCCCTATGTACAAGGACAGCTTCAGTGAAGAAGGTGAAGAAGTAGAGTTTGATTACACCGACTTCGAAGACAATGATGACAGTAAGGGAAATGACCTGAACCTGTCTGATTTGGGTGATAATGACTAGTTAATGAAAAGGCAGACGGGGATCTCCTCGCCTGCCTTACTAAGTTTACAGATCTTTGGAGGATAATTTGAAAAAGAAGCACTGGTATATCATAGCCCCGTTTTTAACGGCTGCCTTGATATTCTTTGACCAATTAACAAAATATATGGCCAGACGTGACTTAGCGGATGAACCTTTTACGATCATAGATAAGGTGTTCAAGCTGAAGCTGCTGTCAAATAAAGGTGCCGCATGGGGCATGCTCCAGGGAAGAATAAGTATATTGTCTTTTATAAGCATAGCCCTTATGGCTGTCCTTATATATTTCTTCATAAAGATACCGGAGAATAAAAAGTATCATCTCTTAAGGATACTTTTCATATTTGTCTTTTCCGGTGCACTGGGAAATCTCATAGACAGGTTTTATCAGGGATATGTTACTGATTTCTTATACATTGAGCTTATAGATTTCCCGATATTTAATGTGGCTGACATCTATATCACTTTTGCCATGTTTGCTGTATTTATTCTTATAGTGTTCATATATAAGGATGAGGACCTGGAGTTCTTTACATTCGGTAAGCCTAAGGCTGATAAAGATAAATCCGAGTTTGAGACGGAAAACGGCGAAGATAACAGTTACGCAGCAGATGAAAATACACAGGAAAATACCGAAAAGAACACTTCGCAGGTTAACAATGGCTGATGAAAAACTTTACGCAAGAGAATTTAAGATTGTAATAGATGAGAGCTTCGAGGATATAAGGATAGACAGGCTGCTCGCAGAGACGCCGTTTTTAGGTGCTGAGGGCGGAGAAGAGCTGTCACGGAGCTTTATAAAAAAACTGATAGATAACGGGCAGGTATTGGTAAACGGTAAGCAGGTGAAGGCTTCCTTTGTACCGAAATACGGCGATGAGATATTGCTTACTCTGCCACAGACTATAGTGCCTGATATAGAGGCTGAAGATATCCCTCTTGACATAGTATATGAAGATGATGATGTGATCGTCATCAACAAGCCTAAGGGTATGGTGGTACATCCGGCTGCGGGGAATTACTCCGGTACCATGGTCAATGCACTTATGTACCATTGTAAGGACAGACTTTCGGGGATAAACGGAGTGCTGCGTCCGGGTATAGTACACAGGATAGATAAGGATACCACAGGGCTGATAATAGCAGCTAAGAACGATAAGGCACACAAGAGCCTCGCCGAGCAGTTAAAGGAGCACAGCATCACCAGACGCTACAGAGCTGTATGTCACGGTACTTTTAAAGAAAAAGAAGGAAGAGTGGAAGCAACTATCGGCAGAAGTCCTTCTGACAGAAAGAAAATGGCTGCGAACGTGAAAAACGGCAAGGACGCCGTGACACACTATAAGGTGATCGGAGAGATAGCCGGAAAGTATTCATATATAGAATGTGTACTTGAGACCGGAAGGACACACCAGATAAGAGTACATATGTCATATATAGGACACCCGTTGCTCGGTGATGCGGTATACGGTCCGTATAAAGAAGGGCAGAAGATACTTGGCCTTGCCTTTGAAGGCCAGTGCCTGCACGCGGGAGTGCTCGGATTTGTACATCCGACTACCGGAGAATATATGGAGTTTGAAGCACCGTTACCTGAGTACTTCCGGGAATTGCTTTCAAATTGTACATTCGTATAATTGTCATCCTGTACCTACACTTGTCATCCGGCACTTACGTTTGTAATATTGAGACCGCATTTATCATCCTGAACTAAAGTCGATACCGCTTTGTGGCATCGACATACAGCGAAGAATTTTGATTAATATGAAAAGAAGAATCTTAACTCAATTAGAAAAAGCAGACAAACAGGAAAATAAAAGATGTTTTATCATATACGGTATGAAAAGCACGGGGAAAACTTACTCCGTGCTTGATTACGTTAAGGAAAACTATGAGGAATACCTCTATGTGGACGTAAAACATGATGAGGCTTTTATTAATGCGCTTACAGCATATCTTGGGATTGATCCTGACACAGAACTGATTGAAAGCAAAACAGGAGCTTTTAGTTATCCTGAGCGTATCAAAGGCTCTGATGTTTCCCTGCAATTCTTCTCGGAGTTTTTTAGGATTGACCCTGAATATATGGTCAATATTCCAATCATAATGGATAATACTCCTATCTGGATGCCGGAATGCGGTCTGTTTGACGGATATACAGGTGCTATAAAGCTTTTTATCATAACGGATACTAAAGAAAATGCAAGAAGATATGAGGAGGCTCTGTCGGTAACCGACTCGACATATCATATGCTACCTATGGACTTCGGAGAATTCCTTGCCGCTACCGATCATGAATGGTATGATGAGGTAATATCGGGCCATATATCTAACAAACGTAAGATACCCGATATGATACATGAGGAAATACAGGACCTGTTCGACTTATATAAGATAGTGGGCGGATGTCCTGAGATAGTGGGTGAATACTTAAGACATGGCAGTACGGAGAACATCAGGCAGAGACAGGATGTGCTTAAAAACGCAATACTTGTCGGTACCATATATGAATGCAGGGATAAACAGATATCCGGCAGATTGCTAAATGTATGGGATGCGATGGAGCAGATACTCCTAAAAGATAACCATAAGTTCATGTATACTGTGATAAGGAACGGGGCCACAAAGCAGATGTATGCCCCTGCCATAGACTATATGTGCCAACAAGAACTCATATACAGGATAGAAGACGATAAGGATAACTTCAGGCTATATGCGGGCGACTTCGGGATGTATGAGGTGAAATGTGAAAAAAAGATAATGGAAAGCATGCTTATACAGAACATAAAGTCTAGCGGGACTGAAGTCACATACTGGGAGTCAGGACAGGGAGCCAATGTCAGCATTATAGCAGAAGTAAACGGGCAGAAAATACCTGTGGAGATAAAGCAGGACGGGAAAAGCAATATAAGAAGCGTCAAATCATATCTGAAGATCACGGGTAAGGATGTTTATATCAGTCTGAGAGATGATAATATCAAGTGCCAGGATGGGGAATATGTGATACCGTATTATGCAGCATACAGATTAGGTGCTTTTACAATCTAAAAAGTCAAAAAAATATGAGCAAAGTCAAGAATTTGCCTTGACAATCGCTAACTATTATTGTAGAATAATGGCTGTTTCGACAAGTTTTATATCCGGAAGGTATATATAGATTATGAACGAGATTCGTCTGCACGAGGGTGAACTAAATGTAATGGAGCTTTTATGGTCTAACAAGGTGCTTGCAGCCAAGGATATAGCCAAGATCATAAAGGAGTATGTAGGCTGGGAAAAGAACACTACATACACTGTTATCAAGCGTCTGATAGATAAGGGTGCCGTAGAGCGTATAGAGCCCGGTTTTATGTGCCGTGCCATAATTTCAAAGCAGAAAATACAAGAGACGGAGATAAAAGTGCTTTTAGACAAACTTTTTGCAGGTTCATTTACTGCTATGTTTGAGCAGTACTTAAAGACCGGTACGCTAAAAGCAGGAGAAGTACTTGAGATAGAAAATAAACTCAGGTCATACAGACCATAAAAAATATAATAGTTTGACTTATCAAACTCCCGGTGAACTTTTGGGTTACCCGGGAGTTTAATTTATTTTTAAATAGCATAATTATTACGTAAATATTACCGCGAAACCGCATGATTTCGAAGTTTTTTTCGCTTTTTGCCCGTTTTTTGTTGAATTGTATAATAAAAAGGTGTAAAATTGACGATATAAAGAATAAGGGGTAGTATGTGATTTTTTAGAATGTATAAATATTCAGCTATAGGAAGAATGGTGGTCTTATGGAGAAAGTATCAATAAGACAATCGAATAAAGGCTTTACACTTGTTGAGATATGCGTGGTTTTGCTGCTTATCTCTGTTTTGGCTGCAATCACCACTTTAAGTCTTATAAGCTGGCAGGAATACTCGATCAATAGGAAACAGGAAGATAATGCTGAACTTATATATATGGCTTTAAAGAATAAGATAGCACAGTTAAAGTCTGATAATACTTTGAAAGAGCTTAAGAACTGGGGTAGTAAAAGTTCAAATATAGCCAGTTTCACATATACAAATAAATATCACACAGTAGACGGTGCTCTTAAAAATGACACCATATATTATTTCTTGTGTGATAAAACTGATTATGAGAATTATAAGAAGAACCCTGCAACATATGATGCAAATAAAAAGCTTATGTTTGAGTTGCTGTCAGAATATTTGCATGATAAGCAGTTATTAAAGGCGTACATAGCCATAGAATACAGTGATGACGGTATCATATATGCGGTATATTACAGTGACAGGACTAAATTTGGATATGGTGCCGGGTATGAACTTAATCTGTCACAAAAGTCTGGTTTGACAGAAGATAAACTTTATGAAAAGGTAGTAGGTGTATATTCTTCTCAATAACGGATAATTCACTGATATTGTTTGTAGTATTAATAAAGGGGAAAAAAGGGGAGAGACGATTATATGATGAATGATACATTAAAATCATATAAGAGTGACAACAGAGGCTCAGCCATTATAACCGGGCTTGTTGTTAGCACGGTCTTAATGGTGCTGTGCCTTTCTTTGCTTTTGATCTCGTACTCCTTATTCATTTCAACCGCAAAAAGTACTTCGGATCTGCCTAACAGAGAAATGCTGTATTCGGCAGCTGAAGCGCTTGAACACGATTTATTGGATTTTTCCATGGAATATGATGCGGATCTGCCTTTAACCGATCCGACAGGACATGATTTTTGGCAATATATTGATAGTATTATATATAAAGGATTTGAACTTGTTCCTGGTACTGAGGATAAATATACTCAAAAGGTAAACGCAGGATTCTGGATGTATTATGATCCTTTAGATACATCCGGATATCATAACGATATTGAAAAGTGTTCAAAATATTTTAATCTGACTTCTATTGGTAGTGCAAAGATAGTTGTTCAGCTTTATTGGCAGCTTCCCAAAGAATTTGATGGTAATGCATTAAAAAAAGAGAGTAGAAATGGCACTTTATTAAATGCTATATACAGGATGTATGATAATAAAGGTAATTTGCTTGTTAAGACAGATCGAAAGTATAAACTGTCTTGTACTTTAGGAACATCAACATCCAGTTCTGGTTCAGGTAGTTCCGGAAGTGGAAGTGTTGGTGGTTATTCATTTATTCCACTTGATCCTGATGATCATTCAGTACAACCTATTTCACCTGCGAATGATAACGGGATAGTTGTATTGTTCCAAAGAGTCGGAGAAGGTCGTTCTGTGCTGACTATACGTAATAATTCGAATACGACAGTTAATAATTGGAAATTATATTTTTATTCAAATGATAATGTTAAAGCTGATATGTCAGATTATATCATTGATCTTGGAAATGGTATTTATGCAATTCAAAATCTGAATTGGGATGCTACTATAGAACCACATAATGAAAGAACTGTTGGATTTAATAATGATTTTCATTACTGGCCTCGTGCTTTAGTTGTAGAAGAGCTAATGCAACCTCTTTCGGCATCAGATTTTGAATGGGAGATTGTAAAAGAAAACTATCAAATAAATTTAGTTATTACAAATAAATCCGGAAAAACTATTAAATCATGGAATTTTGAGTTTGATTGTAATGGTACAATATATAGTATTGGAAAAGTTCTTCAAAACTTTAATCAAGGAGATG
>JAFRSU010000065.1 GCA_017427415.1 Lachnospiraceae bacterium | reverse complement strand
GGCAGGTGTGGAAGTACGGTAACGTATGGAGCTGACTGCTACTAATAGGCCGAGGGCTTGACCTGAAGGTTTTCCGGAAGGATGTCCTTCTTGTTCTTTATGATTAGTTTGAAAGAACATTTATAATGTGCTTTATTCCTCGATAGCTCAATGGCAGAGCATTCGGCTGTTAACCGAAGGGTTGTTGGTTCGAGCCCAACTCGGGGAGTTTTTTCTTTATTATGGCGACATAGCCAAGTGGTAAGGCGTGGGTCTGCAACACCCTGATTCATCGGTTCGAATCCGATTGTCGCCTCTTTTAAACTCTGACATGTTTATAAAAGCACGTCAGAGTTTTTTTCTTGACATTTCTATTATAGATGTATAATCAATGAGTTTTATGAAATCAATCATGTATATTTAGGGAGAGATAAAGTGAAAAAGGATAAGTTAAAACCAATGCTGTTCAGCGTACTTGGTAAGTACAGCGGAAAGCAATTTGCAACAGACTTGGTGGCAGGTCTGATCGTTGCGGTCATCGCACTGCCGCTGTCCATAGCGCTCGCTCTGGCTTCGGGCGTAGGACCTGAACAAGGCGTATATACTGCCATAGTAGCAGGATTCATTATTTCGTTTTTAGGTGGCAGCCGTGTACAGATAGCGGGCCCTACTGCTGCGTTTGCTACTATAGTTGCCGGAATTGTTGCAAGAAACGGTATGGACGGTCTGATACTTGCTACAATTATGGCAGGTATCATCCTGATAGTTATGGGATTATTAAGACTCGGTTCGCTTATCAAGTTTATCCCTTATACTATTACTACAGGTTTTACTTCGGGTATTGCCGTAACTATTCTCATAGGTCAGATAAAGGATTTCCTGGGACTAACATATCCTGCAGGTACGGAAAATATCGAGACTATGGATAAGATAAAAGCCATAGGTACAAATATAGGAAGCATCAACTGGCAGGCAGTCATAGTCGGTGTGGTATGTATGGCGATCCTTATCGTATGGCCTTTTATCTCGGAAAAAATCCCCGGCTCACTCATAGCTGTTGTGGTAAGCATTTTGATGGTAAGGCTTTTTAATATGAATGTAAATACTATCGGTAATCTTTACAGCATCAGCAATAAACTGCCTTCATTCCGTCTTCCGGAAATATCCTGGAGTGCTATAAGGAATGTTGCGCCTGACGGACTTACCATAGCGATCCTTGCAGCCATAGAATCACTTTTATCCTGTGTAGTAGCCGACAGTATGATCAATTCTCACCACAGATCAAACATGGAACTTGTAGCACAGGGTGCCGGTAATATCGGCTCAGCTCTTTTCGGAGGTATACCTGCTACAGGTGCTATAGCAAGAACTGCTGCAAATATCAAAAACGGCGGAAGAACTCCTATAGCCGGAATGGTACACGCGATAGTACTTGTGCTGGTATTGGTATTCCTTATGCCTTATGCGGCCATGATACCCATGCCTGCAATAGCAGCGATTCTTTTCATGGTAGCTTACAATATGTGCCAGTGGAGAACCTTCGTGCATCTGTGCAAAACAGCGCCGAAGAGTGATATATTGGTACTGGTGCTTACATTTGTGCTTACGGTAGTATTTGATCTGGTCATAGCTATTGAAGCAGGAATGATATGTGCATGTGTTCTGTTCATGAAGAAGATGAGTGACGAGACCAAGATAAGCGGATGGAAATACTATGATCCTGAGGAAGCACCGGATGGTCTTGATTATAAAGATGTACCGAGGCATGTAAGGGTATACGAGATTTCCGGTCCTATGTTCTTCGGAGATGCTGACCAGCTTTCGGGAGTTTCATTTAAGGACTTTACCAAGGCTATCGTTATAAGGATGAGGGGTGTGCCCGCTATAGATGCCACTGCCATGCATTCCTTAGAGCAGCTCTATGATAGATGTGCCGCTAACAATATAACCCTGGTATTCTCGCATGTAAATGAGCAGCCGTATAAGACAATGGAAAAGAGCGGATTTGTAAAGAAGGTCGGAAAAGAGAACTTCAGACCGCATATAGATGATGCACTTGCATGGGCGGCCGAGATCAAATAAAACATATAGTACGGCGGATAAGAGATATCGGACAAAAGGAAACTGATGGTCATGACAAACTTCACAAAGAAAGAAATAAAGAACACATTTTTAAAAATGCTCGAGGAAATGCCGCTTAACCAGATAACCGTCAAGGAGTTGGTCAGGGAGTGCGGTATAAACAGAAATTCGTTTTATTATCATTACCAGGACATACCGGCACTGATAGAGGAGATAGTGACCGAGGACGCGGATGAGATCATACGCACGTATGGTACGATAGATTCGATGCAGACTGGTCTTAAGGCTATCTTAGAATTTGTGTCGGTAAAAAGAAAAGCGATACTGCATATTTTTAATTCCGTCAATCGTGACATATTTGAGCGCGATCTGTGGAAGGTATGCGAATATGTGGTAACTCAGTATCTTAAGCCTATTCTATCCAGGGGAAATGTAAGCGATTTTGACCAGGAGATTATATTCAAATTCTATAAATGTGAATGCTTCGGGTTTGCCATGGACTGGCTCAATAATGGGATGGAAGAGGAAGCCCAGGCCCAGATAGACAGGTTCTGTGAGTATCAGACCCGGTTGTTTGAGGAGTTATTGACTTTGAACAGGTAAATTGATCACATGGAAGGAATTTACAAAGATTTGAAATAGACAATTTCAGCCACGTGCCTAAAATTTAGGCACGTGTATTTTTTTGCCCATTGTACGAATTTTTCCATCAATATATATTATTAGCAGTCGGACGGATAAAGTGCTAACCACAGAAAAATGTCCGTATAAAGATTGATCAAGCTAAAATGAAGAAATGGAGGTTTTGGCAATGAAGCTGGCTAAAGCAGTGGTTAAATACCGGATACTGATCCTCATAGTTACACTGGCACTTATGGTACCGTCAGTATTCGGATATATTAACACAAGAGTTAATTATGATATGCTGAATTATCTGCCGGAAGATATGGAAACAGTCATCGGACAGGACGAGCTGATGAAGGATTTCGGCAAGGGTGCATTTTCTCTGATCATCTTGGAGGATATGCCGGTCAGGGATATCACGGCATTAAAGGAACGAATAGAAAATGTGGAACATGTGGATACGGTCGTCTGGTACGATACGATAGCGGATGTATCGATACCGCTCGAGATACTTCCTGACAGTATCTACAAGGTATTTAACACGGACAGATCAACTATGATGGCAGTGTTCTTTGACAGCTCCACTTCGGCGGATGTGACCATGGATGCCATAAGAGAGATAAGAAAGGTGGCAGGCAAACAGTGCTTTGTATCAGGACTGTCTGCGATGGTTACCGATTTAAAGGATCTGTGTGAAAGAGAGGAGCCGATATATGTCGGTATAGCTGTATTGCTTGCACTTGCGGCAATGATGCTGTTGCTGGACAACTGGCTTATCCCCATAGTATTTCTCCTTTCTATAGGAATGATGATCATTCTCAACTTAGGCACAAATCTGTTCTTAGGAGAGATATCCTATATAACAAAGGCTCTTTCAGCAGTGCTCCAGCTGGCTGTTACCATGGATTATTCGATATTTTTGTGGCACAGCTACAATGAAGCGTTAAGAAAACAGACAATATCAAACGGAGCAACAGGTCATGATACCGGAGCAGCGGAACATGCTTCGGATAAAACATTAAAAGAGGAAGCCATGGCAGAAGCCATACATAACACGCTTACGAGTGTTATAGGAAGCTCCGTGACCACCATAGCAGGTTTTGTGGCATTGTGCTTTATGACATTTACAATGGGAAGAGACTTGGGACTTGTTATGGCGAAAGGCTTAGTGTTTGGAGTTTTAGGCTGCGTGACCGTGCTTCCGTCAATGATACTTATATTCGATAAGCCGTTAAAGAAGCTTATGCACAGGTCGCTTATCCCCGATATGGGTAAGATCTCGGGGCTTATAACTAAACGTTTTCCGATATTCCTTGTCTTATTTGTCGTGATAACGATACCTGCATTTATCGGATATCAGAAAACAAATAATGAAGTATATTACGATATGGCTGATTCACTTCCGCAAGATCTGGATTATGCGATAGCAAATGCCAAACTTAAAAATGACTTTGATGTAGCTGCAACACATATGATACTGGCAAGTGCCGATCTTTCTGCAAAAGACACCAGAGCCATGATAAAGGAAATGGAGAAAGTGGACGGTATCAAATTTGCACTTGGTCTTGATTCTCTGATAGGAGCAGGGGTACCTGAGGATATTCTCCCGGATTCGGTAAGATCGGTCCTTAAAAGTGATAAATGGAAGCTGATATTGGTCAACTCCGAATACCGTGTGGCAAGTGATGCGGTGAACGAACAGTTAAATACACTGAATACTATCCTTAAAAAATACGATCCTGCGGGGATGCTTATAGGTGAAGCCCCCTGTATGAAGGATATGATAGAGACCACAGACAGGGATTTCAGGGTAGTAAATATCATTTCGATAGCAGCGATATTTATCATCATAGCACTTGTGGAACAGAGCCTGACATTGCCTTTCATATTGATAGCAGTCATAGAGGCGGCCATATTTATCAACTTGGGACTCCCGCATTACTTAGGAGACAGCCTCCCGTTCATAGCTCCCATATGCATAAGTACTATCCAGCTCGGAGCTACGGTTGATTATGCTATATTGATGACCACGAGATATAAAAAGGAGAGAATAGAAGGAAATGACAAGGTAAGTTCCATAAAGACAGCGCTTGCAACTTCGATACCTTCGATCATCGTATCCGGTATGGGTCTGTTCTCGGCCACATTCGGTGTAGCGGTATATTCTGATATCGACATGATCAGCTCCATGTGCATCCTTTTGGCACGCGGTGCGATCATAAGTGTAGTCATGGTAGTGCTTACACTTCCCGTTATGCTGATGCTGTTTGATAAGATCATAATCAAAACGACAGCCGGTATGAAGACTTGTAACCGGAACGCAGAAAGTATTGATACAGAGGGATGATCATCTTGTCATTCTGAATGCAGCAGGGAATCTTAATAAAAATATCTTGGAGGTAAAATATAATGAAAAAGATCACAGCATGTATAGCAGCGGCTGTAACCGGAGCCGCATTGCTGGTAAGCGGAATAAGTAAATCTTTAAATGTATCGGCGGACGAAGACGGTACGATTGAAACAGTTACGATAAATACCGATGACCTTGAAGTAAACACAACAGATCCTGCTGAAGGCGGACCTGAAAAGTTAGGGGCCTCGGCAGAAAATCTGATACACAGCCTGCTGGCTTCAGATATACCCGAAGGAGAAGGTACATCAAAGGAAGAAACCGTATACATAGTGGCAGATGCCAACGGTCAGCCCAAGAAGCTTATTGTAAGCGACTGGCTGAAGAATGCCGGTAAAGCCGGGAAGCTGAATGATGTATCAGAGCTTAACGATATTGAGAATATCAAGGGAAATGAAAGCTTTACAAAGAACGGCGGTGAGTGTGTATGGGATGCAAACGGTGCCGATATCAGCTATCGTGGAACCACACAGAAGGAGCTGCCCGTAGATGTAAAGGTAACATACAGTCTCGACGGTAAAGTCATGACACCTGAAGAGATAAAAGGGAAATCGGGCCATGTGACTATCAGGTTTGATTATGATAACAAGGCTTACCGTGAGGTGGTAATAGACGGTAAAAAGGAACAGATGACAGTGCCTTTTATGATGCTTACGGGAGTAATACTTGATGACGACAGATTTACCAATATTTCCGCAGCAAATGCCAAACTTATAAATGACGGTTCGAGGACTGTGGTCATCGGATTTGCACTTCCCGGCATTCAGGATAACCTTGCGATAGACAGGTCAAAATTTGAGATCCCGGATTCACTTGTGATAGAAGCGGACGTAACAGATTTCAGCTTATCTATGACTGTGACCATGGCTACAAACGAGTTGTTCGGAAAACTTGATAAATTGGATATAAAGGATCTTGATAACTTAAGTGCATCCATGGAGGAACTGACAAATGCCATGACCGCACTTACCGACGGCTCCGAGGCATTAAGCGACGGCTTAGCCCAGCTCCTTACAAAATCAGGTGAGTTTGAAACAGGTGTAGGTCAACTGGCTGACGGAGCAGGAAAGCTTAAAGACGGAGCAGATCAGCTTAAAACCGGTACAGATGCTCTTAGCAGCGGAGCAGGGGACTTAAGCAACGGGATTACCATGGTAGATGCAGGTATAGGCACATTAAGTGACGGAGCTTCCCAGCTTAAAACAGGGCTTGATACCTTAGCCGGCAGTAACGAGGCATTGACAGGCGGAGCGGACACCATATTTACGACTCTGCTTGCAACGGCTACATCGCAGATCAGGGAAGGAGGAGCCGATATCCCGGACCTTACAAAAGAAAACTATGGAAAAGTACTTGACGGAGTTCTTTCACAGCTCGATCAGGCAGCTGCCCTATATGAAAAAGCAGATGCCCAAACGGCTGCCGTTTATAAAGAAAAAGCAAAGGCGATAACAGAACTTAAGGCATCGCTTGACGGTTACAACACATTCTATACAGGGCTTAAGGCATACACTGACGGAGTGGCACAGGCAGCGGCAGGTGCCGGAGAACTGAAGAACGGTGCTGATACATTAAAGGCCGGAACCGGAGCACTAAAGGACGGTGCCGATACATTAAAGAACGGAGCCGAGGCCTTAAAGGGCGGCATAGATGCTTTGGATGAAGGTGCAGGCAAACTGGATAAAGGTTTAAAGGAGCTGAAAAACAACATCCCGGCACTAAAGGACGGTGTTACCAAACTATATGACGGATCTGTACAGCTTTCCGACGGAATCAAAGAATTTAATGAAAAAGGCATCTCAAAGATAACCGAAGCAGTAGAAGGCGAACTGGAGGGAGTCATCGAAAGGATCAGAGTCATGGGTGAGATCTCAAAAGCCTACAACAACTTCTCAGGTATATCCAACAGCATGAACGGCAGGGTAAAATTTATATACAGAACCGACGAGATCAGATAAAAGTTAGAAAAAGTCCCGGTTTCCTTTAGATAAAAGGAAACCGGACTTTTTCTTTTCCCTTGATTTTAAACCATATATGGCGTATAATCATATCGTTATGGTTACAAGTACATTTTTTGGGGGTACGCCTATGAACATGAAACAGTTTAAATATGCGCTGGTACTGGCAAATGAGAAGTCGGTATCCCGGGCAGCAGAATCTTTGGGAATCTCCCAGCCGTCACTTTCACAGTATTTAAAAAAGATAGAAAGTGAAGTGGGAGCACGCCTGTTTGACAGGAGCGGCAGCGAGGTAAGGCTGACAGATGCGGGAAGGGCTTATATAGAAGCCGGAAAAAAGATACTTGATATCGAACACCAGATGGAAGGCCGTATCTCGGATATAAATAACAATATTGAGGGAAGCATCTCTGTCGGGGTCTCTCCTTACAGGACCATCAGCATCATGCCGGAGATCATAAAGGAGTTTTCCAAAGAATACCCGAACTTTAAGGTGATACTTGAGGAGAGGACCGGACGTGAGCTTTTGGACGGAGCTGAGCATGGTGAGTATGATTTTTGTATCACGACAGCACCCGTGGACAAAAAGGTGTTTGATTCGGTAAAGATCATGGATGAGGAAGTGGTATTGGCTGCTCCTGCCGCTAAAAAGATCAAAACAGAAAAGACAGAAGAAAAGAAATATCCTGTGATCGATATCGGAGTCCTTAACGGGGAAGAAGTGATAACTCTCTCGGAGTCGCAGCTCATGCAGAAAATGCTGGAGGATATCTGCATGCAGTACGGGATATCACACAAAACCTATATATCCTGTACAAGCATAGGAGCCCAGCTTGCCATGGTAAGAGCCGGCTTAGGCGTGGCGCTTGTTCCTTCGGGAACCGTCAGATCAAAAGATGAAGGGATAAAATATTATTCATTTAAGCAAAAGCTTCCTTTAAGAGAGATAGTGGTGGCATACAGAAAAGAGCAATACATTTCCAAGCCCATGAAGGCATTTGTGGAAGTAATGAAAAAGCTTGGACTTTAAGACTCAGGAACGGGCGGAGTACTTAAAAAAGAAAAACGAGAAGGACTAAAAGGATTAAAAGTATGAGGATTAAAATAAAGGGTAAAACTATCAGCCTGCTTCTGGCAATTATCATCTGTATGACGTTTTTTATGGAAAATATCTTTATACATGCTGAAGAAGACATAAACGCAGTGATGACCGAAGAGAATGCGGAAACCGCAGAAGACATAAAAAGTACCGAAAAAGAATTCCGAGCAGTATGGGTAGCATACTATGATTTTGTTGACAGTAAGGAGCTGGATAAGGAAGCATTTACCGCATACGTGGAAGAGATGTTTGATAATGTAGCCGCTATCGGCATGAATGCCGTGATGGTACATGTACGCGCATTCAGCGATGCCATGTATAAGTCGGCATACTATCCCTGGTCTTACTATGCATCGGGGCAGCAGGGCGTAAGTCCGGGATATGACCCGTTAAAGATCATGGTAAAGGAAGCACATAAAAAAGGTCTTGAGATACATGCATGGCTTAACCCATACAGAGTTACGTCCACATGGAACGGCGGGACGGATGTGACCAAGCTTTCGAAGAAAAATCCTGCAAGAAAATGGCTTACAAACAGTAAGACCTCCGATGACAGGTATGTATTATCCTACGGCGGAGCCATGTATTACAACCCCTCTATATCGACAGTAAGAAAACTCATAGTAAACGGAGTAAAGGAAATAGTGGAAAACTATGATGTGGACGGTATACACTTTGACGACTATTTCTACCCGGATTTAGGTACAGGCTATGAGACCAACTTTGATGCCCCGGAGTATGAGAAATATAAGAAAAAAACGGTAGCAGCCGGCAAAAAGCCGATGAGCATAGCTGCCTGGAGAAAGGATAATGTAAATACGCTGGTAAGTTTAGTATATAAGGCAGTAAAAAGCATTGATCCTAAAGTGACATTCGGTATCAGTCCCGGAGGCTATATCGATTATTTCGATGAGGATTTCCGCTGGTATGTGGATTACCGCACATGGATGTCTGAAACCGGCTACATAGATTATATATGCCCCCAGCTTTACTGGTCATTTAACAGCAGGAACATATTCCCGTTTTATGAGACACTCGTCAGATGGTGTGCCGCAGGGACCAATGAAAACGTAAGGGTATATGCGGGACTTCCTGCCTACAAGATGAATGCGAACAACAATGTAAGCTCTCTTGATAAGATAACAGATACGGAGTTTTACAATCAGTATCTGATAGCTGACATGGTACACTATATCAGGAAAAACGAGAGGGCATCCGGCTTTATCGTATTTGATTATGAGGATCTGGTAAAAGAAAAGAATGCCGGAATGGTGGAAAAGCTTAAAGAGGAGATAGGATCATGACAAATGCCGAAAGAAATGAACTGCGCCGCAGATTCGTAAAAGACAATACAATATCAAGACTGGCGCTCTGCTATGTGAATGCCGCAAGAGAAAAGGTAGTGGTGCAGAATGAGATGTTTTTAAGCCTTCCTGAAGAGGATATGTATAAATACCTTGATATCGCCAAAAAATCCCTTTCGGGTCAGATAGGGGATAACCTTATGGAGTTTTCTTATACATCCGCACAGGAGACGGAAGAAAACTACCGTTTTATGAAGGGACTGCTTGACAGCAAGCTTAAAAACGAAGGACTGCTCGATATCCTGTTTGACAAGATCATAGACAGCTATGTATATGACGGTAATTTCCTGATCACTGTCATAACAGACAGCTACGATGTGATGACAAAGACCAATGACAAGCAGAAGCTGGATGAGTCGGAAGAGGTATTCTCATATATCATAGTAAGTATATGTCCTGTAAATCAGACCAAGGCAGGACTCGGATATCTTCCTACGGAAAACAGGATGGGTGCCAGGGAAAAGGACTGGGTAGCAGGAGCTCCCGATGTGGCATTCATGTTCCCGGCATTTAATGACAGGGCGACGGATATACATCATATCTGCTATTACACAAAGGATGCTGCGGATATCCATGATGAGATAATCGATTCCGTACTCGGATGCAGCAGAAAAAAGACAGCCACACAGTGCAGGGAAGTGTTAAAAACTGCCGTTGTAAATACGATAGGCGGTGAGAAGCCCGAAAAAACAGAGGACGTTGTGATAAGGATACATGACAGCCTGAACAGTATCCTTGCCGAGAGTGAGGCAGAGGGCGAGGATATAAGTGAAAAGAGCCTGGATAAGTCAGTGCTTTCAGCAGCAGTAAAGGATGTCATTAAGGATGAAGCATATGTAAAGAAGATAGTGGAATCCTGCGAGACCGAATTCGACCGCGAGCCCCCTGTGGCAGAAGCCTTCGTAGATAAAAAGACCTTAAGAAAAACTGAAGGCGAGAGAAGAGAGAAAGAACTCGTAAAAGAGATAGCGGTACTTAAGGATAAGCTTGAAAATGCAGGTGTGCTAAATGGTGCCTTAAATTCATCAGATAAAGAGGTACAGGACGGGGAAGTATATGATGAACAGACAGCCCCGGATGATACTGCAGCGGTAAGGGTACAAAAAGAAGGCGTCAGCATCATTATACCCTCCGACAGGGCCGATACCATAAAAATAGAGACTTTGGACGGCGGACGTTTTGTCCTTATACCCTTAAATGATGAGGAAAAACCTGATATTAAGGAGTTATAACCGGCTGAGGCTGCCGTTTTATATGAAGCCGGGAAGTCCGGACACAATTATTTCACTTTACAATTATAATACAAAAGGCTATAATATCCTTGCTTGTGCGCTGATAACGGAGGTATATTATGAGCAATAAAAAAGCAGTTAAAGATAATTCAAATATAAATATAGCTACAGAGACTAAGCATAAAGATAAGTCAGCGGGAAAGGCCGGAGGAAAATTTAATTACTATATCATACCGCTTATTTTCATTCTAGGTATATTCCCTTTGATAGTACGACTGAAAGAAGTAGCAACACACCTTGAAGGATACGGGTTTTATTCTCTGGCCGATCAGACAGAAGATATATTCCTGTATTATAAGTCGATATTTTTTATCACCGTATGCAGTATAATGCTTATACTGATTATAGCCCAGGCATTTTTGCATCATAGGGAGCTTAAAGCAGCAAAATTGTTTATCCCGCTTGCGGCGTATGCCTTTTTAGCTTTTCTATCAGCTGTTTTTTCGGATTATGCTTCATTTTCGTTTACGGGTATAATCGATCATTTCGAGTCGGTATGGGTATTGCTCGGATATGCATTATGTGTGTATTATTCGTTTTTATTCGTATCCGAGACCAAGGATGTGGATATCCTTATGTCGGTATTTTTCCTTGGCACCGTGTTTATGCTTCTGATAGGTCTGTCACAGGCGTTTTCACAGGATATATTCCGTTCGGAATTCGGCAGATGGCTGTTGCTTCCCACAGAACTGTATAAGGATCCGGAAAATAAGCTGTTATTCGAATTCCCGCTGGGAAGGGTGTATCTCACGCTTTATAACCCGAACTATGTAGGTTCTTACGTATCACTTATCTCACCGGTATTTTTGATGCTTGCTTTTGCAAAGAAAAAGGTATGGCTTGCGGTAGTAAATATCATCGTATATATCGGACTGCTGCTGTGCATATTGGGCTCCGGTTCACGTGCGGGCTTTATAGGCGTAGCATTTTCGCTGATACTTCTTATACTGGTATTTAACAAGAAGCTTGTAAAGTTTATACCCGAGGCATTAATAGTGATAGTGCTTATCGTCGGCATAGTTTACACATTTAACAACTATTCAAACGGACAGCTGCTTTCACGTGCTAAGCAGGCCATGGAGATTGAAAAGACCGAGCACAACTTAAAGGCTGTCGAAACAAATGACGATAATGTTGTCATTCATTATCTTGACCATGAGTTGAAGCTTTCACTGTATCTTGATGCGGATGGTGAGAATTTCGCGATCGATGCTTTTGATGAAGATGATGAAAGAGTGGATTATGTTCCTACTCTCAACGAAGAATCGGGAAGCTACAATTTTGATACCACAGATGAGCGATTTACAAACATCAAGTTTGAGTTCCTGTTCTTCCAGGGAAGTCCTGTATTCAATGTCAATATTGATAAGAAAAACTGGACATTTATAAACCTGAACGGGTCATACTATTATATCAATCTTAAGGGAAAAGCGGTTAAGATGAATAATGCGGAGTATGTCGAGGGCTTAAGCAATTACGGCAGGGCATTCTCCGGCAGAGGATTTATCTGGTCAAGGACATTACCGTTATTAAAGCATAATATACTGCTCGGTACAGGCCCCGATACATTTACGCTTGCCTTCCCGAATGACGATTATGTAGCGATGTACAACGGCGGATATGAGAATATCCTCATGACAAAGCCTCATAACATGTATCTGCAGATAGCGGTACAGACGGGCTTGCTGTCACTCATATGTTTCCTGGTATTTTATATCTGGTACTTTATCACAAGCTTTAAGCTTTATGTAAGAGCAGACAGAAGCAAGTCCATAGTTATGGTCGGCATAGGTATACTGTGCGGTACTTTCGGCTACATGATATGCGGTATCATCAATGACTCTATGATAGTTATCGCACCTCTGTACTGGGTACTCATAGGTATCGGACTTGCCATCAACTCCATGATAAAGAGAGACAACGCATTTGCTGTGCTTGAGACCATAGAGGCTGCCGAGACCAAAGAGGTTAAGGGAAAAAAGAAGGATGCTGCAGAAAATATCGAGTAAAAAACAGGGCTTCCGAAATTATCGGAAGCCCGTTTTTAATAAATTCTTAATGGTACCTGACCCCTATAGGAAAAGTTTATTTGTATACCCTTACGGTATATGCCGTACCGAGGATTCCTGCGCTTTCTCCGTTCATACTGTATCCGCAGCCGTATTTGGTATGGTAGCTGTATAATACATCGGAGATCGTATCTTCTATAGGAGTGTCATTCTTGGTATAAAGGAATTGGAATGTCAGGTCATATGTCCTGCCAAGTACTTCATCGATACGTGAGGACATATATTTTTTAACCTCGGCAGGTGAACTGAGCGGGACAGCATCTGTATATCTTTTATAGATTATACCGAGGTCTTTGCTTGCAGCTTCCGGAAGGTTCTGATTTTTGGTCTTATGGTTTTTGTTCATGTCCTCGTCGGTTACCAGGAAATAGCCGTATAACACACGTCCCTTCTCATCAGGAAAAGGATCATCCCATGTAACATCTAAAGCATACCATTTATCGTTTATCTTAACCTTGTTCCATGCATGGGTTTCTGTTCTGCCATCGGAATTGGTGGCATCACCGGTTACTGTCACACAGTCTATACCGTTAAACTTACAGAGAAAATAGAACGTCTTTGCATAACCGTCACATACTGCTTTACCTTCGTTTACGGTGTAGGCTACCGTATGAACGGCATTACCTGAATAAGAACTCGGATATAGTGTATTTAATACTATATGGTCATGAATGTTTTTAACAGTGGTATACTCATCCTTACCCTTTAATTTATCTGCAAGTGCACTCAGTTTTTTGTACAGTGCCTGCTCATCGGATGTAAGATATGAAGTGTTTCCACTGGTTATGGCATTATCGATGGCATACTCATCATCAAAGAGGATCGAATCTACCGACAATTCCATTTCTACTTCGATTATGTTTTTGTATTTGATCACACGGGTAAACTCTATACTCGTGATACTCGGGTACATTGCGATATATTCTTCGTAAGAGCGGAGCAGATCCAGATCGCTGATATAGAGGTAGGACTTGGAATAGGAATACTTGCTTTCATTAAAAATGAACCGGTCAAGTGCTTCTTTATTGGAAATAGGTTTTACATTCGAATCATCTAAAGAAACAGAATGCGGATCGACGGTTGCTTTAGCATCGAGCTCCTTTATCAGAGCCTGGGCCATCTTTTTATATTCTGCAGCGGTAGGAGCAGCAGGCTTTTTGGCTTCTTTTACGGTGAATACGGTTTTTAATTTATAGGTATTGCCGTTCTGTGTTACAGTTGCCTTTACGGATGCTTTTCCGGTGCTTACAGGCTTTACCACACCCTTTTTGCTGACGGTTATTATCTTCTTGTTGGAAGATTTATATTTTATGGTAGCGCTGTCTGAGAGATTTTTGATCTTTATCGTATAAGGATCAGAGTCGGTGTAGATAGTGACCTTTTTCTTTGATACTGCGGGCTTTGAAGCAGCGTTGGCTCTTAAAGAGGAAGTAACGGAAAGACCGAGTATAAGAGCAAGAACAAAGATAAAGGATAAGAAAAGCCGGTTCTTTTTCATATGGAGCTCCTTTCTTGTGATAAAGTTACATTATTTCGCAGGGACCGTCTCCTATATCCACTACGTAAAAAGCTGGAGTGATGCCGGTCTTTGAAATATATGTTTCTTTTGTTTTTTCAATAACGGAGTCAACGCACTCCTCACGTACGAGGGCTACGGTACATCCTCCAAAACCTCCGCCGGTCATGCGGGCACCTATGACTCCTTCGAGCGACTGTTCGGTTTCAGCCATAATATTAAGCTCGGGACAGGTTACTTCATAATCCTTATCAAGGGATGCATGCGATTCGTTCATGAGATGCCCGAATGTGGCAAGTTCGCCTGCGTTAAGCGCCTTTACGGCTTCTATGGTGCGCAGGTTTTCGGTAACCGCATGGCGTGCACGCCGGTAACATATTTCATCCTTTATGGCGGAAGAGTACTTATCAAATGTCTCCTTATCAAGTTCACCTAAGGCTTTGATGCCGGTTACGGTCTGCAGATCCTTTAGAGCGGTCTCACTTTCACGTCTGCGGTCATTATAGCCTGATGAGGTAAGCTCGTGCTTTACATTGGTATTTGATATGACTATCTTTATGCCCTTTAAGTCTACAGGGACATATTCGTATTTTAAGGTTGCGGTATCTAAGAAAATAGCATGTCCGGCTTTTCCGAAGGCGGAAGCGAACTGGTCCATGATGCCGCAGTTCATACCGTTAAAATTGTTCTCCGAGTCCTGACCGATGAGAGCTAAGTCCTGTCTGGTGACATTGAATCCGTACAGCTCCTTTAAACAATAACCTGTAAGTACTTCGATGGAAGCAGATGAAGAAAGTCCGGAACCGTTCGGGATGGTACCGTAAAAGAGGATATCGAACCCGGACTTTAGAGCCATCCCGCGTTTTCTAAAGGTCTCTACTATGCCTAACGGATAGTTGGCCCATCTGTAATTAGGAGAGTTTACAAGGTCACCTGAGGCATCGGCTTCTATCACTCCGTCTTTTTCAAAATTCATAGAGTAAAGTCGGATATTTTTATCATTTCTTTTCTTTACGGCAGCATAGGTGCCGAGGCTCAATGCACACGGGAATACGTGTCCGCCGTTATAATCGGTATGCTCGCCGATCAGGTTTACCCTGCCCGGAGCAAAGAAGATGCGTACACCGTCTTCATCCCCGAATACTCTTTTAAAATCGGATATAAGCTCCGCTTTTATATTTTGATCCATATTAGTGCCTGTCCTTTCGGAGGTATTATTTCCTGTTTTGATAATTCTTTTTCATGATGAATATAAATGCCGCAATTAAGGCAGCAAGGCCGATGAGTACAATGGTAAGCGTTATGGGGTGGATACCGGAGGTTTTTTCCCGGTCTTCGCCCGTATCGGAAGATGACGGGGTATCGGCATCTTCCGATACGGGTTTGCCTGTAGCCGGTATTTCGGTCACAGTCACATCGGGAGATGAGGTAACATCGGGTGTGATATCTATAGCGGCAGTCACCCCGGGAGTAGGCGTAATGTCTTCCGTTCCGTATTTTTCGGTATACTGCTGCATCGCTACGGTATCGTATTCGGGTATCATCTTGCCGTATAAAGTTACAGCCCTTCCGGCCTCTCCGTCAAATTCGGTGTCTTCCTTAAAGTCCTTAGTGGTATACCAGCCGAGCACCTTCATACCGGGCAGGGTGGTAACACTTGCTTCGGAAGTAAAGCTCTGTCCGTTTACAAGATATGTGACAGAGGGAGTAAGAGATACCGTGTCGACTTCATATATGTTTATATCGGGACCATCAGAAGCGATTAAGAAAGACTCTACCTTTGCGGCATTTTCGATGCCGTTCTTTTTAAGGCTGTCGTTCATATCCCTGTATTTAAAATATGATATATACAAGTTATCTGCGGTTTCGGTTTTGTAAGGTGATACAGGTATAAAATTGGAACCGGAAGATTCGGAATCCTTGATCGTCAGATAGAATCTTAAATTATCTGCGGAACTGCTTGCTATGGCTATATCATTGGAAGCTGTAATATAGCTGCGGATTACGGGTATGGATACGGGCTGCGCATGACTGTATACAAGATTTGCAACCGTGTGGCCTTCCTTATCCTCCCAGATTACCTTTCCTCCGATAAGTCCCGGATACTCCTTGAGGCTTTCGTAAGCAAGTCTGTCAATATCGGTCTGTTCACCCCATTCACGGGCTTCGGATCCGAAGAAAAGATTGTCAACTACAGTAGGATAATTCCAGGTACAGGTCCTGCGGTTGATCCAGGCATGGCATTCGCCGCCGGAATTACCGTTGTGACCGTTATCCCAGATGATGATGGGGATACCGTATTCATAACATTTAAGCCCCATGTATCTGGCCCATTTTTCACGTTCTTCGGTGTTGTCCTTGTTGGTGGCACCTGTCTCACCTATAACTACAGGTATGTCATTAAAAAGGAACTGCTCCTCTAAAGTGTTAAAAAGAATATCTATAGAGCCTGTGTCAGTCCTGCTCTCGGGATCGAAGGTCATATTTTCATCGCTTAAGCAGAAATCATAAGGACTGTAGCAATGTGTCGAGATGATGATGTTTTTTACAGGCTCACCCTCAAAGGTAGGGATGGAGATGGATTTTAATATATTATCGTTGGAAGAAGCAGCATATCCGGGGATCATAAGGCATCTTTCGGAATTATATCCTTTACCGTTGCTTCGTATGGTGTATGCAAATACCTGATTGAGATAGTTGACCGCATTGTAAGCACTCTGGACTCCGTCCCATTCGTGGTCTGTACCGGGCATACGGGGCTCATTCATAGCTTCAAAGATAAGATGCTGGTCGTAATCGGCAAATGCATCGGCTATCTGCGCCCAGACTGCCTCAAGCTCCGTTGCAACCTTCGGATAATCCTTGTCTAATGTCTTGATATTTACCCAGGATTCGTGGTGAAGGTTAAGGATGATGAACATGTCGAGCTCATATGCATAGTCAACGATCTCCTTAACTCTTGCCATAAACTTGGGGTCGATGGTATAGGTGCCGTCCTTGGATATAAAATTCATCCAGGTGGTAGGTATACGTATGGTCTTAAAGCCTCTGTCGTGTATGGCTTTTATAAGCTCGGGAGTGGTAATGGGATTTCCCCAGGAGGTTTCCTGACTGGAGACACTTGTTCTGCTGCCTCCTGTTGCATCCATGGTATTACCGAGATTCCAGCCCATACCCATCTGCGAGGTTATCTCTTTGGCGGTCTTGCCTGTAAGGAGGTCCTGTTTTGCTCTTGCTTTCCCTTCGGGAGCACAGGCCGAAATGAGCATAACCGATAGTACCAATAAGATAGGAGCTGAAAGCTTTAACAGTTTTTTTGAAAAATTATGTTTATAATGCATATGTAAATCCTTACTTTATAATAATCCGTCAATGTCACCTAAAAAGGTCCGTGACATTTCCTTATTGTGTGTGGCTGTGACAGGTACAATATCCTGATCTTTTTGAGCGTGGCATCCTACATCTGTGATATATCCGCAAGAGCGGCGGCTATGACCTTATCCATGTCATAGTACTTATACTGTCCGAGTCTGCCGCCGAAGAACACATTGGTTTCTTTTTCGGCTAAAGCCTTGTACTTTGCGTAAAGTTCATTGTTTCTGTCATTGTTTACCGGATAGTAGGGCTCATCACCTTTTTCCCACTGCTTGGGATACTCTTTTGTGATATAGGTTACGGGCTGCTTTCCGAATTCGAAATGCTTATGCTCTATGATACGTGTGAATTTCTCATCGTGGCTGGTGTAATTTACTACGGCTACGCCCTGGTAGTTTTCCGTTTCCAGCTTCTCTGTCTCGAACTTTAATGACCTGTACTCAAGCTCGCCGAACTGATACCCGTAAAATTGGTCTATCATGCCGGTGTATATGGTCTTATCCGCGATGCTGTCAAAACTGTCTCTATGCTCAAAATAGTCCGTATCAAGCCATAGTTCGGTACCTTCGAGCATCTTTTCGACCATGGCTGTATATCCGCCGATGGGGATACCCTGGTATCTGTCGTTAAAGTAGTTGTTGTCAAAGGTGAATCTCACAGGAAGACGCTTGATGATAAATGCGGGAAGCTCCTTGCAGTCGCGCCCCCACTGTTTTTCGGTATATTCTTTTACCAGCTTTTCATATACATCACGTCCCACAAGGCGGAGGGCCTGTTCCTCCAGATTTTTAGGCTCGCCTGTGAGGTTCTCTGCTTCTATCTGTTCTTTTATCTTTGCTTTAGCTTCAGCCGGAGTGGTTATGCCCCAGAGCTTTGAAAATGTGTTCATGTTGAAAGGAAGGTTATAGAGCTCATTACGGAAGCGTGCCACGGGCGAGTTTATGAAATTGTTAAAGGAAGCAAATTGGTTCACATAATCCCATATTTTTTTATCGGATGTGTGGAAGATATGTGCACCGTACTTGTGGATATTGATCCCGTCGGCATTTTCCGTATAGATGTTGCCGCCGATATGGCTTCTTTTATCGATAACGAGACACTTGAAGCCCTTTTTTTTCAGTTCATAAGCCGCTACCGCACCGTACAGTCCGGCTCCGACTATCAGATAATCGTAAGCTTTTCCCATCAGAAGATCACTCCGTATTCTTTTAAATAATCCTTAAGATAGGGTGCGTTTTTATCCTTCTCCGCAAGAATGGGATCGGTCTCACCCCAGTTGACATTGATATCCGGGTCATCGAAGCGTATGCTTGCTTCGTGAGCGGGAGCGTAGTAGTTGTCGAGCTTATAGATGAACTCGACATTGTCCGAAAGAGTTACAAATCCGTGTGCGAAGCCTCTGGGGATCATAAGCTGGAGCTTGTTATCCTCGGAGAGCTCCACACCTATCCACTTAAGATATGTGGGAGACTCATGACGAAGGTCTACGGCCACATCCAAAACGGTACCCCTGACACATCTTACAAGCTTGGCCTGAGAATACTCGCCCTTCTGGAAGTGAAGACCGCGCAGGGTACCTTTTTTAGCGGAAAAGCTCTGGTTATCCTGTACGAAATGGTAGTGAAGACCTGCGTTATCGAGATCTCTTTCGGTCCAGCTTTCGTAATTCCAGCCCCTGTGGTCACCGAACACCTTCGGCTCTATGATATAAACATCCTTTAATGCTGTTTCCTTGAAATTCATTTCCTTTTTCCTCCTGAAAACACTTGCTTTTATGCGGCTGTTTCCGGCATTTCCTTAAATACCCGCAAACAGCCTACAGAGATATGTAGATTATACTTTAAAATACAGATTTAGTCAATTAATCGGATAAAAATATAAAAAGAGGTTGACATTTTATATATTTGTGGTATTATGAACATATGAACAGTTGCTCATATGTTCGAAGGAGGCAGTACATGGCAGTAAATGACGTAGAGTGTTGTGAGATATCACACGAGCACGCACATGATGAAAAGATAAAAGAATACAAAAAAATGATGCCTGATGATGACAGACTGTATGACTTAGCCGAGCTGTTCAAATGCTTCGGCGACTCTACCAGGATAAGGATCCTGTTCGCATTGTTTGAAAGTGAGATGTGCGTATGTGATATAGCGACTACACTTGATATGACTCAGTCGGCAGTATCACATCAGTTAAAGATATTAAAGCAGGCTAAGCTTATCGCCAGCCGCAGGGACGGCAAATCAGTCATATACATGCTGGCCGATGCGCATGTAAGCTCCATGCTTTCACAGGGGATCGAGCATATCCTGGAGTGATTCTTAAGCCTTCCCTTTGAGGTGTCAATCACAGGGACGGTTCTCTGATTGATTTTCGGTTGTCATCCTTAAGCAACGCGAGGGGGCTAAAAACCGGAAGGCATTAAGTGTATAGAGTGAAGAAGTACACAAAGTATAGTACACAAAAGTAAGTATATAATAATACAAATGTAAAAAGAAAGGAAGCTCCCCTGGGGGCGAAAGGAAATCACCATGAAAAAGAAATTCAATTTACAGGACCTTGACTGTGCAAACTGCGCTGCAAAGATGGAAGAGGCTATCAAGAAGATTGATGGCGTAAATGACGCAAGCGTAAGCTTTATGTCGCAGAAGATGACAATAGATGCGGATGACACACGTTTTGATGCGATCATGGACGAAGTGGTAAAGGTATGCAGGAAGGTAGAGCCTGACTGCGTGATAAAAAGATAAGAGATTCTTCGCATATGCTCGGAATGACAGGGAATAATGCATGAAGAGACATGCGGGGAAGGTTAAAAGACAGGAGATATTATGAGCCCGAAACAGAAAAAAATGCTCATAAGGATTATAATCGCGGGAGTGTTATATGCAGCACTTCTCATATGGTCCACCACATATTTTTATGAAGATCTGATAGAAGACAATCTGCCGGAGCCTATACTGTATTTTGTTCCGTTCATCATAGCGGGTTACGATATAGTCATCAAGGCATTTAAGAACATAGCTCACGGCCAGATTTTTGATGAAAACTTCCTGATGCTCATCGCAAGTATCGGGGCATACGGCATAGGAGAGTATTCCGAAGCGGTAGCGGTCATCATATTCTATCAGGTAGGAGAACTGTTCCAGTCATATGCGGTAGGCAAGTCCAGAAAATCCATAGCCGATATGATGGATATCTGTCCTGAGTATGCGAATGTGGAAAAGGAAGACGGAAGTACCGAAGAAACCGACCCTGATGACGTGGAGACAGGCAGTATCATAGTGATAAAGCCGGGTGAGAGGATACCGATAGACAGTGTGGTATTATCAGGCGAGTCTTATGTGGATACATCTGCTCTTACCGGTGAATCGGTACCCAGGCGTGCGGCAGAAGGCGACACGGTATACAGCGGTTCGGTAAACGGAAACGGACTGCTCCGCTGCAGGACGCTCAAAGCGTACGAGGATTCCGCAGTTGCCAAGATTTTGGAACTTGTGGAAAATGCATCCTCAAGGAAGAGTAAACACGAGAATTTCATACACAGATTTGCAAAATATTATACCCCGATAGTTACCATAGCGGCATTGATGCTGGCGGTGATCCCTTCAATCATCACGGGGGACTGGGCAGAGTGGATAAAGAGAGCATGTACATTCTTAGTCATCTCGTGTCCGTGTGCATTGGTCATATCTGTACCCATGGGATTTTTCAGCGGCATAGGCGCAGCCTCCTCCATAGGTGTGCTTGTTAAGGGCAGCAACTACTTAGAGGCGGTAGCGGATATAAAAACCATATGTTTTGACAAGACAGGTACACTCACCAAGGGTGAATTTAAGGTAAACGGAATATATCCCGAGGGCGTGAGCGAAGAGAAGCTTTTAGAGACAGCTTATAAGGCTGAGAAAAACTCCACACATCCTGTGGCCGGAGCGGTATGCAGGGCATATAAGGAGCGTCTGGGTGATAAAGCAGTTGACAGCATAAGTGCTGCAGACGGAAACTCGGATGCGGTATCGGACAGCTTTGAAGAACTCCCCGGACAGGGTATCTGTGCTGTTTGTGGCGGGGAAGAGATCCTTGCTGGCAACGACAAGCTCATGAAGCTGAAGAAAGTGGATTATGTTCATTCAGATCATTCCGGTACGGTGGTATATGTGGCTGAAAACGGTAAATTCATCGGAAGCATCCTCATCTCTGACTCGATAAAGATCGAAAGCATAGATGCACTGGTGAAACTGAAGTCAAACGGAGTGACAAAGACAGCGCTTCTTACCGGAGATAAAAAAGAGCAGGCAGATAAGATATACCGTGAGCTTAAAAGTAGCGCAAGGAGCAGCCATCCTGCATTTACCGGTGAACTGATAGACGAGATAGCATCCGACCTTTATCCTCAGGACAAGGTAGCGGCGGTAGAGAGATTTATAAGGGAACTTTCCGGCAGGGGCAAGGTAGCATTTGCCGGTGACGGCATAAACGATTCACCCGTGCTTTCTAGGGCAGACATAGGTATAGCCATGGGAAGCTTAGGCTCTGATGCAGCCATAGAGGCAGCGGATGTGGTCATCATGGATGACAATCCGGCGAAGATCGCCTCTATAATGAAGATATCACGCAAGACATTAAGGATAGTAAAGGAAAACATAGTATTCGCACTTGGAGTAAAGGTGCTGGTACTGATACTCGGAGCACTCGGCATAGCCTCCATGTGGGCAGCAGTATTTGCCGACGTAGGAGTGGCAGTCATTGCGATCCTAAATTCCATGAGGGCACTGAAAGCAGATAAGTAATGACAATGGGGACAGTTCTGTTTGTCATATTTTAAGAGAATCGTGGGTTCGGTTGATATCGGGCCCACTTTTTTCGCGCAAAAAGCGGCTTGCAATACTTTCTAGATAATAATGGAAGTAGGCATAATTATTATAATCATATAATGGAACAAAAATGGAATAATAAGCATCGAGAGCAGGCCATTTATCTTTGAAAAATACATACATACGGAACAAATATGGAAAAAGAATTTGACATTTCGGATGAAATGGAGTATAATATGCTCAAACAAGGAAGAAGCGAGGTATGAATATGATGACTATAGATGAAATGATTGCTAAGAAAAAGGAGTATGGTTTTTCCTGTGATTACATATCACAGAAGTCCGGAGTGCCATTTAGCACAGTACAGAAGATATTTTCAAGATTCAGCCCTTCCCCCAGAAGGAAAACTTTAGAAGCGTTATGGAAGTTTTTTAATGAATTGGAAAAGACTACATCCGGTGCAAACGCACCGGTAAAAAGGAGCAGTTACCTGGATGATGCTGACTCGGAAGGAGCTTTCGGAGTAAGTTATGTGAATGACGGAGATGCGGAGTATGGTTCTGTAGCCGGAATCAGCGCATTAAAACCGGATGAGTATTCCACATATGGAGCTGCACCATATGAAGGAAAGAAGAGGATAAAAGCCGGAGCCAAGGGTGATAAAACGCTGGCTGATTACCTCGCATTACCTGAAGGAGTCAGGGTAGAACTGATAGATGGAGTATTTTATGATATTCCATCACATTTATTAGTACATCAGAGAGTCAATGGGATAATGCTTTCTCGGATACTGAATTATATTGATATAAACGGGGGACAATGTGTTCTGCTTTCCGCACCTACGGATGTTCAACTTGACTGCGATGACAAGACAATAGTACAACCGGATTTGCTTGTGGTGTGTGACAGGGATAAGCTGAAAAGCAAAGTTCGTGTGGTTGGGGCACCTGATTTTATAGTAGAAGTGCTTGAAGATTCCAATTGGTACCATGACATGGTAAGAAAGCTTAAGAAGTATAAGAATGCCGGAGTAAAAGAATACTGGATTGTAAACATAGAAGAAAAATCGGTTCTGGTATATGATTTTATAAAATCCGACTTTCCGATAGAGTACAGTTTCGACGATGAGGTGCCTGTGAGTATCTGGGATGGGAAATGTAAGATTGATTTTAAAGACATATATGAAAAGATTGCGTTTATGTTGGAATATGGCAGGAAGAAAAAGACCTCAATTATTACAAATAATATGTAGAAAGATTATTAATAGAGAGAATTATGATTATGCATAATAAGAACAGATTAATAACAGAGTCACAGTATCATAGACGAATATGTTTACTGCCACTGATAGCGAGCAGTATGCTTGCATTATGGTACATCATAATGACAATAAAGACGTCTGTTGAAGAGAACAGGATGATGTTTGATTACACAGATCCAATGGATTTGATGGTGATAATAATAGGTGTTTCTTTTCCCTATTTAATATACTTGTTAGTCAGAAATGATATTCGTGCTCGATTATACAAGAAAAAAGGTGTTCCGATCAATGCCACCATTGTTGCTCAAACACCTTTAAGTGGTGGAGAAAGAGGACAACAGATTCATCTGATAATTGAATTTGTCGAAGATGGAAAGAAACGAAAATATTATACTCAAAATTATGCGAATGATCCTGATCATGTTTTAAAAAGTACTGCTTGTGTGATTTATAAGTATCGGAACCGATACATAGAAAATGATTTTTCTTATCGAGAAAATGATAATGATCCATATGTTAAAATCACGCATATGGAAAGTATCAATCAAAAAAACAGAAAAGAAATGGAGGAATTTGTTAACTGATATTACCACAAACTTTTTAGTTGCAATTTTCAGTCAAATAACGTAATATATATGTTATAAATTAAAAATTTGGAGCCGATATATATCTTATATGATAATATCGGCTTGCTTTATCGCGGGCTTGAATAACATGGAGAAGCGTATGGGATTTGTGGGACGTAAGAAGGTTGCCATATTTATATGCGGCAGCGTAGTAGAATATCAGGAGCAGATGGTAAGTCACCTCTCAACGGAGATGGCTAAGCTTGGCTATTATTCAATAATATATAACTGGTTCGGCGGATATGGGGAATGTGCGGACTTTGAAGCCGGAGAACTTAATGCGGCATATTTACCCGACTATTCCGATTATGACGGTATTTTCCTGTGCCTTGACACCTTTTCGAATGCAGATGCGGCAGAAACGGTACTTGAAAGGGTAAAAAAGCATTGCAAGTGTCCGGTAGTGAGTATAAGACGTGAGGCAGCTGATTATAATACCATCCTCATAGATGACGAAAACTCTATGGAAAGCATCACCAGGCACTTGATAGAGGACCATAAGTTTACAGATCTTTTCTATGTGAGCGGTATAAAAGGCCATCCGGATGCTGTAAAGAGGCTTGATTGTTTTAAGCGCATTCTTAAAGAATACGGAATGGAGCTTACGGAGGATAACCTGTTCCATGGTGATTTCTGGAGAAATTGCGGAGATCAGGTAGTGGATGAGATATTGGAAAGAAGAAAAGGGACTCTGCCGCAGGCCATAGTATGCGCCAATGACTATATGGCCATAGCCGTGTGTCATTCACTTCAGGAAAGAGGCTACGTGATACCGAGGGATGTCGTTGTCACCGGCTTTGATGACATAGCAGAGGCAAGTCACACCATACCTTCTCTTACATCGGTAAGGATGGATATACGTGAAATGGCTAAGACAGCTACAGAGATGTTTGTCAAGCTTCGTGACGGAAAGCCGGCAGACAAATACGAGTATATCGGTACTGCAGTAGTTAAGAGGCAAAGCTGCGGATGCTGTGAAAGTACGCCGCAATCACTTGCAGATGCAGGCAGAACATATTTTGAGGCATGGGCAAGGCAGAGAAATGAAAACCTGCAGGCAAGCTTTATGAGCCTGGCTATGGAAACCACTACGGATTTTGAGGAGCTTAATGCCGCAGTTGAAAGATATATACGGAACAACGATTACTACAAGGACTTTTTCGTGGTGCTTAACAATTATCCGTGGGAGAGTATAGAAAACAGTGATATGGTGGGCTATACCGATAAGATGTATGTGCGTACCGCTTTTGTGGATACCAAAAGACTTGACAACATAAATGTACCGGTCGAAAGACGTCAGCTTCTTCCGGATGAGTTTATAAGTGATGAACCTAAAGCCTATTATATCATACCTCTTCATTTTGAGAGAGCAAGCTTCGGTTACACCGTGATAGATTTTTATCCCGGAGGGACCATAGGGAGCTTCTACGAGTTCATGCTGATATCGATAAGCAATGCGTTAGAGCATATGAGAAATTCAAAAAGGACGGATTCTCTGATAGAAAAGCTCTCCAACATGTATGTAACGGATGTACTGACCGGACTTAAGAACAGACACGGATTTGAACTTGAATCACACAGGATGTACAACCTGGTGCAGACCGAGGGCAGGACGATGGCTATCATCGGCATAGATATGGACGGTCTGAAGGTGATAAACGATACATACGGGCATGCAGAAGGGGACTATGCATTGAGAGTATTGGCGGATGCCATAAGAGGAGCATCGTTTGTAGACGAGATAGGTTTCAGGGTAGGCGGAGACGAGTTTGAAGTGCTTGCGATGGATTATTCCGAGAACTCGATACTTAAGTTCATCAGCCGCATGAACGCATACCTTGACAATATCAACAAGGGAGCAGGGAAGCCGTACAATGTATATGCCAGCTGCGGGTACTCCATATGCTGTATCAATCCGGGCATGAACTTAAATGAGTGGCTTACCTTAAGTGATAACAGGATGTATGCGGAAAAAGAGAAAATGCGCGGAGTAAGAAAGATAATAAAGGACTGAACCGGGTGATCGGTGCGGATCATCTGTAAAATCAAGTAAATATCGGGCAGATATCTTTATAAGGTATCTGCCTGATATTTTTTAAGCCTTCCCCTTGAGGGGATATATCACAACACATTGTGTTGTGATGCCCTCCCTGGCGAAGGGAAGGTGGTTGCGGAGCAACCGGATGAGGTGTAAAATGGCATTAAAAACATGATGTTATATAATGTTATATTGACAACAACTTTTTTTCCATTATAATTACAAAAAGATGGGGTCAAAAACGACCGGATACTTTTTACTGGCCGGGCCTGATAAAAGTAATGCAAATATTATACCCGGGGCATCCGGGGGAAGGAGAGTCCGTTTAGGACAAAAGAGAATAATGGGCAAGTATTTTGGTACAGACGGTTTCAGAGGCAAAGCAGGTAAGGTGTTAAAAGCAGAGCACGCTTTTAAGACAGGACAGTTCCTCGGATGGTATTATAAGCAGAAGCATGACGGAAAAGCTGCAAAGATAGTAATAGGCAAGGACACCAGAAGGTCTTCCTATATGTATGAGAATGCACTTGCTGCAGGTATCACATCTACAGGTTCTGATGCATATCTTTTACATGTTACCACCACTCCCTGCGTAAGCTACATCACCAGGACGGAAGGTTTTGACTGCGGCGTTATGATCTCTGCATCACACAACCCTTATTATGACAACGGTATCAAGCTTATGAACAGCAAAGGCGAGAAGATGGATGATGACCTTCAGGACGAGCTTGAGCGTTTTATAGACGGAGACCCGGCAGAACTTCCCGAAGCTACAGAGGATGCCATCGGAAGCACGGTTGATTTTTATACGGGAAGGAACCGTTATATCGGGTATCTTGCAGGCCTTGCTACACGTTCATTTGAAAACTACAAGATAGCACTTGACTGTTCAAACGGTGCTGCATGGATGATCGGACCTGCAGTATTCAATGCACTCGGTGCAAAGACATATGTTATAAACAATGCACCCGACGGATTAAACATCAACATGAAATGCGGTTCTACCCACTTAGAGTCTTTAAAGGAATATGTTAAGACCAACAAGATGGATATCGGATTTGCATTCGACGGTGACGCAGACAGATGCCTCGCAGTAGATGAAAACGGCGAGGAGCTGAACGGCGACAAGATCATGTACATCTGCTCAAAGTGGATGAAGAAAAACGGAATGCTTCCTTCCAATACAGTAGTTACCACGGTAATGTCCAACTTTGGTCTTTATAAAGCACTTGATGCAGTAGGCATCGAGTACGAGAAGACAGCCGTAGGCGACAGATACGTATATGAAAACATGAAGGAATATGACCATATGATCGGCGGCGAGCAGTCAGGCCACGTTATATTCCGTAAATATGCACATACCGGTGACGGACTTATCACAGCCATCATGCTCATGTCAGTCATGATCGATACAAAACTTCCTGTTTCGGCTCTTGCTGCAGGATGCAACATGTACCCTCAGGTACTTAAGAATGTCGAAGTAGATGATAAGGACGAGACCTTAAATGACGAGGCTGTAAAGGCAGCAGTAGAGAAGGCTGCAGCAGAGCTCGGAAATGACGGCCGTGTATTACTCAGAAAATCCGGTACGGAGCCCGTACTCCGTGTCATGTCAGAAGCAGGTACGATCGAAGAATGTGAGAAGCAGGTAGACAATATCATAGAAGCCATGAAGGTATCAGGACATCTGCAGAAGATCCGCTGATAAAGCCTTCCACCTTGGGGCATCTCAACCGCTACGTGATTGAGATATTCCGCGAAGCGGTGGATGAGGTGGAATAGTTAAGACGCAGAAGAGGAGGCAAAACTTGGAAAACCAAACACAAAGCAAACTTAATTCGGATGCGTCCAATCCTTTATACGTACAGCTGATGCAGAAGATAAAAAACAGCATAAGCACCGGTGAACTGAAGACCGGCGCAAGGATAGCTGCGGAACAGGAGCTGTGCTCCATGTACGGAGTAAGCCGTATCACGGTAAGAAAAGCCATCTCCGAGCTGGAAAAAGAAGGTATCTTAGAGAAAAAGCAGGGCAAAGGAACCTTTGTCACCGTACCTGCCATACATCGAAAACTGCATGCGGTGAACAGCTTCCATGATACCTGCCGTATGAACGGAAAGAAACCGTCTACCAGAGTCCTGGTATCAAGGTCCGGTATAGCAGGCAAGCAGGATGTCGATGAACTTGGCGTGGCTCCCGGCAGCAGGATCATAGAGACGGTGAGGGTGCATTTTGCAGACAGGGTACCCGTGATACTCGAAGAAAATCATTTCTCCATGGCATACTCCTATCTGCTCGAAAGCGACCTGAACGGTTCACTGTACAACTTATTAAGCGAATGCGGGGCAGAGCCTGCACAGGCGACACATGTGATATCGCTAAAAAATGCTTCAAAACAGATAGCAGGACTTCTTAAAATGGAAGAAAACGCTCCTGTTATGTACCTGCACGAAGTGATATATGATAAGAAGGGCAGACCCCTGCATACATCGAGCCAGTATATAAGGGGAGATATATTTTCATTCCGCATCTGATATGTAAGTAATAAGTAACACAATAAATGATAAATGAGGTATAAAAAATGAAGGTAATTATCCAGGAAAATTACGAGAAAATGAGCAAGTGGGCTGCTGAACACATCATCACAGCCATCAACAACCACAAGGAGAACAGACCTTTTATCCTTGGCCTTCCTACCGGTTCATCACCCATCGGTGTATACAAGAACCTTGTAGAAGCTAACAAGGCAGGGCGTGTTACCTTTAAGAATGTTGTAACGTTCAACATGGATGAGTATGTGGGCTTACCCAAGGAGCATCATGAGAGCTATTGGTATTTCATGCATGACAATCTTTTCAATCACATTGATATCCCCAGAGAGAATATCAATATCTTAAACGGCTTGGCAGAGGATCCCGAGGCAGAGTGTGCAAGATATGAAGAAAAGATCAAGTCATACGGCGGAATCGACCTCTTCATGGGCGGCTGCGGTGTTGACGGACATATCGCATTCAACGAGCCCTTCACATCACTTAATTCCCGTACAGGTGTAAGAGACCTTACAGAGGACACAAGGATTGTCAACTCCAGATTCTTTGACAACGATCCCAACCAGGTTCCTTCAAAGGCTCTTTCTGTAGGTGTAGGCACCGTTACAGATTCCAAGGAAGTTATGATCCTTATCAACGGACATAATAAGGCGAGAGCCCTTGCAGCAGTAGTAGAAGGCGGCGTATCACAGATGTGGACCTTAAGTGCTCTTCAGCTCCATAACAACGCCATCATCGCATGTGATGAGCAGGCCTGCGGAGAATTAAAAGTAGATACTTATAAATATTTCCTTGACATTTATAAGGGTGAGAGGTTATGATATGATACCAAGGGAGATTCGTCCGAATCACTCATAGCAAGCTGGCTTGCATATGAGTGATTGGACGAACGACCGTGGTATCATATCATTTTTTTTATGCAAACTTATGTGACAAGGGGACGGTTCTGCTGTCACATTTAAAGATGTCAACCCGTTATTACATATGGGTGACAATCTAAAATATTAAACATGTTTCTAAAAAGAAAGGACAACAAAATGGCAGAAGAAGTAAAAAAGCAGGCTGATCAGAATGACAGTAAGCTTAAAAAGTTTCTGAAGAAGCAGAATATCGAGATTTCTGCAAAACGTTATTTTATCGACGCACTTGGAGCTATGGCTCAGGGATTGTTCTGTTCACTTTTGATCGGTACCATCATCAATACCATCGGTACACAGTTCAATATCTCGTTTCTGACCAAGACAGTCGCTACTATTTCCGGTGTATCCTACACGGTAGGCGGGCTTGCATCGGCTATGAGCGGACCGGCTATGGCCACAGCTATCGGGTATGCTCTTAAGTGTCCGCCCCTTGTACTTTTTTCACTTATTACGGTAGGATTCGCATCAAACGCATTAGGCGGAGCAGGCGGACCTCTGGCAGTATTTTTCGTAGCAGTGATCGCTTCTGAATTAGGAAAGCTGGTATCAAAGACCACTAAGATCGATATCCTGGTAACACCTACGGTGACCATAGGAGTCGGTATATTCTTCTCGTGGTTGATAGCTCCCGCGTTAGGAGAAGCAGCAAACTGGGTAGGAACCGTTATCATGAATGCTACAGAGCTTCAGCCGTTCCTTATGGGTATCATAGTATCTGTATTGGTAGGTGTGGCGCTTACACTTCCCATCAGTTCGGCAGCCATATGTGCAGCCCTTTCACTTACGGGACTTGCAGGCGGTGCAGCTGTGGCAGGATGCTGTGCACAGATGATCGGCTTTGCATTTATGAGTTATAAAGAGAATAAAGTCGGCGGTCTTGTATCACAGGGTATCGGAACAAGTATGCTCCAGATGGGCAACATCGTAAAGAATCCCCGTATCTGGATCCCGCCCATTCTCGCATCGGCCATCACCGGACCTATCGCAACCTGTATTTTTGAGTTTAAAATGAACGGAGCACCTGTTTCATCAGGTATGGGTACATGCGGATTTGTCGGTCAGATCGGTGTATATACCGGCTGGGTAAACGATGTGGCTGCCGGTGTTAAAGATGCCATCACAGCCTTTGACTGGGTAGGTATGATACTTATCTGTTTTGTACTTCCCGCAGTTCTTTCGTGTGTATTCTGCATGCTCTTAAAGAAGATCGGCTGGATCAAAGACGGAGATATGAAACTTAATTAATTGACATACAAAAAAGCAGCCCTCGCGGCTGCTTTTTTATCCCCAATACATAAATGACCGTATTATGACCAATACGGTTTTTGCTCACTGTTAGATACGCCTTTAAGTTTTTCTTTGAAATCATCCAGGATCTCTGTATAATCCTCAGCCTTGTAGTCCTTGATCTTCTTATTTTCCACAAGAGACTTAAGCGTCTCTTCGAACTTCGCTACGTCCTGAAGAGCCGTATCCTTATAGTTATTCTGGATATTCATCTTGATTTTCTCGATAAGCAGATCCAGCTGATTTTCTTCTTTACTTTTGAAAAAGAGTCCCATTACACACCTCCGGTTGGTAATACTTATTCTCTCACAGCTTTATTTATGCTGTCAAGAGCAAACCGCTTTCCGTGCGGAATAAATTCAAAATCTTTAAAATGCTCGTTCATCCAGGCCACAGCCTCTGCATACCCCGCGTCGCTGAATTCAAATTCAGCCTTTAATTTTTTCTCGTCGGGTGTGGCTTCGAAGCCGAACGGAGCCGGATACAGATATGCTTCCAATCTGTCATCCTTTTTTATAAAAGCAAAACTTACGCCTTCGTAACTGCCATAGTAAGACTGAAGCTTAATATAGTTTATTGAAATCGGTTTTTCAAACATGATACTATCCCTCATTCTCTTTTCATTTTTGATTATAGCAAAAATTTAAGATTAAAAAACTGTATTTTTTTTACAAAAAGTACAGTTATGATTATTCATAATCATATGTAAAATTGAATTTTCGTATTTTGATCAAGTTTGTGAAAAATGTATATTGACATGCCAACATACTTATGCTATGTTTAATTACGGACAGTGAGTTCTGACGGATGACTGTTCGTGGAAGAAACCACGGTGAGCCCTGTCCCGGTGTTGTGTCGATATGTGTAATGTCACTTGATGACTTGTCTTACACATGGCAGGACATTTGTTATGCCGACCGTCTGGGCAGTGTTTTCATTTGAAAGCACTGCCTTTTATATTTCTCTTTATCACGCTAATGTGGTAGTAAGATATAAAGGGCTGAAAAGAATTTGTCAGGAGGTTAACTTTATGGAAGCATGGGCAGGATTTAAAGGTGAAACTTGGAAAAATGAGATCAATGTGAGGGATTTTATCCAACAGAATTATACTCCTTACGACGGAGATGAAAGCTTTCTTGCGGAGGCTACAGACAGAACAAAAGAGCTTATGCATAAGCTCTCGGGACTTTTTGAGCTTGAGCAGCGTTTCGGCGGCGTGCTCGATATCGATACACAGCATGTTACATCCCTGCTTAATTATAAACCCGGATATCTCGATAAAGATAAAGAACTGATCGTAGGCCTTCAGACCGACCGCCCTTTAAGACGCGGAGTTAACCCTTTCGGCGGCCTCAATATGACCAGAAAGGCATGCCAGGCATACGGCTATGAGCTTTCGGAAAAAGTAGAGGAAGAATTTTTATACCGTACCACACATAATGATGGTGTATTCCGTGTATACAGCGATGAGATCAGAAAAGCCCGCCATGTCGGCATCATAACCGGACTTCCCGATGCATACGGCCGCGGCAGGATCATTGGTGATTACAGACGTGTAGCTCTGTACGGCGTTGACCGTCTGATAGAAGAAAAGCAGAAGGATAAGGCTGAGCTTGCTGCTCAGCTGCAGGATGCTGAATCCATCAGACGCTTAGAGGAGCTTTACCAGCAGATCAATTTCCTTGGAAAACTTAAGGACATGGCTCTCCTCTACGGCATAGATATTTCTAAGCCCGCCACCAATGCACGCGAGGCTGTTCAGTGGCTGTATTTCGGCTATCTCGGAGCCATCAAGGAGCAGAACGGTGCAGCCATGAGCTTAGGACGCACATCTACATTCCTCGATATATATTTCAACAGGGATTTGGAGAACGGTACATATACAGAGAGCGAGCTTCAGGAGATCCTTGATGATTTTGTTATGAAGCTCCGTATGGCCAGACATCTCCGTACACCCGAGTACAACGAGCTTTTTGCAGGCGATCCCATGTGGATAACCGAATCCATCGGCGGTATGGGAGAGGACGGCAGACCTTTAGTTACTAAGAATTCATTCAGAATATTAAATACACTTTATACATTAGGACCTTCTGCAGAGCCCAATCTTACAGTACTTTACTCAAAAGACCTGCCTAAGAATTTCAAGCGCTTTGCAGCTAAGGTATCCTGCGACACACACGCTATCCAGTACGAAAACGACGATATTATGCGTCCTATCTACGGCGATGATTACGGTATTGCATGCTGCGTATCGGCTATGCGCCTCGGTAAAGACATGCAGTTCTTCGGAGCACGTGCGAACCTTGCTAAGCTCCTGCTCATGAGCTTAAACGGAGGAAAAGACGAGAGATACGACACTCAGGTAGGCCCCGAGATGCCCGTATATGAGGATGAATACCTTGATTATGACAAGGTAATGGAGCGTATGAGCTATTACCGCAAGTGGCTGGCAAAGACATATGTTACAGCCATGAACATGATCCACTACATGCATGACAAATACGCATACGAGAAGACACAGATGGCACTCCATGACACCAATGTACACCGTTACATGGCATTTGGCGTGGCAGGTTTATCTGTTCTGGCAGATTCACTTTCAGCCATCAAGTATGCAAAAGTACGTGTTATCCGTGATGAAAACGGCCTGATCAAGGATTTTGAGACAACTGGCGAATTCCCCTGCTATGGAAACGATGATGACAGAGTCGACATGATAGCAAAAGAGCAGACAGAACTCTTCTTACATGAATTACAGCAGATTCCTACTTATAGAAATGCAGAGCATACACTTTCGATACTTACCATCACATCAAACGTAATGTATGGTAAGAAGACAGGCAATACTCCTGACGGAAGACGTGCCGGTGAGCCTTTCGCACCCGGTGCCAACCCCATGCACGGAAGGGATAAGAACGGCGCGCTTGCATCACTCAACTCTGTAGCGAAATTAGAGTACAAGACCTGCAAGGACGGTATCAGCAACACCTTTTCCATCGTACCTCAGGCTTTGGGACATTCGGATGAGGAGCGTTACGAGAACCTGATCAATATCTTAGACGGATATTTTGCACAGGGTGCACATCACCTCAACGTAAACGTACTTAACCGTGAGACTCTGATCGATGCAATGAACAACCCCGAGAAGTATCCTACACTTACCATCCGTGTATCGGGATATGCAGTTATATTCAACAAGCTGACTTTAGAGCAGAAGAAGGAAGTAATCAGCCGTACATTCCACGAGGCAGTATAAAGCTGACTGATGAGGTGTCATCCTGAGCGAAGCGAAGGATCTTAGAGGAAAAGATCCTTCGTCGCATGGCTCCTCAGGATGACAGATGTTAGTTCCTTAAGATTACAAGGGAAAAAACAATATAACAAATGAATAATTTGATCGATAATAATAAAACAGAAAACACAGACCATACAGTCGGATACGTTCACTCCCTCCAAAGCATGGGGGCGGTGGACGGACCCGGTATACGGTTCTGTGTTTTTTTGCAAGGATGCCCTTTGAGATGCATGTACTGCCATAATCCGGACACATGGCTGGTAGAGGTACATGATACAGACGGGGCGGCTCAGGGTGTGAGAGATAACAGTTCTTGCATGAAGCGTCTCGGTACCCCATATACTGCAGAAGAACTGGTGAAAAAAATCCTGCGCTACAAACCTTATTTTGCAAACGGCGGAGGAGTAACGGTATCCGGCGGAGAGCCGCTCGTGCAGGCTGAGTTTGTAACAGAACTGTTCACACTATTGCATGAAAACGGAGTACATACATGCCTCGATACTTCTGGCAATTTCCCGGAGGATATTTGCGAATTAGAACATAAAAATGTGGGAGAGACCATACGCAGGGCCGACAGTTCCGATATACCTGTTACAGACTCAGATGATGGTTTTGCGGATATTGTGGAAATATATAGGGAGACATCTGTAAGAGAAAAGTATGATGCTCTTCTGGCTGTAACCGACCTTGTAATCTGCGACATAAAATTCACAACAGAAAAAGACTACCGCGAGTGTACCGGCGGCAGTCTGAAAAAAGTACAGTATTTTCTTGATATGGTCACAAAACATGCTGTGCCCTTATGGGTAAGGCATGTGGTGGTACCGGGCTATACCGATTCTGCAGAGGAAGTAGAAGCCATGGCAGATATTGCCCGTTCATATCCTACTTTAGAGAAGATAGAGCTGCTTCCGTTCCATAAGCTCTGCATACCGAAATATGAGGCTCTCGGCATCCCGTTCCGCTGTGCTGACATACCTGAATGCAGCAAGGAAACGATAGAGAAACTTAATCCGTTGGTCCGGGTATGATATTCATCCTTAAAAATCAAAACGATCGCTTTTTTACTCACACGAGGAAAAGGCGGTCGTATTTTTTTATAACTATATCCTAATATACGCAATAAATTAGTAGATTTATTTTTGAAATTCTGCTATACTGTGTTCGGTGTTTTGGAAAATGATTACAGAAGGAAAATGATATGGACATTTTTAATGTTATATCTCTTTTGGGAGGACTGGCTTTGTTCCTGTACGGAATGAAGCTCATGGGTAACAGCCTGAAGGAAGGATCCTCGGGTACATTAAAGGTAGTAATGGAGAAGGTTACGAACAATCCGGTCAAGGCCTTCTTCTTGGGCGTTATCGTTACGGCTGTCATCCAGTCGTCCACAGCGACTATAGTTATTACATCAGGTCTGGTAACAGCAGGCATTATCTCACTTAAACAATCCCTTGGTATCATAGTCGGTGCGAACGTAGGTACCACGGTTACCGGTCAGATCATAAGACTGCTCGATGTAAATGCAGAGGGCGGTTCTATATTAAAATTCTTTACACCGTCCACACTGGCACCTCTGGCACTCATTGCGGGCGTCATCCTTATTATGTTCATAAGATTTAAAAAGTCCGATTATATAGGAAATATCCTCATGGGCTTCGGTATACTGTTCACGGGACTTATGAACATGACGGCAGCGGTAAGCACACTTACTGAAGGCGGACTCATTGAAGATATATTCTCAAGTCTCGGCGATAACCCGTTACTCGGTTACCTCGCCGGAGCGGGTGTAGCCTTCGTACTTCAAAGCTCATCAGCTTCTATCGGTATCCTGCAGGCATTTTCAATGGCAGGAGATATCCCTTTTAAAACAGTATATATCGTCCTGGTCGGCATATATCTTGGCGACTGTGTGACCACAGCTATTGTATGTTCGATCGGTGCAAAAGCCGGCTCAAAGCGTGTCGGTATCGTAAATATCCTGTATAACTTAAGTAAAACTGTTCTCGTCATCATAGGTGTGACCATATTCCATAAGCTCGGGACACTTGACGGGCTTTGGGATACATCCATGACAGCAGGTACTATAGCAAATGCGAACTCGGTATTTAACCTCGTTTGTGCTGTGGCATTGCTCCCGCTGGTAGGTGTATACGAGAGACTCAGTTATAGGATAGTTAAAGACGATGCATCCGCTAAGGGAAAGTATTCGGAAAAGCTTGCGGCATTGAGTCCTGCATTCTTTGACACACCTGCTCTGGCACTGAGAAGTATCTATGATGTACTTCATACTATGCTTGAGGCAGCCATTATAAACATTGACAAGGCGCTGAACCTTATCTACGACTACAGGCCCGGGATCGCAGCGGAGATAGAAAAAGAAGAAGATGCGATCGACCGGATGACGGATGCCGCCAGCAGCTATATGTTGAAGCTGAACCCGCACTTAAAGGACGAACTTCATATCAAGATCATAGACCAGTATTATAAGGATGTAACCGAGTTTGAGCGCTTAGGCGACCACGCAGTAAATCTTATGGAAAGTGCGGAGCAGCTGTCAAGAGAAGGAAACGGACTGACAGAAGATGCAAAAAATGAGCTTGATATCTTAAGAAGACTGATCACCAGGATACTTGAGAACACATCCTTAGCATTTGTAAAGCGTGATGTCGTGGCAGCCCGCCACATTGAGCCCATGGAAGAGGTAGTGGATGACCTTGTCAATTCATTGCATGATAACCACATAGCACGGCTCAGGGACGGAAAGTGTAAGGTTAACGCAGGTATCATCTTCCTGGATATCCTTACCAATATAGAAAGAATATCGGATATCTGTTCCAATATCGGCGTAGCCACCATAGCACGTGCGAACCCCGGGGCGGAGACACTTGCACATTCCTATATATCATCACTTCATCAGGGTAACGATAAGGATTACAACATGGAATACAGCAGGATACATACCGAATTCTACAATATGTTTAAGGAAAATGCGGAATCTAAAAATTCGGATATGAAGAAAACAGAAGCATAAATTAAAGGGGTACTTCATTAAGAAGTACCCTTTAAATTTATTATCTGTAATTTACATCATTCATTTGCAAGTGAGCAGAGCTCATTGAGCATCTTAGGAAGCTCGCTTTCCATGTTCTCATCGGAGAACTGGCATGTACCTACTGCCTTGTGTCCGCCTCCGTTGTACTTGAGCATGAGTGCTCCGACATCAAGAGTACAGGTACGGTTAAGTATGCTGTAGCCTACTGCTGCGGAACATCCGTGACCGCCGCGTCCCGAAACGATCCATGCGGATACATTCTGCTCGGGATACAGGCTGTAGATCAGGAAACGGTTGCCTGTGTAGATGGGATCAACGCCTCTTAAGTCTGAAATGATAACATTTCCGTTGGTAGAGGTGTACTTGATGATCATCTCTTTGAACTTTAATGTCTGGTCGTTATATACCTCGATACGCTCCTGAACATCGGGGATACTCAAAATCTCGTCGATAGTCATCGTACGGCAAGCGTCTATAAGCATTTCCATCAACTGATAGTTGGAGATAGTGAACTGTCTCCAGCGGCCGAGTCCTGTTCGGGGATCCATAAGGAATCCGATGAGTATCCAGCCTGTAGGATTAAGGACTTCCTCACGGGTAAGGTTACCCGAGTCCACCTTGTCTACAGCTACCATCATATCGGTAAACTGAGGGAAGCGCTCCTCTCCTCCGTAATAATCATATATGATACGGGCACATGAAGGTGCGATCCTGCTCTCACCCTTGTACTTGCCCTGAAGTTCATTCCTTTCAAATTCACTCGAATGATGGTCAAACCAAAGTCCGCATCCCGGAACAAAAGGAACATTGGCAAGACAATCGTTCTCATCTACTTCCACGATACCGTCCTGCAGATCCTTGGGATGTGCAAACTTCCAATTATCGATAATGCCGGCCTCTTTAAGAAGAGCACCGCATGCGAGACCATCAAAATCCGAACGTGTAACCAATCTCATAAAAACCACCAATACCGTATTACGGTTCCTTTCAATTGCATTAGGCGGCCCCATACCGCTTTTAAAAATTATAATATAGGTTCATTCTTTTTGCAAGATATTTTAATAAGATATTTTAAAAGTCTGCCTGTAAAATTTCCTTGTGTGGAGTAAAAAAATATGGTATCATAGAATATTGGATGAGTGTGAAAGGAGGACCTGGGATGGCAGTTATAGAAAGCGGACTGATCACGGAATTTTACAACCAATACCGTAGGAACCAGAACAGGTCCCGTGATATAGAGGCAGGACTTGTCAAAGCCTCCGACAGGAGCAGCTGGGTGGAAAAGCTTGCGGAAAAATCGGAGTTTTTGAGAAATACTTATGCATATAATGAGGAACGCCTGGGCAAACTTATATATCCATTTGTACGTGAAGGCAAAAAGCTTGATATGGAAACTGCGGATGAATTTTTTATCAACATCTATTCCATGACTTTAGACTCGGAAAACGATTCGCTGCTCACCACCGAGATGCTGCTTAAACTTCAGGAGTTTTACAAGAGCAGGGGAGTAGAAGACAAGTGGCTTTTTACCACATATATGCTCGGACTCACATACAATGACAAGTCAAATGACATTTCGATAGAAAAAGCACGCGACTGCTTCGAGACGGTTGCGAGCATGAGCGATAAATACTGTGATATGCCCGACTGGGAGACGAGGCAGAGGATACTGCTTTCTACCTATTACAGTATCGAGGATAAGGATCTGAAGAATAACGGCGAGCGCATCGAGCGTATCGTCATGTACGAGAATTTTAAGAAGTTTCTGCAGAGGCAGGATGTACGTGCGTTAGACGAGGATAAGGTTGATTTCGATGATTTCCTCAAGCGTACCAAAGAGGCCCTGATGTGGTCTTTAGTGAGGTCTGATTCGAAGCCTGACAGGGCAATACTGGAATATGTAGTGCTGGAGCTGCTCCCCGACGGCATCACAAGGGAAAACCTGAACAAACAGACGGCGGTCAATGCCGTTACATACGTCTGGTGCAATATGTATGCCGGGAATTTCAGACCCGATACGGCGGTAACACTGTTGTTCAGATATTACAGGGAAAACGATGTCGAGATAGATTATCATGCCGTGCTCAATTCGCATACGACGGATGACACCTATCAGAAAAAGATCACGTGTATGCAGGAGTGCTTCAGAGCACTTTCATTTCCGAATGTTACATTAGAGAACAGGGAAGAACTGTTCTACGAGATGGCCGGAGAATTCAGGAAGATATATACATCCATGCCGCACCTTGCAAGTAACGGCTACATAAATGACGACCTCTGCCGCACGGTCCGCCTGATGCTGAGAACCGCATATGATGAGGAGGAGTCGCTGGAATACATTCAGGAGGTTATCCTGAACCGTAATTCCATGACACTGATACATTCCATGATGGTCGGCAAGATCGCCAGTATCATTATGAATGCACTGATAGACAAGACTCCGGATATGTTTTTTGAGCTGCTTGGTACTAGGGATGTGCATCTGGTGCGTAACAGAAGACAGTATCTGGTCAACTACATCGACCGTTGTGCACACCTGCATGATATCGGTAAAGCGTATATTTCGGATATCATCAACCAGCAGACGAGAAAGCTGACAGATGAAGAGTTTTTCCTGATAAGACAGCATCCGACCTTCGGTGCCGAACTTCTTGCAGGTACCAAGCTTGCCGAGAAATACAATTCGGTGATAGAAGGGCATCACAAGAGTTTTGACGGAAAATCGGGTTATCCCGAATACTTCAGCAGCGTCGGTGACAGGATGAAGGTAATGGTGGATATCATTACTATCGCAGACTGTATAGATGCGGCTACCGATACGCTGGGCAGAAACTATACGAAGAGCAAGACCTGGCTGCCGGCGCTTGCGGATGAGCTTGAAAATGACGAGAAGATGCGATATAATCAGGAAATCGTCAATATCATAAAGAATGACCAGGAGACCTGCGACAGTATTTCATATATCACGGACGAGGGACGTACGGATATCTACTACGATATCTACAGGAAGTATATCTCGGATACGGAAGAGGATAATGCGATACAGATTGAACAGGTAATGATTAAATGAAAGGATATAGAGGAAAATGGAGAAAATAATACTTACAGGAGACAGACCCACAGGAAGGCTTCATCTGGGGCATTATGTCGGATCGTTAAAGAGGAGAGTGGAGCTGCAGAACTCCGGTGAATATGATAAGATTTTTATTATGATAGCCGATGCGCAGGCTTTGACGGATAATGCGGATAACCCCGAGAAGGTACGCCAGAATATCGTGGAGGTAGCGCTTGATTACCTGTCGGTAGGTCTTGATCCGGCTAAGTCTACACTTTTTATACAGTCCATGGTACCCGAGCTTACAGAGCTTACCTTTTACTATGCAAACCTGGTAACCGTTTCACGTCTGCAGAGAAATCCTACCGTTAAATCGGAGATCCAGATGAGAAATTTTGAGACCAGTATTCCGGTAGGCTTCTTTACATATCCTATCAGCCAGGCTGCCGATATTACAGCGTTTAAGGCTACTACGGTGCCTGTAGGAGAGGACCAGATGCCCATGCTCGAGCAGTGTCAGGAGATAGTTCATAAGTTTAATTCCGTATACGGCGAAGCACTTGTAGAGCCCAAGATCCTGCTTCCTGAGAACAGTGCTTGTTTAAGACTTCCCGGTACCGACGGAAAGGCCAAGATGAGCAAGTCGCTCGGCAACGCCATATATCTTGCGGATGACGAGAAGGAGCTTAAGACCAAGGTTATGTCCATGTACACAGATCCGAACCACATCAATGTATCGGATCCCGGACAGGTTGAGGGCAATACAGTATTCACTTATCTTGATGCATTCAGCAAGCCTGAGGATTTTGAGGAGTTTTTACCTGAGTATAAGAGCCTTGATGAGCTTAAGGATCATTACAAACGCGGCGGATTAGGCGACGTCAAGGTCAAGAAGTTCCTGATAAAGGTACTTGAGAAGGAACTTGCTCCTATAAGAGAGAGAAGAAAACAGTGGGAACAGAATATCCCCGGTGTATATGAGATATTAAAGAAGGGCAGTGAGGTGGCAGAGGCTGTGGCAGCACAGACCCTTGCAGATGTAAAGGCTGCCATGAAGATCAACTATTTTGATGACGGTGCGCTTATCAAAGAGCAGATGGAGAAGTACGGAAACAAATGATGTATTACAGGGGACGGGTATGTCAAAACGACCCGTCCCTGTTTACATATTATGACAGAAGGAGAAAGGGCCAAAATGAGGATTACGCCGATAGCACATATAAGAACCGATTTCCCTGAAAAGTTCGGGATACCGCGTCAGCCCGGTGTGGTAGAGGAGCTTAAGGGGAGGATTGTGTTTGAGCCCGAATACAGAAATCCTGACATGATAAGGGGACTTGAGGAGTTTTCACATATATGGCTCATATGGGAGTTTTCCAAGAATCTGGCAGATGACGGAAGCAGTAAGTTTTCTCCTACCGTACGCCCTCCCAGACTTGGCGGTAATAAGAGAATAGGGGTTTTTGCCACACGCTCACCTTTCAGACCCAACCCGCTTGGACTGTCCGTTGTGAAAATAGACCATGTCGAGCAGGATACTCCGGAAGGACCTGTAATATATGTAAAAGGTGCCGATATGGTTGATGGGACTCCGATATATGACATAAAGCCATATATTCCTTATGCGGACTCTATCCCCGGGGCCAAGGGCGGATTTACCGATAATATGGAATATAAGACCCTAAAGGTGGAGTGGAATTGGGACAATAATGATATTCCTAAGAACACAAAAATAAACTTGGAGAAAATACTTTCAAATGATCCCAGGCCGCATTACCAAAACGATCCGGACAGAGTGTATGGTATGTCATATGCAGGATATGAAGTGAAATTTAAGGTGACGGGTGAAGTGCTGACAGTATTAAGTGTCACAAAAAGAATAACCTGAACATCTGAAACTTGAACTTGTTGAAAAATCGAACAAATGTCTTGACTTTTTAAGGTATTAGTGCTAATCTAAATATACAAAGAGTGCTACCGTTGAACGACGGTCAGCAACCTAACAATGAGTTACGATAAAAAATAACCGCTTACACAAAGTTTTGGCTGACTGAGTGGCGGTTATTTTTTTGTGTCTGAATTGGATTTCTTTTGTTTATGTATGTCCTTGCCAATTGTATAAAATAACATTGCGACTGCGCAAAGCATGATAATAAATTGAAATGCTTCTGAAACACTCACAGCATACCTCCTTCCTGAGAAGCCCTGACACTTCTCCGGTGCAGGCTGCTGACCGCCATACGTCTGGTAGCACCATAATTATTATAGCAAACAAATGTTCGGAAGTCAATAGAAATATAGAAAATATGTATGTTTTCAAGCTGGGGAAATTATGTGATTTCCCCAGCTTTCTTCAACGCTAACTTAGTTATCACGGGACCGGTAAGTTCGTAGATAACGGTGCCGCAGAGAATGATGGTACGGATCCGGGGACCGTAATCGGGTACGATCGACATGGCGGTGGTAGCAAGACCGATGGCTACGCCGGCCTGGGGTATGAGCGTGAAGCCCAGGTATTTCTTTACATTCTTGTCGGTTTTTGAGATCACCGCACCGGCGAAGGAACCGAGCATTTTCCCTAAGATTCTGAATATTATATATATGATGCCGATGACGCCTACCGAAGGGATGATGGAGATATCAAGTGCAGCACCCGAAAGGAAGAAGAACATCATAAATACGGGCGGTGTCATACGGTCCGTCTGCTCGAATACCACATCGGCGAAATTGGATGTGTTGGCAAGAGTAGCACCGAGTGCCATACATGCGAGCAGTGAGGAGATATCCAGCATTTCGCCGAGACCTATGCAGGCAAATACAAGAGCATATGTGATGGCGAGTCTGTTCCCGCGTCCGGTAAACCATTTTACGGCAAAACGGAAGAGCACACCTAAGATGATACCTATGGCAAGTGCTGCGATGATCTCGAGCAAAGGTTTTAATATGGTCATGATTATGCTGTCGCCGGCACCGCCTTCTATAGTTTTGGCGATGGCTACAGAGATACCGAAGCACATAAGTGCTGTGGCATCATCAAGAGCTACTACCGGCAGTAGGGTTTCGGTCACAGGACCGTGTGCTTTATATTGTTTTACTACCATCAGAGTAGCAGCGGGAGCAGTAGCTGCGGCGATGGCACCGAGACACAGAGAAAAAGCGACATCGTTTCCTGTGACGATCAGTGCAAAATCCACTACCAGTACGGCACCGAGGGATTCAAGACATGCTATGATGATGGGAGCCTTGCCGACTTTTTTAAGGTAACTGAACCTGAATTCAGAGCCGATGGAGAAGGCTATAAAGCCGAGTGCGACGTCGGGTATGATACCTAGGCTGTCCACGGTCTCCTTTGGGATGATGTTAAGGACATAAGGCCCGACAAGCAGACCTACGAGCAGATACCCCGTGACATTGGGCATCTTTACGGCTTTCATGAGCTTGCTTGAAAGCAGCGCGAAAGCAAGTGCTATGGATATATATATCAGAATGTTAAGTTCCATGATGATCTAAGATTATTCTCTCTCTTTCTATGATGTTTTTTATTTCCCGAGTCCTTCCACATAAGTGATAGGTACGACAAACATGATACCGGTGTTGGGCTCTTTTAAGTTGACCATCTGTTTTACGGTTTCACGGGCTTCTACGACCTGCTCGTCCCTGATGACGAACAATGCCACATGCACGGCTTCGCGGTCTTCGTCCTTCATGAGACGGCGCAGTGTGGCGAACATGGGGACATCTTCCATATTCATAAGCTCTTCTCCCATGCCTTTTCCTGAGAGAATGGTGCCGCCCTTTACGCCTTCATCAGCAAGTTTCTTCAATATCTCGTCCAAAAGTTTCTCGTTTTTAAGTATCACAACCAATAATTGCATAGCCGTCCCCTTCCTTTTTATCGTGCTGAAAATACGATATTTCAGTATTTTGTGAATGTTCTTTAAAATCGCATTATAGTGCTAATTAATAAAAAGTCAAGCAGATTTTAAAGAGGTTTTTAAATTAATTGCATTTTTATTAAAAAAAGGGTATACTATAATATTAAGGGTGTATTACTTAGAGGAGTCTGACTCCTTTAACGCTTTAGCATCCTAAAGGGGTCAGCCCCCTTATGGAAAAGGAGACGAAAATGGAAGAAACAAGTTATGAAGGCATTCCTTCAATGGACGATTTTAAGGCGGAGCTGGAGCACAGCTTCAAGAAGATAAATCCCGGAGACGTGGTGTATGGCACTGTATGCGGAGTGTCGGATAAGGAAGTGACGGTGGACCTCAATTCATATTCGGAGGGCATCATATCGATAGAAGAACTCAGCAACAACCCCGCATTTTCCATAAAGGCGGATATCCATGTGGGTGACAAGGTAAGCTGCGTGGTGCTCGGTGAAACCAGGGACGGGGTAATAAAGCTTTCTATGAAGGAAGCTGACGATATGCTTTCATGGGACAAGCTGATAAAGGCTAAAGCCGACGGCACCATCGAAAAAGTCAAGATAAATGAGGCGGTAAAGGCAGGAGCGGTAGCCTACATCTACGGCATCAGGGCATTTATACCCGCATCACAGCTGGCACTTACCTATACCGAGGATACATCGGAGTTCGTAGGAAAAACCCTGGAGTGCAGGGTAACCGAGGTGAACCGCGAGGACAAGAAGGTAATACTTTCCGCAAAATCCGTGCTTCTGGAAAAAGCCGAAGCCGAGAAAAACCTTAAGGTATCAAAGGTGCAGAAGGGCACGGTAGTGACAGGAAAAGTAGAAAAACTTATGCCTTTCGGAGCATTTGTGGATATAGGGGACGGTATCACAGGGCTGGTACACATCTCACAGATCGCATTTAAGAAGATAAAATCGCCTGCAGAGGTACTTAAGGAAGGCGAAGAGGTGACCGTAAAGGTTATAGATGTGAAGGACGGCAAGCTGTCACTTTCCATCATAGCAGTACAGGAAAAGGACGAGACCGAGACAGTTGAAGAAGCGTTAGACGAGCCGACAGAGTACAGCGACGGAGATTCACCTTCCACAGGACTCGGAAGCCTGCTCGCAAAATTGAAATTATAAGAATGCCAATAGAACAGAAGGAAACAGAATTTTATTTATATCCGGGAGAAATATGACATACAGGGAACTGGCTAAGGAACTGGGATTAAGCAGTTTCAAGCTGATGGACATCGAAAACAGAGGGCTCTTAAAGAGCCATGGAGCGGCAGCTCTGCTCGGCAACTTTGACGAACAGGAAGTCAAGGTCATAAGAGAGTGCTGTCTGTTCAGCATGCTAGGAATCCCTGATGAGGCGGCATTTTCCATGGTAAAGGGAGAGGCTGACCTTAAAAGTACTCTTAAAAAATATCTGGATGACATACTGGCGGATGAGAAAAACCACACTCAGGCGGCTATAGTCATACAAAATATCAGACGTGAATGCACAAATATCGATGAACTCGATCCTGTGCCGTTTTTGCAGCACATTAATGAACTAAAGGTTTCCGGCGGTACTTTCTATGATGTAAACAGCGGAAGGCTTGATGAAAGAAAATCATTCGGGAACGATAAAAAACAGGGTAAGACCGGGCTGTTTGGCGGATTGTTCGGCAGCATGACTGGGATACGTCTCGATAATGATGAAAAACGCGAACGTGACATTGATGTATATAATGGAAGAAAACCGGACGACTCACCGGATGCAGGCAAGACCGGAAGTTATGATAGTACCGGAGAAAATGCTGACAGAGCAGGTGTACAATCGACAGGTTATGAGAAAGATACTTCAGATGCTGTACATGTCACGGGCGATGAGACAGGCACTTCGGATGGAGCACAAGCTATAGGAAGTGAACACGATACATCCGACAGTACCCGGACAACCGACGGCGAAGCACAGACATCAGGGAATGCACATAACGAGCGTTGGAGCCCGTATACCACGCATGGGTACGGCGATTCCAATATGGGCTCGGGCAACTGGCACGGCTGGTCACCGGGATATGGGACATATACCACAAAGATCGGTCCGAGAGAGCGTATAAATAACGGCGAGAAAACATGTCCGTATCCTGCAAGACGTTTTATAGCAAGGATAGTGGATACTACTATAGTGACTTTGATCGGAAATGCAATACTGAAAATCGGATTCAGGATTAACACAGGTCTTTCCATACAGACGCTCATGTATTGCGAGATCATATTCTGGCTGTTTGAGCTGATGATCGAGCCGCTTTTGCTGTCAACCATAGGTACTACACCCGGAAAATGGATCATGGGCATCAAGGTCAGAGACATGAAGACCAAGGGAAAGCTTGAGATAAAGCAGTCATACACGAGAGCTTTGAAGCTGGCATGGCATGGATTCGGCTTTATGATACCGATATTTACGTTGTATAAGCGAGGCGTTTCTTATTTCAGGTGCAGGATGAGCGACACCATGCCCTGGGATGGAGGTATAGACGTAGAACTGGATGATGACAGGCAGACAAGGATAGCACTTTGCGTTATCGCTGTTATTTTGTTAAATGTGGGAGATGAGTTCATAGCCAAGCAGGCCATGCTGCCGCAGAACAAGGGCGACATCACATATGAACAGTTCAGGGAAAATCTCGTGGAGATCATGAAGTATACCGGATATACCGGGGACATACTTGATAATTATAAAGTAACTACCGGAAGCAATGGATTTGTCAGTTCAGTATCGATATCCTTCACGGAAGAACAGAGTACCGCCGACAGGTATAATCAGATGTATCTGGCATTTCTGGCGTTTGCGGGAGCCTCTGAGGGCTCAAACGGCATAAAACTTATGCTGACTTCCGCTACCGGAAAGATGAGGGCGTATTATAACTCGTTTGAGGATAATTACTGCGGAGTGAACATAAAGAACATATCCGACAGCAAGATCATGGATGAGAACAGCTACGGAAACTTATATGCCATGCTTTACGGCAGTGCACCTGCAGTGCCCGGATTTAACCAGACATTTACTTTAACAAAAAGCAGATGAGAACATACGATCGGAAATATCTTGACTTTTTTATTATTTAGATGTATAGTAAAGATACAAAAAGGTGTTGCCCGTCAAAACGACGGTCAGCTGCCTAACTACGGGTTACAAAGAATAACCGCAACCTTTCAGCCGGCAAGCTTATGGGCGGTTATTTTTTTGTGCTTTTTTAGCTTAGTTCTGTTTATCATTTCTCTTTCGCTTGGAAATATCCTTGCCAATTGTATAAAACAACTTGGCAATAGCGCAGAGCATGATAACCAGTTCGAAAACTTCCGAAACACTCATCTCTACCTCCTTCCTGAGAAGCCCTTACACTTCTCCGGTGAGGCAGCTAACCGCCATCCGTCTGGACAACACCTATATTATAGCAAACATACGTTCGATTGTCAATGCCTTTAGAAGAAAAAACTTGATATAATTATATATATATGGTATTCTACAACGCGGATGTTGTAATACTTACAAAATATATTCTTTTTGAATTATGCTGTCAATTTACTACATATCCAGGATTTTTCAATATTTAACTAACACAAGTCGGTATTATTATAATCCCGACCACGGAGGAAAAATGAGAAAAGTTATTACATACGGAACATATGACCTGCTTCATGTAGGACACATCAACTTATTAAGACGTGCCAGAGAACTCGGTGACTACCTGATAGTAGTAGTGTCTTCCGACGAATTTAATGCCATAAAAGGTAAGAAAGCATATTACAGCTTTGAGGACAGGAAGAAGATCCTTGAAGCAATACGTTATGTCGATGAGGTGCTTCCTGAATACACTTGGGAACAGAAAATCGATGATGTAGTGAACAATAACGTAGATGTATTCGTAATGGGTGATGATTGGACCGGCAAATTTGATTTCCTTAAAGAGTACTGTGAAGTTGTATATCTTCCCAGAACTGAAGGCATATCGACAACTAAGATCAAGCAGGATTTATTTGAGAAGAAATAAATTAAGATTTTTTTAATGGTACCTGACCCCTATACTAAAACTAAATATTTAAAGCATAAAAAAATAACCGCCCATAAGCTTCCCAAGCTCGCGGTTATTTTTTGTAACCCGTTGTTAGGCAGCTGACCGTCGTTCTACGGACAGCACCTTTTTGTATTTATAATATACCATCATTTTGGATAAAAGTCAAACATATTTTCGATTGATATTTTTGTATTTTTATTAAGAAATTCTTGCATAGTCATCTAAAATATGATATTTTATTCATGTTGTTTATAAAAAATTAATATATTAAGAGAGAAGATATAGCCTGAAGAATAAAAAAATATAGAGTATGAGGTTATATCGAGCGAGGACTAAAAGATGAAGACACCGTTTGTAACAAAAGAGCAGATAGAAGAGATTGTGAAGAAATATCCCACTCCCTTTCATATCTATGACGAAAAGGGCATCAGGGAAAATGCAAGAAAGTTAAAGCAGGCATTTAGCTGGAACAAAGGATTTAAGGAGTTTTTTGCGGTAAAGGCTACGCCCAATCCGTTTATCATCAATGTACTTAAGAGCGAAGGCTGCGGTGTGGACTGTGCGTCGATGCAGGAGCTGCTCATAGCCGAGGCTTGCGGAATGGGTGAGGGTGACATCATGTTCTCATCCAATGAGACACCTGTCGGCGAGTTTACAAAGTGCAGGAGCCTGGGCGGATATATCAATCTGGATGATATCACACTCGTGGACTTCCTTGATAAAGAGTGCGGAGTGCCCGAGACTATATTCTGCAGGTTCAATCCGGGCGGAGTATATAATGTATCAAACGGCATTATGGACAACCCCGGAGATGCTAAGTACGGCATGACCAGGGCACAGATAGCGGAGGCTTTTAAGAGATTAAAAGAACTCGGTGCGAAGAAGTTCGGTATCCACGCGTTCCTCTGCAGCGGTGCTGTGTCAAATGACTATTATCCCATGCTTGCAAAAGATCTGTTCAAGCTGGCTGTGGAGTTAAGAGATGAGACCGGCTGTGACGTAAAATATATCAACCTTTCCGGCGGTGTGGGCATCCCTTACAGACCTGACCAGGAGGGCTGCGACATCTTAAAGATCGGCGAGGGCGTAAAGAAGGCATACGAAGAAGTGATCGAGCCGGCAGGCATGGAAGTGGCTATATTTACGGAGCTCGGCAGATTCATGCTGGCACCTTACGGACATCTGATCGTAAAGGCTATCCACGAAAAGCATACCTATAAGGAATACATAGGTGTGGATGCCTGTGCAGCCAACCTCATGAGACCCGCCATGTACGGCGCTTACCACCATCTGACCGTACTCGGCAAAGAAAATGCACCCAAGGACCATGTATATGATGTGGTAGGAAATCTTTGCGAAAACAACGATAAGTTTGCCATCGACAGGGAATTGCCCGAGATTGCGATGGGAGATTATATCTGCATCCATGATACGGGAGCACATGGCTTCTCCATGGGATATAATTACAACGGCATGTTAAGATCCAAGGAGCTCCTGCTCCACGAGGACGGCAGTGTAGAGATGATCCGCAGGGCCGAGACCGCCAAGGATTACTTCGCTACATTTGATTTCTGCGATATCATGAAAAAAGTATTATGATAAAGGTACTACGATAAAGGTACTACGATAAAGGCACTATGGTGGAAGGTACTACGATAAAGGCACTATGGTGGAAGGTACTACGATAGAGGTACTATGATAAAGCCTTCCCTTCAAGGGGAAGCCTAAAAAACATATATACGTACTTAGTGGTCGCAGCTATGCGACCATAAAATACAGGAGGACAAAAAATGGACAGGAGTTTACAGGAATCGATTGCGTTTGCCATCTATCTGGTGATAGTGCTGGCAATCGGAATCATCTTCTTCCTTAAGGGAAGAAAGGAAAAAGGCGGAGACAAGTCGTATTTCCTCGGCAACCGTAACATGAACGGTCTGGTAGCGGCACTCTCTGCAGGAGCATCGGACATGAGCGCGTGGGTACTCATGGGACTGCCCGGATCCATCTATCTCTGGGGTATGGGCCAGGTATGGATCGCAATAGGACTTCTTATAGGAACAGTCCTTGCGTGGATAGTTGTAGCGCCCGGACTGCGCCGTTTCTCGATCATTGCGGACGACTCTATCACTATCCCGCAGTTCCTTACCAACAGATTTAAGTCAAAGAGCCACATACTGCTCGTCATCAGTGCTATCGTATTCATCGTGGCATATTGTGTATATGCCGCATCAAGTATAGACGCATGCGGTACACTGTTCCAGACGGTATTCGGATTCTCAGATGATAAAAAGCACTGGGTAATGATCGGAGCGACAGCTATTATCCTGCTTTATACATTCCTCGGCGGATTCAACGCCGTATGCTGGACCGACTTCGTACAGGGCCTCATGATGCTCGCAGCTATCATGGCAGCACCTATCATCGCAGTCGTAGCTATGGGCAAGGCTGATTTTACTCCCATGGCACCTGTAGTAACCGACGAAAACTACTACAACCTGCTCTCATCCGGCAAATTTGACTGGAAGAGTATGTCCGATATATTGAGCGGACTGGGCTGGGGCCTCGGATATTTCGGTATGCCCCATATTTTGGTACGTTACATGGCTATCCGTTCCGAAAAGGAAATGAGAAAATCAAGAGTGACCGGTATCGTATGGACCACACTCATCCTTGTGATGGCCTGTGTAGTAGCACTTGTAGGACATGAGTACCTCGGAAGCTTCTTGGCAGAGGGCGAGCAGAAGAAGGTCTTCATCGTAATGGTAAGAGACCTGTTCCCTGCATTTATAGGCGGTATCCTCCTCTCAGCCATCCTTGCTGCATCCATGAGCACAGCCGATTCGCAGCTGCTCGCATCATCATCGGCATTTGCATCCGACGTATATAAGAAGATGATCAGGAAAAAAGCCGATGACAAGGAAATGATGCTTGTAGGACGTATCGTAGTAGCGGTCATCTCCGTTGTAGCCCTTATCATAGCGCTTAATCCCAATAACGGCGGCATCATGGCGCTTGTTGAGTGTGCATGGGGTGCATTCGGTGCATCTTTCGGTCCCGTTATCCTGCTTGCACTTCACTGGAAACGCTTCACCTATAAGGGAGCTGTAGCCGGTATAGCTGTAGGCTTCGGTGTGGATGCTCTTTGGTATGCATTTCTTTCAAGCTCTACAGGACTTTATGAGATTATCCCCGGATTCATCTGCGGCATGATAGCAGCTGTAGCGGTGACCAAGCTTGACCACGAGCCCACACAGGAAGTACTTGATATGTTTGACAAGGCACAGAATCCGGTAGACTAATTGAAAATTGTGAGGAAAACACCTCATCAGTCAGCTTCGCTGACATATTATTAACGGAACATAAAAGAACAGTGCAAATGAGGAGCTACCTCACTTGCACTGTTTTCTTGTTTGAGTTATTTTGCATATTTGAGCCATTTCGCTTGATTCATTTTAGACCGTCAGTCTTTTTGTAGATATCGCCTCTGGAACCGGCCATTATCGTGTCGATCACAATAATCTTGCCGTCTATGATCGCATATATCACACGCCAGCCGCCAATACGCATGCGGTAGTAGGTGCTCCTGGTCCCTTTTATCCTTTTAATATCTACGTTTTCCGGATGATCGTTTGTTATAAGCTTTCTGATGTTCTCACAGTACTGCAGCTTTATATCTTCGTGAGAAGAGAAAAACTTCATTGCAGCCTTACTATATCGTATCTCGTAGGAAAAATGATTCGATTCTGCCATATATACTCCGTTCTATGTAGTAAATCGTTCTGTGGACACGATTTCCAGGTCGTCGTCACTCATCCGGTCGATATGATCCAAAATCTCCTCTGTCTCTGCCTGATCTGCATCTTTAACCTTCACGGTTAACCTGTAGAACGGGTCTTTTTTTAACTTGGCGATATACTGCCTGAGAGCATTTTTAATTATATCGGTCTGTGTCATGTTGAAAACGGAAGATACCTGATGGATATCTGCAAGCTCAGCTTCATCTATTTTAAAATTAATCGCTTTGACTGCCATATAGAACACCCCCTCTATCTTTACGGTAAAGATAGTATACACCATAAAGATGATAAATACAAGTCATATAATAAATATTTAATATTTTAATGTAAAAAATTGATAGTAAAAAACACCAAAAATTCGCGTATAAAAAAACCATGAAATTTGTTATACTATGATACAGTAAGGGGAAGTATACACTGATATATCCGCAAGGCCCCAATATATGGGGTTTGTGTGCCTATATATAGTACCAGAGAAGCAAGTGTAAGACAATTTAGTCTTATTGGGGGAAGTTTATGGAAAAATGTAAGGTTTTAGGTATTTGCCTTGCAAAAATGCAGGACAGAGTAAGAACTGAATATTTAAGTGCCATAAACAGGGCCGCTTCGCTCAGGGGTTGGAAGACCGTGGCATACAACAGCTTCCGCGACTTTAGGAAAAACGACTTAAGCCTGCAGGGAGCAAAAGCCATTTACGAGGTCATAAACTATGACGATGTGGATGTGGTCATAGTATTTCCGGAGAGTATCAACAACAGCGAAGTAGCAAACAGCCTGATCGAGAGTGCACAGGCCGCAGGTAAGCCGGTAATAAGCATAGGATCGGAGAAGCACGGATGCTATTCTATAGTACGTGATTACCGCGACAGTTTCAAAAGCATGCTCGACCATGTGATCAACGAGCACAACGCCAGAAACCTGTATTTTGTGGCAGGATTTAAAAATGACGATGAAAAGAGCGCTAATTTTATAAATATCTATCGTGAGACGTTAAAGGAAAACGATATAGAGTTTACCGACAAAAAAATCTGTTACGGCGATTACAAGGATGAAGTGATAGGGAAAGCCATAGATAAGTTACTTTCGGGCAGTGATATCCCTCAGGGCTTCATATGTATAGACGATAAAACAGCCATAGCGGTATGTGAAAAGCTGTCGGAGTATGACTTAAAAGCTCCCGATGACATCATAGTCACCGGATTCGGAGGCATACCTGCCGCATATTATTACCATCCGAGCATAACATCCTGTTCGGATGACCCGGAGCAGTTCGCCGAGCTGGTGATACAGGCATCGATGGACGCGATGGACGGCAAAGAGCCGGGATGTTATTACAACAAATTTAAGACCCGCATAAGAAGGTCCTGCGGCTGCGACATGCGTTCATTCATGTCGGCAGGAAGACGCTCGTATGACTTAGATGCTGCAAAGGCAGCAGGCATCTACGTGCCGGCGAATGAGACAGAAGAAGCCGATCTGACAGTGACTGTCGGAAAAGCGTGTGACGCCCGGAAAGCACAGGACGGCGGAAAAGCAAATGAAGCAGACTTTAAGATAGACCAGCCCGCCATCCGTGAGCGTGTACCCGAGGAAGACCGTACAGAAGACGATACGGTATTCATGCCCAGTGCGGCACAGGAGGGTACGGTACGCCTGATCAAAAAAGAAGGCGAGGGCACGTTTAATTGCGGCGCGGATGCCGCAGGAGAAAAGGGCGGCATCGCATACAGTACGGGAGCGCAGAAAGTTCAAAACGCAGCATCCGAGGGCACAGGGCAGTCCGACATCAGATATGCGGGCAACAGCGGCAGCACAGCACCTGACACCGATAGGAACACAAGAAAGCCTCTGGCTCCCATCATGTATGACCGCAGCGGGCGCTCACAGCCGGTAGATGTAGACACCGCTGTAAGAAGAGCGAACGAAGTAGCAGACGACAAGCGCTGCGCGGGACTGCACGGAGAAAAGAAATTCCGTTCGGGCAACCACGTGGCATACATATATAAGGAACTCGATGAGATAGAGCGGAGAGAGGATTCGATACTCGCATGGCTCGACAGGATGCTTGAGATCACGGAGCTTTCGGATATATGCGACGAGATATCCAAAAGGATGCCTTCGGGAGGCGAGCTGTTCCTCTATACCGAGCTTTTGGAATCCAACTTCGACATCGAGACCTTTGATGAGAAGCATTCGGACAAAACCAAAGGCAGTGCAGAGGAAAGGCTTAACAGCTTAAAGCTGACCAAGATCATCTCATCTAAGGACCTGCCGTCAGCAGGTCACAGGACGGGCGAGGATGGCGGCAACTGCATCACCGGCGAGGAGATCACATTAAAGGACATAGCAAGATGCTATATCGACTCCAAGCCCGATGGCCGGATGCTGGTACTGAACCCGATATTTATAGGAGATTTCGTCTGCGGATTCTATACGTTAAAAACCGCGGTAGTAAGCGAGATAAGGAGCAACACCAAGCTGCTTAACACAGGACTGAACCTGGTATTCAGGTTCCTTGCCAACCAGAACAGGCAGCAGCGGATGCTCTACAATATAGAAAACTCAGTATATGTGAGCTCCATGACGGGGCTCCCGAATCTGAAAGGCTCGACCAGATGGTTTGAAAGCTTTGCGGCGGTCACCGAAAGTCATAAAAAACCGCTCAGCATAAGCGTATTCTCCATCCCGAGATACACATACATCTACGAAAATTACGGCTTAAACGAGATAGAGGAGGCCGTAAGGCTCGTAGTGGAAAATATCAGAAGCTCATGTAAAAAGTCGAGCTTCATAGGGCAGTTCGCCGAGGGCGAGTACATAGTCATCGAGCACGAAAACGAGATAAACTCCCAGGTTGACGGCATTATAGAGGGTGCATACGCCGATGAGATATTCTCGTCATTTGAAAGGCTGATGCAGGACTATAACCGCACAAGCACCAAGGAGTATTTCTTAGAGGTCAATTACGGTACGGCCACCGTTGATGTCGGCTGGGATTCCACACTGGAAAACCTGGTGCGCATGGCAGTATCCGACATGTACTTAAGACGACTCCGCCAGGGCAGGGCGAACCCCGTAATCCGCGGAAGAACCTTCGACAGCGAATACTTTACGACGTTCGAGCTCTTGGTCGACAGGAACCTGTTCCGGTATCATTTCCAGCCCATCGTAGATGCGGCGACCGGAAAGATAGTCGCATACGAAGCACTCATGAGGACCGGCGGAGGTATCTCGATGGCACCGCTAGATGTGATCGAGATAGCGAAAAATGCCAACAGGCTTTACGACATAGAAAAAGCAACGCTTTATAATGTCCTAAAGATATATGAAGAAAACCTGGACAAATTCGGAGACAAAAAGCTTTTCATCAACCTGCTCCCCGGCAACTTCCTAAAGAGCGAAGAGAGGGACACACTGATCGAAAAGTACGGAAAGCACATAGGAAACGTAGTATTCGAGGTAACAGAGGCTGACACCGTATCCGACGAAGAGCTTGACATGCTCCGGAGCATAAACTATGACGGCAACTATGCAAGCCTGGCAGTCGATGATTACGGCACCGGACATTCGAACATAGTAAACCTGCTCAGGTACACGCCGAACATCATAAAGATCGACCGATACCTGATAAGCAACATCCAGGACGACGCCAACAAGCAGATGTTCGTAAAGAACACCATCGAGTTTGCGGAAGCCAACGGCATAAAGGTGCTCGCGGAAGGCGTAGAGACCTTCGACGAGATGAAGACGGTGATAGAGTACGGCGTGGATTACATCCAGGGCTATTACACCGCTCATCCTTCAGCCGAGATAATGCAGCAGATCCCGAACAACATAAGGAACGAGATACTGTCCGAGAGCATAAAGACGGCGCGTTTCAACAACGACAACCTGGTATACAACGCCAAGGCAGGCGAGACGGTAAATCTCCTCGAGCTTGCATTAAAGAAATATACCACGGTAAACGTTTTAGGCGGCAAGGTAAGACTGGTGGGTGAACCGGCCAACATCATTGATATGGTAATAAAGGTCATGGACGGAAAGAAAACGGACTTAACCTTCGAAAATGTCAACCTGAGAGGCGTGAACGAGACGACCGTACAGCTGGGCAGGGATTCGGAGACGGCACTCAGCATCATAGGAGAGTGCACGCTCAACAAGGACGGTATATATGTACCGGCAGGCTCCAGACTGGCAGTCGGCGGTGACGGCAACCTGCATATCATCACAAGCAGGAACCTAAGCTTCGGCGTGGGCTCCAATGCAAACGAGCCGCACGGAGACATCGTGTTTGATATGACGGGCAACGTCCGGATAGTGGCAAACGGAGACAAAGTGGTCGGCATAGGCGGAGGCAGATGCGAAAATTCACGTATCCGTCTTATGAACGGCAGCTTTGATATAAGCGCTAAAGCGATAAATGCAGTGGCGGTGGGCAGCAATTCCGGCAATACGGACATCTACATCGGAAGAACGGCTCATTGCAGGCTGAAAAGCGACGGAAACGATTCGGTGGCACTTGGCTCCATCAACGGAAAATCCGAGATAGTCTGCAGAGGAAAGCTGGATATCATCGGAGACGGTGAGAAGGCAGCAGGTATAGGATCGCTGAACGGGTACACAAAGACGGACCTGCTCAGCAACGATATATCGGTAGCACTGCATTCCTACTGCGGTATCGGCATCGGGTCGCTGGCGGGACAGGCGGAACTAAAGCTTGAGGATGCAAATGTCGATATATACGCTGAAGGCACTCAGATCAACGGCTTCGGCAGCGGTGAAGATGTGGCTAAAGGCGAGATAAACGGCAGCAGACTGAGCGTGGAGATACTCGCCGGGATACCTAGGAGCTTCGGAGCGCAGAAAGGAGAAATGGTTCTTAATTACGGAAGTGTTACGAGCATGCGCGACACATCCGTCGAGGTACTCGACAGTCACCACCAGAGGCTGAAACCCAGATACATCGAGAACGGTGTGGTGTTCGAAGCGTAGGAAGTGATGCGCGGAATAACACGGCGTTATACTGATAAAAATGCAACAAAAAATTAATAATTTACTTGATATTTTTGGTAAAATATAATATAATATTCGGGTGGTATGCCCCGTATGTAGTATAAAGAACTATATGACGGGTTTTGACCATCCGCAAAGACAAGATATCAAGCCTTCCCCTCAAGGGGAAGGGGGACCGCGAAGCGGTGGATGAGGTGGAAAAATCATCGGATAAAAAAGTAGATTTGAGGTGTATCACCTCATCAGTCAGCTACGAAGGTCACAAGGTTCCGTCAGCTTCGCTGACACCTTATGACATATGACAGCTTCCCTTCGCCAGGGAGGGCATCGACACACTTCGTGTATCGATATGTCCCCTCAAGGGGAAGCCTATAAGAAAAGTACATACACATAAAAAAAGGATATAGATGGAGGAACATTATGGCTATTTTTAACGACGCGAAAAGCGGAAACAACAACCAGCAGATGGCAGAGCAGGTAGTAGCAGGCATATCGGAGACAGTCTCCCGTGCCATTCAGGATGCGTTAACACCTGTATTTACAGTGTTCGCAGCAAACGTAAAGAAGTCACTTGAAGTATCAAAGGATCTTCAGGCAGATGCTATCGGCAGACTTACCCAGGCATTCATGGACAGACTTGAAGAGTCAACACAGAGCACATTCCAGGATCTTTCACGTTCTGCAGTAGAAGGCGCAAGGATGCAGAAGGAAAGTGCTGAAGCAGTTAAAGCATTAGTAGACGGTTTCTCCGGCACATTATCCGAGATGAGAGAGATCTCACAGGCACAGAAGGCCATCTTAGACGATATGAAGACAGCAACGGAAGATCTCCGTTCTACCATATCACTTGCATCAGTAGAGATGCAGAAGTCCATCAAGGACGCATCCGACGCTATGAAGACCATCACCGTAGGCGTATCGGACGGCATGAACTCACTTACTACAGACACTATCAACAGCTTGAAGAACGTATACGACGACATCTCCAAGAGCTTGAAGAACATCTCCGAGACACAGGCAAGCAACCTGTCAGACCTCGGCACGGTACTCAACCGCTTAGGCGATCACTTGGCAGAAGAGAAGAAGATACTCGAAGGACATCAGACAAGCTGGGCTCAGAACTATGTAAAGGCAGACGAGGAAGTAAACAAGAACTCCGAGGAACTCCTTGCACAGATGACCAAGTATACAAAGTCCATGACAAGCTACACGGTAGCATTGAACGAAGTATCCGCAGACATGAAGGTAAATCTCCCTTCGTTCGAGGAGATGATGGCAAAGACCATCAACGACATCTTCGAGTTACTCGACAAGCAGTTGGCAGATGTAGCTACCACACTCGGCAAGACCACAGAAGAGATCAACGAGGCTGCAGCAAGGCTGCCTAAGGCTTTAAGAGGTCTTACCTGATAAAGATCCTTCGCGCTTAGCGCTCAGGATGACATGAGTATTATCACCGGATGACACGATAGTCGTTCTGATATATATTTGTCATTCTGAACGAAGTGAAGAATCTTATTACAAGAAAAGGATGAGTGCACATGGAATATACAATGTATCAGCCTACGGTACTCGGCAATGCTGCGGAAAGCATAAAGCAGATGCGAGAGGACCGTATCAGGAGAAAATCTGAAGAGGCTGCGGCCGGGCTGGGCGAGTGCGCTAAGATATTTGAGAAGATAGGTGAAAAGCCCATAGAGGAAATGGAGGGCATCGCGTACTGCTTAAGTGCCGATGAGAAAAACCTCTTAGTACCCTATATATTCTCTCAGATGAGAGCGGCTCACGAAGGTAAGGCTGATCCGGCTGTAGTGGAAGACCACGTAAATAAATATGTAAGGATCCTTACCAACAGCCAGGACAAGATGCCCGACGACGTAGTCATGGAAATATATAAAGGCTGCCAGGAGAACTTCAAGTCCCAGGCATTAAAGCCATTGTATGAAACACTTGAAAAGGACGACGCATTCTGCAATTCGCTCCGCAGACAGTGCGGACAGGACGCAAAAGAACTTATGCGTCAGTTTGCAGCAGGCACCATAGCAGAACATTTCAACAAGCTTGCAACTGCCAAGACAGGCCAGAACGGCAACTATGCCGCTGCCCTGGAAATGGTAGGCGTAGTAAAAGATACAGCATTATATAATGAATGCATGGTATACTTCATCGTTATCTGTAACGCCGAAGAGTACAGAAGATTCAAGGAAGAAGAACTGTACGACATGGCTAAGGATTTTGATGAGCCCATGATGAAAAAGCTTCTTATTAATATGGTGAAGAATCTGGATACCGTACAGCTGAGAAAGTATTCAAGCTTAGTAGAGCTGTTCGAACCGATCACCGGAGCCAAGGGAAGCGACAAGTACAACAAGATCATGGAAGAGCTCGCACCTCAGTACCAGAGCAGGTATGCGGTATGGCTCAACCAGTTCCTCATAACCAAGATGCTCGGCAAGAGCACTGTAGCCGATTTCTGGCTCTCATATGCATCAAAGATATCGGTATCCGTACACCAGTGCGGAAGCTTACTCTTAGACTTTGGTAAGTTCACAGTCATAGAAGTAGTAGATGAGAATACAGCATACTTCTATGAGATGAACTACTTCAAGGAGAACGTAGCACCCAATATCATCGACTTTGAGACAGAGTCAGAGCTTAACCAGTACTTAGCAGGCAACACAGACCTTGCAGGCAACAACTGGAGAAGAGTACACATGGGCGACTGGCAGTACTCGGTACGTGATTACATTTCACGTTATTCACAGTAATAGAAATATTGCATACGATTACAATATTGTCATCCTGAGCAACGCGAAGGATCTTAAGATTCTTCACTGCGTTCAGAATGACACACAAATACAACACAGGACAGGGACTTTAACATGGCATTTATGAACAAAAAAGTCAGGCTCGGTGACGTTATGATGGATGAGGGCATCATCACCCTCGACCAACTGAACCAGGCACTGACCAAGCAGCAGGAGACAAAACACAAACTCGGCGAAACTCTCGTAGAACTCGGCTTCGCATCAGAGAGACAGATAGCTACGGCGCTGTCACGTCAGCTCGGACTTGAGCTCGTAGACCCCAACCGTGTAAATATCAGAGAAAGCATCCTGAATCTTATAAAGGATCATACCATATTAAAGAAGAGCCTTGTCATTCCATTCGATTTTGACGAATACGACTCAAGATACCTGAAGGTAGCCATGGCAGACCCCATGGATATCAAAGTTATAGATGACCTGACACTGCTCACCGGTATGCAGATATCACCCTGTATCGCTACCACGACCGATATCTTGGCAGCTATCGATAAGTACTTCGGTAACTTAGAGAACCAGGCAGTGGCAGAGATGTTCGCAAAAGAGCGTGCGGAGGAAGAGGAGCAGTACAAGGACGAGGACATGACCGAGGCGAACGCCGCAGTCGAGAACTCACCCGTAGTTATCCTTGTAAACCGTATCATCGAGCAGGCAGCACGTCAGAGGGCATCCGATATCCATATCGAGCCGTTTGAGACACACATCAGAGTCCGTTACCGTATCGACGGTGTGCTTAAGAACTCAGGTGATTACAAGATCAACATGTTATCCGCTATCAATACCCGTATCAAGATCATAGGCGGTATGGATATCTCGGAAAAACGTAAACCTCAGGACGGTCGTATCACATCCGTAGTAGATAAAGTAGAGTATGATATCCGTGTATCTATGCTTCCTACCGTATACGGCGAAAAAACCGTTATGCGTCTTACTCAGAAGAAGGCTCTTAGCCGAGATAAGAGAAATCTCGGATTTGATGAGCAGGAGCTTGGTACATTCGACAGGATATTCTCCAACCCGAACGGTATCATACTGGTAACCGGACCTACCGGTTCCGGTAAATCTACCACACTGTACACAGCGTTATCAGAACTTAATAAAGAAGATGTAAATATCATCACTGTAGAGGACCCTGTCGAGGCGAACATCGAAGGTATCAACCAGGTACAGACCAATGTCAAAGCCGGACTTACCTTCGCATCAGCGCTTAGATCAATACTGCGTCAGGACCCGGATATCATCATGATCGGTGAGATCCGTGACCAGGAGACCGCATCCATAGCCGTAACGGCATCTATCACCGGTCACTTGGTCGTATCTACCCTCCATACCAACTCATCGGCAGCATCTATCACACGTCTCGCCGACATGGGACTGGAGTACTACCTCATCGCCGACTCTGTAGTAGGCGTAATCGCACAGCGACTTGTACGACGTCTGTGTCCTGCCTGCCGTCAGGAGAGGTTAGCAACCGAGAGAGAAAAGAAGATACTCGGCTGTGAAGGCGAGGCGGAAGTAAAGGTATGGGAGCCTAAGGGCTGCCCTCAGTGCGGATATAACGGATATAGAGGTCGTATCGGTGTATACGAGCTCATGCCCATATCCAACCGTATAAAGAACATCATAGCAGGTAAGGGTACCACAGAACAGATAGAAAACGCAGCGTTGGCTGATGGTATGTACACCTTACAGATGGCCTGCGCTAAGCACGTAAAGAACGCCGTAACATCCATCAATGAGCTGAAGCGTATCGTATACGCAGGTGAAGATGTGGATGATGTAGAAGCTACCTCATAAGGCTTCCCCTTGAGGGGACAGATCGCATCCACGAAGTGGTGCGATGCCCGTCTGGCGAAGACAAGCTGGCGCAAAGCGCCAGATGAGGTGTTAAATTATAAAAATAAAGGAGACTACCATATGCTCTCAATCAACGAAATGCTGGTAATAGCGAATCAGATGCATGCATCCGACTTACATTTGTCGGTAGGCGTACCTCCCAAGGTCAGAGTATTCGGTGACCTGGTTGATATCGAAGGATGCCCCATACTTACCCCTGCGGATACTGCAGAGCTCGGCTACTCCATCATACCGCCGCAGCTCGTACAGCGTTTCGAAGAGCAGGGCGAGCTCGACTTCTCATACGCCATCATGGGCGAGGGACGTTACAGAGCGAATGTATTCCATCAGAGAGGCTCGGTAGCGGCAGTACTCCGACTCATCGGTATGGATATACCTTCACCCAGTCAGCTCGGTATCCCTAATGCCGTAGTAGACCTTACATTTAAAAAGAGAGGACTGGTACTGGTAACAGGACCTACCGGATCAGGTAAGTCTACCACACTGGCATCCCTCATCAATGTTATAAATGACAGATCACCGTATCATGTCATCACACTGGAGGATCCTATCGAGTACCTGCATCCCCACAAACGCTGTATAGTAAACCAGCGTGAGATCGGACTTGATACCAAGAGCTTCTCACAGGCACTTACATCTGCACTGCGTGAGGACCCTGACGTAATCCTCGTAGGTGAGATGCGTGACCTTGATACTATAGCTACAGCCATCACCGCAGCAGAAACCGGTCACCTGGTATTCAGTACCCTGCATACCATCGGTGCTGCAGCTACCATCGACCGTATCATTGACGTATTCCCTCCTTATCAGCAGACTCAGATCAGATCACAGCTGGCCATGGTACTTGAAGGAGTTATCTCCCAGGCTCTGTGCCCCATCATAGGCGGTAACGGACGTAAGGCAGCATTCGAAGTCATGCTTGCTACCCCGGCTATCCGTAACCTCATCCGTGAGAACAAGACCTTCCAGATAGCAGGCACCATGCAGACCTCACGTAAGATGGGTATGAAGACTCTGGACGATGACTTATACGATCTGTACAACCAGCACTTCATCGACAGAGAGACAGCACTCAGTTTTGCACAGGATGCGAGTCAGTTAGCTCAGAGGATTGCTTTCTAAAATACATCAAAATTTTGAATATCCATGTCAAAAAAGTTCATGAACAAATTATGAATAAATTTTTAACAAAAGTGTTGACAAACTAAAAAACATGTGATATATTATAATCACTGAAGGAGATAAGCCGTGGGACAATATACTTACATAGCCGTCACCAGAAACGGTGAACAGACCAAGGGTAATATCGAAGCAAAGAATGTTGAAGCAGCGAAGTTTATGCTTCAGTCAAACGGGTTAACACCTATTTCGGTAAAAGCTCAGAGTATCTTTTCCAAAGATTTGAATATCGGTGGAGAAAAAAAGGTAACAAAGAGAGACCTATCAGTTTTCTGTAGACAGTTCACTTCCATTCTCAATGCAGGTGTTACTGTAGTAGAAGCATTGAACATGCTGGCAGACCAGACACAGAATAAGACACTGGTCAAGGCACTGAGAAAAACCTCAGAGTCAGTACAGCAAGGTGATACATTGGCGGTCTCCATGTCGAAGCATCCTAAGGTATTTCCTGAGATGTTTGTACACATGGTAGAAGCCGGCGAAGTATCCGGTTCACTTGAAGAGGCTGTATCCCGTATGGGTACACAGTTCGAGAAGAGTGCAAAACTGGCTGGTATCATCAAGAAGGCTATGATATATCCTATAGCCGTAATTGTAGTTGCATTGGTCGTTTTGATTGTTATGTCAACTGCCGTAGTTCCTCAGTTTGCTAACATGTTTAAAGACATGGGATCTGAACTTCCCGGATCTACAAAAGCAGTAATGGCACTTGCAGACTTCCTTATGAATAAATGGTGGCTGTTAATTATCATTGTAGTTGCAGTTATCGTCGGGTTGAAGATGTTTGGAAGTACTGATAAAGGTAAAGAGGTTTTTGGTACGATAGCTATTAAGATACCTCTTATCGGTCCTGTAAATGTAAAGACTCAGTCAGCATCATTTGCAAGAACCATGAGCACACTTGTTTCTTCTGGTATGGGTATTTCCCAGAGCCTTGAAATATGTGCCAAGGCAATGAAAAACATTCTTTACAGAAACGCGCTTTTAAAAGCTAAGCAGGAAGTTGAACAGGGTGTAAATCTTTCGGTTCCTATCAGAAGAGCTAAAGTTTATCCTGCACTTGTTCCTAACATGATCTCAATCGGTGAGGAAACCGGTAATATAGAGAACATGCTTGATAAAGTAGCAGAGTATTATGAAGAAGAAGCAGAATTAGCTACTGCGTCTATGTCTGAAATGATGCAGCCCATCATCATAGTAGTACTTGGTGGTCTTGTAGGATGGATGGTACTTGCAATGTATCAGCCTATGATCACAATGTACGGCGACATGGAGAATCTGTAAAATAGTAAAATTTGGGGCACAAATTTGAATCTTATCCCGGGGGATCCTTTAGGCGAGTGGTAAAGGAAAAGAAGGGGTTGGAGATAAAAACAAAACAATAATACAAAACAAAAGGAGAAAATGTTATGAAGAAAATGAACAACAAAGGTTTTTCACTGGTAGAACTTATCGTAGTAGTTCTTATCATGGCTATCATTGCTGTAGCACTTGCACCTCAGGTTATGAAGTGGGTTGAGAATTCAAGAAAGTCAACAGATTGCAACAACTATGATTCAGTAGTATCAGCTGTTAATCTTGCACTTGCTGATGAGAATGTACTTAAGTCATTAGGAGACAACAAGCTTACTTTGACATGGCCTGCTAAGACAACTGGTACAGGTGCTAAGTGGTCATTCACTGATCCTGATGCAACAAACAAATATTTCACTAAGAAACTGCAGGAAATACTTGGAAATAACTGGCAGGATGAAATTCTGATCAAGAGAACATCTGGTTTTACTGATACCAAGGGAAATAATGTTGATTGGTCTATCGAAGTACTTAAGGGAACTGTTACAAGAGCTGCAGCTCCTTCAAGCAAGGATATTTCATAATCTTAATCTACTAACAAGGATTAGTAAATAATATGTACTCTGTCCGAGTGGGGAGACTCGGACAGAGTTTATCGGTAAAGTTCTTACCGGAGTAAAATTTTTGTAGTTACGTAGTACAAAAATTGAATAACAAATATGAAACCTCTGTGTCACTCAAGGCGAGATATCCGCTGACCCGCAGAGGTTTTTTATTGTCATTTATATATAGCCTTTGCCAATACCGCATTGGCACGTTTTTGTGCTTCTTCTGTTGCATGGATATATACATTTAAAGTAACAGAAACCTTGGAATGTCCCAACTTTTTTGATATACTTACTATATCTGCACCATTAGTTATACTAAGTGTAGCCATTGAGTGTCTCAGAGCATGAGGATGTATACCTTTTATGCCATATTTTTTACCAAACCTGGAAAGATACGAGTTAAAGCATCCCGGCATCATTATATTTCCGTTCTTTTTAGTAAAGCAGTATCCAGTACGTGATATGTTCTTAGATTTCAATTCGATTTCTTGTATTTTTTTCCATTCAGCAAGAATATCTAATACATTTCGGTTAATGTAGATTTTGCGATTTTTTCCATTTTTAGGTGTGCATATATATACCCCTTTTTCAGGAGTATACTGTGCATTCCGGCAAATAGTAACAATACCTTTGCGAAAATCAATTTCCTCCCACTTTAGAGCCATGGCTTCTCCACATCTGCACCCACTATCTATCACAAAAAACATTAATGCTCTCCACATAGGAGGCTCCTTATCTGCACATTCCAGGATATGTTTTATTTTTCTTTTACCATAAAATGTCGGTTCACTTATTACTTCGTCTTTTCTGGGTTTTGGTGCTTTTAATTTATCCATAGGATTAGATATTATCAATTCATCTTCTCTTGCATTCTCAAAAAAGGCATGTAAAACTATATAATGTTGCAATATTGTCCCGTGTTTCAACAAGTGGCTATTATAGTGATTTTCCACATTTCCCTGTAGATTCACAAAATATTTTTTTAAATCATTTAATGTTATTTCCGCCATATCTTTATCCCCTAATAATGGCACAGCCCTTTCTAGCTCACGTCGATAGTTCAAGACCGTAACCGGTGCCAAAGTTAAGCCTCTTTCTTGGAAAAACGTCTCGATATACTCGTAGAATTTCATAACATAGATACCTCCTAATATTTTGATATAATAATAAAACCTTTGTAAATGGCTAAGTTCTTCCATTTACAAAGGGTTATTATACTATATTGGAGTACTATTATAATCTGACTATCTTGCAGGAGTGTTTTCTCTTTTCTACAGGCATATTTTTATCATAATTAATCCCGACCAATATGATTTCGCTTCCAAAACCTTTAAGTACATCAGGATACTTTTTATCAAGTATTTGGTCGATTGCAGTTTTAGCAGACTTGTTCCACTTTAGTTCTACGACAAGCGCAGGCCATCCGGAATCTTTTTTAGGCATGTATACAATATCTGCATATCCTATACCCGCAGGTAACTCTTCCCACTGCATATAATGATCTTTATAAGTATAAAATGCAAGCTTAATTACACTTCGTAGACTTTCTTCTTTGTTGTAATGTATTGGAGAAGTTTCTTCATTATGGACCTTTTCTATCTGAGCAGCTACAGATTCTTCATTTCCTTCTATAGTATCGAGAAAAAGCTTATCACTATCATTTAGTCTTTTTAATGTCTCGGGATGATCTACTTCTCGTATGGATTTTTGAAACTCCAGTTTTATCTCCTCATTGGGGATGTGCGCGGTTTTAGTCTCTGAATCATATGCAAGATAACCCAAGTGGATCATAAGAGTAAGCACGTCATCCTTGCCTCTGAATGTTACCAGGTCATTGGCAAATCCCAGAGTATTGACTTTTACGTCCACACCACCTATGAGTTCAGCTATGGTTTTGGATAACCCGTTGTATGGTTTGCTTATATATTCCATAAGTCCTTCGACCGCCGATGTTTCTGTCCAGTAAGAGTCAAAGTCATTATATCTCAACGCTTTCATTACTGAATTAGGATTATATACAGATCCAACATCTTTAAAGGAATATCCATCATACCACTGCTTCATCAGATCAAAAGAGATATCATGTTGCTCACACAGTTTTTTTACTTCGGCTTCAGTGAAACCGACATATTCTCCAAAGGCACGGGGCTTTATAATAGTGAACTCCTCAAAATCTGATACGGCAGACTGAGACCCATCCTTCTTTATCGGAAGGATACCTGTCATATATACTGCTGAAAAGATTTTTGATGTTGCTCCACTACTTTTGAAAAGCATCCTTAAAAAACTGAGATAATCTTTTTCAATATTAGGCACTTCCCTGATAGGAGCATCCCATTCATCTATAACCGCTATAAACTTATTGCCTGATAAAGCAACCGCGTTAATAAGAGTGGATACAAAAGACGAATCCACCTTCAGTTCGGGATAGGAGTCCATAAGTTCTTCTACTACCTTTGACTTTATAAAATCTATAAAAGAGTCCGTCCCTGCTTCTCCAAGAATCTGCGTCATATCAAGATATATAATATCGTATTTATTTATATAAGTTTCATAATTGGGATCATTGGATATTTTTAATCCATCAAATAAAGAATGTGAATCACAGGTTTTATCATAATATGCACAAAGCATCTGGGCAGCGTACGACTTTCCAAAGCGCCTGGGTCTGCTGATGCAGGATAGACTTTTGGTAGTATCTATAGTGCTGTTGATCAAAGATATCATACCGGTTTTATCAACATAGTCACTAGCCACTATGCGGGCAAACCCACTATTACCGGGATTAAGAAAAGTACCCATGCCACATCCGTCCTTTCTTCAATACGTATTAAAAAAAATATAGCATAATACTTTTAAAAAGACAATAACCAATATCCAAATTGTAATAATTACACTTAAAATTAGGGGCACAAATTATGAACATATTATGAATAAAATGTTAAAAAAATGAAAAAGGGGGATTGAATTATTTAATATGCTATGCTATATTATTTTATGAGGAAGTGAATGTTTTTATATAGATTAATGATGGAGGGAGTTATGAAAAAAAACAACAAAGGCTTTTCACTGGTAGAACTTATCGTAGTAGTTCTTATCATGGCTATCATCGCTGTAGCACTTGCACCTCAGGTCATGAAGTGGGTTGAAAACTCAAGGGTTTCCTCTGACCTTCAGACCAGTGCATCTATTGAAAATGCTTGTATTCTTGCTCTAACGGAAGAGTCTGCGTTTAACTGTGTGAAGGATGGTGGATACGAGATCATTATCAAGAAGGATAAAGACTCCGGAGATGTCACACATGCATATAAGATTAAACCGAGTGGAGGAACTCCGGTACTGTTACACAATGGAGATCAGGAACTTGAGGATGATCTGTTTTGGCAGAATTTTATAAAGGTTGGTAATTTTGAGAGCTTTGATGCTTTTGAAGAAGCTACAACTATAAAGTCAACACCTAAAAACGGGAGTGACATTGTTATAGATGTGCATGTATATGAGGGTGGATACACTTTCAGTGACTTAGAGGGGGTTATAGCTAATGATCTGGGAGTATCATAAATAAAGAAAGATTGAGAGGACCGGAAGATGCTTTCTGCAGTTTTCTATGTTTTTGTTTTTCTGTTTGGAATAATAATAGGCAGTTTTTTGAATGTTTGCATACTTAGGATACCGCTTAAAGAAACTATAGTATCTGAAAGATCGCATTGTATGAAATGCGGACATACTTTGGCGTGGTATGATCTGTTTCCTCTTTTTAGTTATATTTTTTTAGGCGGAAAATGCAGATATTGTAAGGCTAAAATAAGTCCGCAGTATCCGATCGTTGAGTTTCTAAACGGAGCTTTTGCAGTTATCTGTTTTATGATGGATGGCTTTTGGCCTCATGAAATAGCTGCAATATATAGTTTGAAACTTTTTACATATAGTTTGACGGTAAGTGTTCTTTCAGCAGCTTTATGCTCTGTTTTGATAGTTATTTCTGTCATTGACTGGAGAACTTTTGAGATACCTATAGGAACCAATATTACTATCCTTGTTTTAGGGATTATAAGGCTGATAGGTGGCTTTATAGTTTATGGGACTGAGATGAACTGGATAGAATATGTAGTCGGATTTTTTACTGTAAGTATTCCTCTGGCGATAATCTATTATGCTTCTAAAGGAAGAGCAATAGGCGGCGGAGATGTCAAATTGATGGCTGTGGCAGGGTTGTTTTTAGGATGGAAACTGATCCTGGTCGCACTCATAGCAGGTTGTCTGTATGGAAGCGTTATCCATATTATCAGAATGAAGGTTTCAGGGGAAGGAAAGCAGTTGGCAATGGGCCCGTATTTAAGCGCAGGGATCATTACGGCACTTTGGTTCGGTAAATATATTATAGAATGGTACTCAGGGTTTTTTAGTTGAATTATCAGACAAAAACGAAAATTAATATTATTGATAATCCATATAACGATTTATATAGAAATGTTTAATAAAATATTTCACATAAATCTTTAATAAAAACACTATTTAATTGTTAAAAAACAATAAAATCTATGTACATTCTGATAATAATATGATATAATATCTATGATAAAGTATGGTTACAGGGCTATGGGAAGAATCTATAGCCTTGTAGACATCTAATTAACCCGGTATCTTAGGGATTTGGAGGAGCGTAATGGCTGTAACAAAAGTATTGAGTATTGAAATTACGGATATTGTTACCAGAGTCATTGAGGTAGACTATGGTAAGAAGGATCCGGTCATTCACAAGGCTGTGATATTCCCTACACCCGAGAAAACTGTAAGCGATGGTGTTATTGAGGGCGTAGAGACATTCGCAAAAGAATTTCAGAGACAGATTCATGGCTTTGGAACAAAAAATGCTGTTTTCTCACTTGCGACCAATAAGGTCATCAGCCGTGAGGTTAATATTCCGGAAATGAAGGATGACCAGATAGCTGATTTTATCCAGAATCAGAAGAGCGAGTATTTCCCGATGGATACATCCGGACATACTATGGTGCACAGGGTTCTTGACAGAGATAGGGAAAGAAAGCAGATATCTATTATAGTATATGCTATACCTCAAAAGCTTATAAGCAACTACCAGTCTTTTGCTTCTTTGGTAGGGCTGAACATAGTTAGTATAGACTATAACGGAAATGCTATCTTCCAGTGGCTTTCTAATGAGAGTCACAACAAAATGGATGCATATCTCCAGATTAATGAGCGCAGCACCCTTTTTACTGTTCTGGAAAACAGAAAGTTCGCTATTCAGCGAAATGTAAATTTCGGTGCATATGTCCTGGCGGATCGTCTTATGCAGAGCGGATACTTTGATAGTGACATGGCTGATCAGACTATGACCAGAAACGATATGCTTAGGAAACTTACTGAAGAAGAGTTTATGTTCCCGAGTTTCGCCGCCATTAAGTTATCTGAACCTGACACGGAAGCAGCAGAAAGACTTCATAGTGCCAAAGAGATGGTTACTGAAGGTATGCGCCAGCTCTTGGGCAACCTTTCAAGAGTACTTGAGTATTATCATTCTAAGAATCAGAATGCCGAGCTGAATGCTATATATATAGGCGGATGCGGAGCTAAGGTAAAAGGCTTAAAAGCATTCCTTGAAAATGAGTTCTCGGGTGTTGAAGTTATCACACTTGAACAGTTACCCGGTGTTAAGATCAGTTCTCAGGTTAGCAAATCCGGTATCAATACTTCAGAACTTATCGGCTGTCTTGGAGCTGCCGAAGGTTCACTTACATTTATTACCGCATCAAAAGCTGAAAAGGCAAATAAACTTATATTCCTGGGAGCCATTGTACTTATCGCGGGAATTGCCGGTGCGGTAGCGCTTATCCTAATGGGTAAGGGTACATACAATAAGGCTGTATCCAAAAAGGAAAGACTTGAGGTTCAAATTCAGGATCTTGTCAATTCGAAGATTGAAGAACTTGAGACGGAATACAATCAGGCCACTCAGGCTGTGGGAAGCGTTATAGAATTCCATGAAAATACATACACATACAACGAGGAATGGAATTCAGTATTGGCTCAGATAGAGGAAAAGGCTGTCAGCTCGATGATCGTATCTACATTAAACTCAGCCAATACAAACGTTGTGTTTAATCTTGTAGTAGACTCGAAAGAAGCCGCTGCAAAACTGTTACTTCAGCTTCAGCAGATCCCTTACTTTGAGTCTGTAAGGGTCACTTCGATTCAGGATAAGTTTGATGAGAAAACCATGATCAATACCGTTTCATTCTCGGTTTCATGCGAATATAAAAAATATTTTAATGAAGATATAAACGGTGATGGTAAAATTGACGATAAAGATGATAAGACCGGTGATGGTATAATAGACAAACTTGATCTGTATGGCGACAGTAATATGGATGGAGAAATAGATATCCGCGATATCATCAAATCTGAAGCTGAGATTAAGGCAAATATCCGTAACCTTATTGAGAATGATATCAATAATGATGGTGTCGTTGATATGTTGGATGATATCAACTCGGATGGCGTCATTGACAAGATAGACAGAGACCTCTTTGCAAGACTTGAATCTCTTTCACTTGAGGTTATCGGCGATATGAATTCCGATGGTGTAGTTGACATTCAGGACGGACTTGCATTTATCGCTTTGGAAGAAGAAATGAAGAATGCTGAAAACGGGGGTGCTATAGAATGAAAGGAAATCAAAAGAATATCCTTATCGGAATGATAGTTGTAGCAGTCCTGATAGTACTTGCGGCGTATAAGTTTTTCTATTCTGCAGATATAGAAAAAGCAGATCAGGTTCAGAATGATATCAAAGGCCTGGAAACCAGACTTAATGAACTTACACAAAAAGTAGCCAACAGAATGATGTATGAAAATGGTATTGATAAATCCGGAAAAATTATCAAAGAAGTGCTCAAATTGTATGGTCCGGGTAATACGGCAGAAAAGACCATCATGATGATAGTAGACCTTTGCCAGAGAACCGGATGTACGGTTTCAAACATGTCGTTCTATGATGATACTTCGGTTTATGAAAGCGTAAAAACAGATGAAGAAGGAAATCCGGATATTCAGGTATTTAAGGGCGGAGCTGCTATTTCGTTGACAAGCGGATACACACAGCTTAAGAAGATCATGGATTTTGTTAATTCTTACCCTGAAAGAATGAATGTTGAGAATTTCAGTACTAAGTATGATTCAAAAACGGGTCTCTTGAGTACAAATATGGTAATCAACCTGTATGCTGCAAAAGATGAAGATCATGTATATGTTGAACCTGTAGTAGAAGATATAGAGCTCAGCACAGTTAATATTTTTAAAACAAAGGAAGTAGGCGAAGAAGAACTTCCTGAGGGAGAAACAGGAGAGAATCCTGCTGAGCAGCCGACAGAAGAGTAAAATTGTAATATTTTAGATTATTCACCCCGCACATTATTAAAATAATGTGCGGGGCGGGATAATTTAATAAAGTCAGTGCTTTTCTAAAAGTATGTGATATGCAATATGTTTTTTGAAAAGTATTGAAGTTGTAGTACGTGGGGGATAAGTTTTACCAAGTAACGAAAGGAGCGTAGTCTATGGGTCATAGGGAGAATGTCCTGTTAAGAGACAAAAGGGGATCGACACTGATCGAGCTTGTTGTCAGCGTGTTAATTGTTGGAATCGCATTTGTTCCTTTAATGATATCGCTTAACACTGCGATGAAAGCGAACAGACAATCAGAAGCGGAACTTTATGCGGAAGCAGTAGCTTCTAACTGTATTGAAGCCGGAAAGGCATATGGTATAGCTAAGCTTAAAGCTATAGATACGGTTGGCGGGGCAGGCGGAGAAGCAGTACCGGTGAGCATATCCGGTCATTATACTGATTCCTTGAATAATGCCTATCCTATCGAGGCTGTATCTACCGGAGCAAAGATTGCACGTTTTATTGATGGAGCTAATATACAGGTAGAAGGTGATGACAGTTCAAGGAAATATGAAGAAGCTTATCTGGTAACAAATATCAGCGAGGGCACTAAGGACTATTATGCTGAGATACTTTTTGATAAATCAGCTTATGACGGTGCCGGGAAACAGAACGATCCTGATAAGTATAAATCCATAGCAGCTATAAATAATGCACTCACTGTTAATCTTGCAGGAGATGCGGATGATACATATCTTACTTCTTTTGCTCAAACAGCTACCGATGCGAGTCCTTCAGGAACCAGCTATACAAAAGAAGACGCAAAGGATTGGATCAAACGAAAGGAATCCGTTGTTGAGATTAGCGAAATCACAGATACATCTGATGAAAACTATGGCAAGTATTGTGTTAGGACAAAGACAGTATACAAGGCATATGCACTGGATGGTGGTGAAAGCAGGTTTGGTTCTGTAGCCACAGAAACTGATGGGTCAGATGAAGTATATGTTTTAGGCGATGAATATGATTTGGTAGGGTACTATACCGGATATCCGGATTCCCTGATCTTATATTATTCTACGCTTGATGACCCGAAAGATGCGACTGTTAATTCTTCTGCAGCAAAAGTAGAGAGCATCAAAATTATTAAGACTACAGTACATGAATTAAATGTATATTGTATCTGTAAGGGAGCAGATATAAATGCTGCTACGGATGTTACAAATGCAGAGCATTCTTATTATATGGATGATAAGATGTATGTAGATGTAGTCAATGTAACCGAGAAAGCTGCTGATGATACTAATGTAAAGATATTTAATGTTCTTACAAATGAAAAATTAGGCACATCTGATGCATATGGAGCACTTGATTCCATGATCAGTTCTTCTTCGGGAGAGGGTTATGGCAAGATATACGATATAATTATTCAAGTATACGATGTAAATAAAGATACAGATGATGAGGGTAATCACAAACCTATCATCACAAAACGCTCGACTATAGTTGAATAAGAGAAAGGAGCACAGAAATGAACAAAAAATTACTTGTAAAAGACAACAGAGGTGCTTCGTTGGTTCTTGTTATTGTAGCCTTGTTATTTGTCGGTATTATCGCGGCTATTACACTTAAGGTTACAGTAGGCAATAACAAGAATGTCAACACAGCCAAGGAGACTTCGAAAAACTTTTATTCTACTGAAGATATGGTTGATGATTTAAAGGTTTATCTGCAGAAATTCGCTAATGAATCTGCTACTGAAGCCTATGCTGCTGTCCTTGAAGCTATTGCTATCAGTGGTGTTGCTGATGCAGATCAACTTGAGGAAAAATATCAGGAAAAGTTTGTTGAATCACTTAATGCTAAGTTTTCAGCACTTTCAAACAATATGGATGTAGATGCTGTAACTGTTGGAAGATATTCGTCTGCTGATGCCAGCATCCAATTTGATTCATTTGTAGCCGGAGTTTTCAATCCATCAAACCCTGCAGAGAATAAGGATCCGGTACTTAAGGGAGTTGAACTTAAATACAAAGATGCATCAGGATATGAAACTCTGATCACTACAGATATCAGTTTTTCGTCTGCTATGCCGGTGATCGGAACCATGGGTGCATCGAATTCACTTCCTTATGATCCTGATAAGTTTATCATTATCGCAGATGGTAATATTGAACCTTTAAATTCGGAGATGTCAGGAACGATAATCGGAAACATCTATGCTAAGGGTAATCTGGAAGCTTCTCTATATGGAAAGAAGGAGAATACAACCATCAAGACCCTTACGCTTAATACACAGTACACTATTATTGGTGGAGATGTAAACATATCTGATGGTGGTTTTAATGTTTTTGGACTTCCTGTACAGTTTCGTGATAGAGACAGCAGTGGAGTTGCTGTTACCGGAGATGACGCAAATGTTTGGTGCCATAATTTCCTGGTAGACAGTGCTATAGCTACTATAAAGAGCGGTGAATTATACTTAAAAGATGACCTTACACTTGAGGGCGATAATCCCCAGTTTAATTCTACTGCAGGTGGTAAGATCATAGGATATAGTACAGATAATACTGATGTTACTGGTGGTGGAAATGGAGTATCAAAGCATCAGGATAGTAGTGCTATAGTTCTTAATGGTCTTGCTGCAGGACTTGATATTTCCGCTCTTGACGAATTGTTCCTCGCTGGTACTGCCTATACACAGGTACCTGATATAGCAGGTAAAGTCGCTGAAGAAGAATGCGGTTATTTTGTACAGGGTGAATCAGTTACATATAAGACACTTCAGTCTGTATATCTGATCCCCGGTGAGAATATAGTCGGTGTATATCACAATCCTATGACACAGACTGAGTTTAACGCTTGGGAAGCGGCAGGTAAGGACTTGACAGATGATACCGGTGTTGCTCTTGGTTCGCCTAAGTATTTATCTAAATTTGTTAAGTATGTCAATGGCGGAGATAATTATGTATATCTGTATTGGAATTTTGCAAATAATGCTGCAGCAGTAAATTATTTCAATAATCTGTATACAACGAAGAATGAAATGCTTCTTAAGCAGATGGGTATGATCAATAATCTGAATGATCTGAAATATGGATATATAAAGCTTCCTAACAAGAGTAAGATCAGTTCAAAGGGTAACCTTATTACTTATACATATGTGGGTGGAATAGATAAGATCAAGGGTAATGATGCCACTACCGGTGCAAAGCCCTGTGATGCTTCAAAGATGGTACAGTATTCAGACTGGTACGAGAAATTAAAGTGCTCTCTTTCAAAAGAGAAGCAGGTTGGCAAGGGTGATATCTTTGCAAACATGTTTAAGACCGGTTCTGATGTTGTAGGATTAGGATTGGCAGCAAATGCAAGTCCTGCAGGAGGATATAAACTTACCAGTCCTGTAAATTATTACTCGGATCCTACAAGTAATGAAACGAAAGTGGCTACTACGAACAAAGGCTATGTTACTTATGGCCCTGATTATTCGGAAGATCCTATAGCTTGGCAATACCGTTTGATAACAGGGGATGGTGTCAAGATTGATTCCATTCAGCCGAATACTAAGTATATAGTTATTTCAACGGGGGATGTAGAGATTAATGTTGGAAATCAGTTTCATGGTCTAATTATAGCAAAGGGTGATGTTAAACTTATAGATGGATGCGACTTATGTTGCCTTGGAAACTTTGTTCGAACCATGAAGGATGGTACTGCTCTTACCGTGCCTGAATATATTTCTGAATTTGATGCACTCCTTGATGTAATAGTTAATAATGACTTGTCAAAGGACGAAAGCGGAAATGACAATGGTAACACCATTTTAAGAAGAATCTTTAATGTTGCAAATACTTCTGGAACTGCAGGCAGTAATGGTGATGATGGTAATCTTGTTCAGATCAACACGAAAGAGTTTTCTATCAACTCTAAGAATAATTAAGGATATAGTTGTTGTTAGTACACTGTTTTCATTACAGATAGGGGGAGATATATGAAAAATAGTCTGTATCGGAACAACAAAGGTTTCAGTTTATTGGAAATGGTTGTTGCTGTATTGATAATGGCAATAATGGCCGGAGCAGCAATAGTTGCTTTCAACTCTGTTTATAATGCACAGACAAGTGCTGCTTCTCGAGTTATTGCTGATGGAATGAAACAGGCAAGAACCAAGGCCCTTGGCCTTGTAAATACGACTGATGCTGATGGTGTTTCGAATGTATATGCAAAATTTTACAAGAGCGGTTCAAGTTTATTTATTGATGTTTGCAGTAATTATGGAGGTTCAGAAACTGTTTTCAGTTCCGAAAAAATATGTAGTGACAGACTGGATATTAGGTTTTGCAATGTATCCGGAGCTAGCGTTACGGATTTAGTTACAGTTGGTGATGGAACAGGGACGGAACCGATAGTACGTGTTTACTTCAGAAAAGAAACCGGTGGTATTTCGTTAATTGTAAAAACTGATAATTATGGTAGCTTTTCTGACAGTGATGCTGTTTTAGCGAACAATATCCGTGTAATCAATCCAAATAATTCTTCGGAATATAGAGATATTATTATGGTAGATATCACTGGACGTTGTTATGTAGATGAATGAGAGAGGAGGAGCCTATGAATAAAAATATATATAAAGATAATAAAGGCTTTTCCCTCGTTGAACTTATTGTTGCGGTATTGATCACCGGAATTCTGATGTTGGCAGTCGGTTTGTTTATGTCGACAACAAGAAATACCTATAGTATTGTTGGGACCAGTGCTAAGCTTCAGGAAGAAAGTCTTACAGCAGAAAAAGTTATTTCGGAGTTTTTAAAAGAAGCAAAAGCATACGGGATTAAAACCAATTTAGGCAGAACAGTTACAGGCTTTTCAGGAGATCAGGATCTGCTTTGGATAGTTGCTAAGAACTATTTAAATCCTGCGGAGGACAGTTGTTATCTGTTTGTTTTGGAAAAGCCTTCGGATGGTACACCCGGAAAGCTTAGATTCAAACAGGCGCCTGCTTCTATTGTTGATTTATCTACAAAGGTTATTTCAGAAGCAAACCTGACAGCATATGTTGACACTGTGATAAATAATAAATATGCTCTTATAGCTAATTGCATGGTTTCCATGGAAGATAAATCCGGTTTTACAGATTCAGAAACAGGAAAAGATTTAATTCTTCTTACATGCACATATAAATATAATAATACGGTATTTACATCTAATGTCAGTGCTGTATCTAGAAATATCAAGAAGTAATAAGTAATATTCGGCAATTAATTAGTAGGTATACATAAAAGAATGGAGGCAGTTATGAAAAGAACTGGAAAGGTAATTACTTATTTAGTTGTTTTGGCTATGGTTACCTCTCTGTTTGCAGGACTTGGTTTTGCTGACAAGAAAGTATCAGCGAATGTAAACAAAACCTTTACTGTATTGGAGATAGTACCCAATGAGTCAATGCGTCAGTTCGGCTATCTGATAAGCGGTCAGGAGCCGATCAATATTAAGGCAGTAAATACCGCAAGAGTTGCTGCAGGTGACAGTTCATTTAGGACTTATATCAACAACAGTGGTATCGGTACGATCAATGCCGGCGGTGACTATGTAAGTAACGATGTGTTTAGAACTGAGGTACTTCCTTCGAAGACTCCTTCGAATGAAAATATTGACTGGACTGTAAATTATAAATATAAGACATTTGCTCAATTGTCTGATTCAGATATCACTTCAGCAGATCTTATAGTTATTACAGACTCTGTACCTGCTCAGTTGCAGCAGGATGGTGTTACTGTAACTTCATTCAATTCCCTTGGAAATGATGTTGTTACATGGAGCAAAGTATATAAGGTATTTAAGAAGATAGCAGGTATAGACGGTGTTACCCCTGTACCTTACGTTATTGATAATAATCTGTATAGTAATGTATCTAAGAGTAATTTATCAGACAGGTATTTCTACTATACACCTAATTATCAGGATATCGGAAACAGAGACGAGAATTTCCAGATACCATATCTGGAAGGGGATAATACAAAAGGTTCTTCTAAGAATATATTCAAACTTTTCCTTATGCTGACATCCATGAAGCCTTCGAACTTCTATGGTATTTATGTAAAGGATAGAGGCAGTTATTACGGAGTAGACGAGCATACCGGTAAGTTATATGGCTTTGCTTGCCTGGCTGATACAAAGGGTAACTTATACAATGCTAAAGGATATGATCACTGGGGTGTAAATCTGATTAAGCCTTATTTTATATCCAAAGTGGAAAATGGGAATGCTAATGTAAATGATGCTATAACTAAGATCGGTTACAGAAATTCTAGTTCTTTGTTAGGTTCTGATAGCTATAAAGTGTTTTCTAAAGAAGGATTGGTTTATAAAGACGGTCTTGTTTCAAATTATAACGGATATGAGACTCAATTCGCTACATTGGTTTCCGATGTTTATTTCGGCGGCAGAAATATAGTTGATGGACGTAACTACAGATTCCTGATCGTAACTCCCGCTGATCTGGATGCTAATGTAAATAAGAGTATTACAGCTGACATTGTTAACTATGTCAGAACAAACGGAGATAAGGGTTTGGCAGGTGGTATAAAGGTTGACTGCATGAGTATGATACAGTTTACCAGCCTTTCAACACCTATCGAAGAAACATATGACTGCATCTATTTTGGTGGTGATGGTTCCAAGTATTTAAGTGCTGCGTCAAGTACCACTTCACTTGATTCAAAATATCAGACATTTGGAGGAATGGGAACAACTGTATTAGCAGGAAATGATCTTACTCATGCTAAGTATACTGAACTTACTAATTTTGTTGATACAAAGAAGCTTCCGGTTGTTATAAGTAAGCAGTTAAAAGACAGTTCAGTAGATACCAGTACTTATATGTATGACTTTCTTGATGGGCTGACATATAACAATGGCAGTAACGGAAGTAATGTATTTGAAGATACCAGCAATGCAGGAACAGGCGTAAGTTTTGCTAGTATATTTACAGCCATAAAGAATAAGAAGGATTTCAGTTTATCTCTGTTAAAGACACCTGCAGTTTATTTCGCAAATGTCAACCTTCAGTTCAATAGTCAAAATGGAAATTACAGTTATTTTGCAAATAATGTTTCAGATCCTAATTATACTGCATATATTAACTCGAAGGACAAAGAAGATTACAGAAAATTAGACTTCAAATTCAGAATTGATGGTAATACAGGAAAGAGCTTTACAGCTAAACTTTACCTGGATATGAATTCGGATGGTAAGTATAATGAAGCTGCCGGTCATTATGAGCTGGAGAACGGGGTATATGTGCTTAAAGGCGGAGAAATGTTCTGGTCTCATGCTGGGTACAATGAAAATACCGATTATACTATAGCTCCTGATCCTCTTCCTCCCGGATATGTAGGATCTGTAAACTGGAAGTTATCAGTAACAGATGGAACATATACTTACAGCACGTTAGGTTACAGTGCATGCCGTTCTACTTCTGATGATGCTGTTCATGATATCAAAGTATTACAGGTATATCCTACGTTCACTAATGATGCAAATTCAGGCGGTGTTTGGAAGGATGGAATGAATAATTCGGGAAACGGTTGGGGACAGTTCCAGTTATCAATGCCTTCACTGATCCTTCCTAATGATACGGAGATAGCAAATGCTAAAGCAGAACATGGTAATATAACTGATATTGCAATCAATTCAAACCTTGATGCTATTGATACATATTTTAGTGGCTATCTGTATGCATCTCAGGCAAATTGTCAAGATCATTTCAACAAAACCGATGGTGCAGGTGCAGAATTTAAAACAACGCCTACATCTCAAGCATTAAATGCTAATACCAATAATCTAAGCAAGATAATGATCAGAAACGCCGGATCGTATTACTACTTTATTGAGAAACAGAAAGATTACAACGTACATGCTACTAAGTTTTCTGTATATGAATTCAATCAGAAAGTAGCACAAAACAAAATCTTCTATGAAGAGGCAACCAAAAAGATAGTATATAAGGAAACTACTACATCTACTCCTGTATACTTCGATCTCTTGATGCTTGGTTTCGGAAGTACAATGGATTACATGACTCCGGCTGCTATAAAGGTTATTACCGATTATGTAGATGCTGATCAGCCTACATTCTGCGGAAGTGGAACAGTTACATTCAGCTGTAGAAATACTCTTGGGGTGGCATTACGTGACCGTATTGGACAAGACAGATACAATGTAACCCAGAACAATGGATCAAGTACTAGTGGTTTGTACGGACTTCCTTATCAGAAGAACTCTACTACAGTTTATGGAGCTAATTCGAAGTACTATCTTCAGGGCTTAACATGGGGCTATGCAGGTGCTCCTGATGGCAATGGCGGGGAAAATTCAGTAAATGGTATGAGGATAAACGAGAATGTTCTTACCAATTATCCTTATAAAATACCTGAAAAGTTCAAAGTTACATCAGGTCCCATACAGCCGTTCCAGCTTGATCTTGAAGATGAAGACATTGTGGTTTCCATTGCTAAATTTGACAGAGGACTTTACTATAAGACTACAAAATGGGGCGATGCGAGAGATAACTATTATCTGTACAAAAAGGGTAATATTACCTTCTGTGGATTTGGAAAGACTGCAGCCAACTATGACAGAGATCAGGTTGGTTCAGTTATGACTCACCCCGAAGCATGTTTACTTATAAATGCTCTTGTTGCTGCATCTGAGACAAGGACTAATGGTGGTAATGATAATGCTTATGTAACATGTACTGATCCTGACAGCAGTTCAGTAGATATTGTTGGTGTTGATCCTTTTGATCCTACCAAGCAAGTACATACATATAAGGATTATGTATATGTAGATTATGATGCTACACAGGACAATATGACCGGAACTACAGCTCCTATGGGTAATTCTTCTATCGTAAACGCTGCTCCTAACGGAACATCTTATGGTTATACAGCAAGAAGAGTTCCTTACGAGGCTACGGTATCCACTACTGCAGATCTTAAGATCTGCAAGACCGGTACAGATACCAAGATTGATATCAAGGTATACAAAGTTAATGATGATGATACTCTTACTGAAGCACCTAAGAATGCATCAGGCAATTACATAATCACCAACGGCGATACATATATGATCGATGTTCCGTTGAATGATTCATTCTATACTGATAAGGGTATTTCAGGTTGTGGTCTCACCGGAAGAGATTCATTTAATGTAGATATAGTAGTTACTACAGATAATGATCCTGAAAAGGTAGAGAAGAACGAATTGAATGTAGTTCGTCGTGGAATGTTCTTAATCAACTAATAAATCATCAGTTTATATGTATTGATTATTTGATCGATAATAAACCCCGCTTATCGAAGGATATGCGGGGTTTATTTAAAGAAAGCAAAGAGGGAGTAAAATGAATAAAAAGAGATTTTTTGTATGTCTTTTAGCGTGTATACTGTTTTTCAGCATGTCCTTACATGAGATTTCCGGAAAAGCTGAAGAAAAGTATAATCTTTCGTTTACAGTACAGTATGGACAGACTGAAGCCAGATCTCTGCTTAATATGATAAATAATTACAGAGCTTCCGGAAGCAGTGCTAATACCACTCCTTATTTATATGACTATGATCTGGAAAAAGCCGCTATGCAAAGGGCTGCGGAATTGGCAATCTTATTTGATTTTGACAGACCTGATGGGACAAGCTATAAGGAGCTGTTGAGAACTTTTGGGTTTTCTGTTCCTGTAGGAAGTGGAAGAGGATGGCTATATGGTCAGGCTATAGCATTCGGGACTTTGAATGCTATGGGATTGCAGGAAGCATATGATGCATTTTTGGCAGATTCTGATGCTATCAATTGTATTACCGGTCAGTTTAAGACTATGGCAGCCGGACATATAAAAATCGAAAAGACAGATTTTTGGGTATTGCTTTTCTGCTCAAATTCTAAAAACTTAAATGCTACTCCTGCTAATGATAGTGAAGGAACAGCTAATGTTGTTATTCCGGCTTCACTCTTAGATACAGCTTTGAGCCAGTATGATCCCGGATTTATAACTGTAGGAACTTCATCTGAAGTAACTACACCCACTCCCGTTATTACATCAACCCCTATTATTATAGTAGATCCTACTGTTACTCAGAATCCGGTTACCACAACCCCGGTAGTTACTTCTACTCCGGTAATAACATCAACTCCAATTGTTACACAGACTCCGGTTGTAACCCAGGCACCGGTAGTAACGAAAACCCCTGTAGTAACAACTACTCCGGTTGTAACCCAGGCACCGGTAGTGACGAAAACCCCTGTGGTAACAACTACTCCGGTCGTCACTCAGGCACCAGTAGTGACAAAAACCCCTGTAGTAACACAGACTCCGGTTGTAACCCAGGCACCGGTAGTGACGAAAACCCCTGTGGTAACAACTACTCCGGTCGTCACTCAGGCACCAGTAGTGACAAAAACCCCTGTAGTAACATCTGCTCCGGTTGTAACCCAGGCACCGGTAGTGACGAAAACCCCTGTGGTAACAACTACTCCGGTCGTCACTCAGGCACCAGTAGTGACAAAAACCCCTGTAG
>JAFRSU010000064.1 GCA_017427415.1 Lachnospiraceae bacterium | reverse complement strand
GGAAGGTTCATCCCTTTCTTTAAACCGATCACGGCGCTCACGGTTATCACGGCGATGTATCTGGGAGGAGAAGCAGGTTTTCTGGTAGGGTCATTATCGGCACTGCTATCCAATTTTTATTTCGGTCAGGGACCCTGGACTGCATTTCAGATGCTTGCATGGGGACTTATCGGATATGTGGCGGGACTGATCGCAGAACGGCTAAAGAGAAACAGGGCTTTGCTGCTTACTTACGGAGTCTTGTCCGGGGTGGCGTTTTCACTTATAATGGATGTCTGGACGGTACTCTGGTACAGTGCAGGATTTGATTTAGAATTATACTTGGCTTCCATAACCGCAGCGATACCGCATACGATACTTTATGCCGTATCAAACTTTGTTTTCCTGTATTTCCTTGCAAAACCCTTCGGAGATAAGCTCGAGAGGATGAAAATAAAATACGGGGTATAAAAAAGACTGTATATCATTGAACTTATTTGATACACAGTCTTTTGTCTTATTCTTCTTCTTTTTTTGCAGGTAAAAGTTCTATTTTTACTTTTGTTACCCGGTTTTTGTCTATGGCAGCCACGGTATATCTGACATTATCCCATTCGATCGATTCGCCTTTGGCGGGAAGGTGGTTTAGAAGGTTTATGACGTGACCGGCTATGGAGTCATAATCATCGGAGGAAAGCTCTAAGCCGCAGGCTTTATTTACATCTTCTAAGGATGCGGAGCCCTGGGCTTCAAATATCTTTTCACCAAGCTGTCTTACGCTGTCCACTTCATCAGTATCAGTTTCATCCCTTATCTCGCCGACTATTTCTTCTAAGAGATCTTCGATCGTGAGCAGTCCGGCGGTAATGCCGTATTCGTCAAGGACTATGGCCATTGACTTATATTTGTTTTTAAGCTCACTCATAAGCTCCGAAGTCTTTTTTGACTCAAAGGTAAAGAAGGGTTCACGCATATAATCGGTGACCTTGAACTCTTGACCTGGATCGTATTTTACGAGAAGATCCTTGGCCCAGATGATACCTGTTATGTTATCGTGTGATTCGTGGTATACGGGCATACGGGAGTATTGGTCTTTTCTGAATATATCGATCAGTTCGTCATAAGTGACGGTATCCTCTACGCAGGTCATGTTGATAGCCGGCACCATGACATCCTTTGCCACGGTATCACCGAAATCCACCACGTTGTTTATCATTTCGTGTTCGTCCTGCTCGATCACGCCGTCCTGGGCACTGGCTTCCACTATGGTAAGAAGTTCGTTTTCCGTCATGTGTGTGCCTGACTTATCAGGGTCTATACGGAATATGAACATTACACCTTTTGCAAGGCAGTTTACAAGAAAAGTCAGGGGAGTAAATATGACCATCAGTATTTTGATAAGAGGTGCATATATAAAAGCTATTTTCTCGGCATGTATGGAAGCCATGGTCTTGGGGGTGATCTCGCCGAATATGAGTATAAGCAAGGTCAGTATACCTGTGGCAATACCTATGGCTGCATTGCCGAAAAGCTTCTGGGCAAAAACGGTCGTTAATGCTGAAGCGGCGATATTTACTATATTGTTGCCGATAAGGATGGTACTTAGGAATTTTGTGTTTTTATCGAGTAAGGACAGTACAAGCCCGGCTTTTTTTACGCCTTCTTCAGCCATGGATTTGATCCTAAGCTTATTTAATGATGTAAATGCAGTTTCAGCAGATGAGAAAAATGCGGAAAGTAATAAAAGAGCAAATAGTATTATCAATCGCGCCGCGTCACCGGAATCCAAAATATCACACTCCTTGAAAAAAGTAATTAATTTAGTAAAGAATCCAGACAAAAGTACCTGAATTTGAGAAATAGTATAGGAAATCTGTGTAAAAAAGTCAATAGATAATATTGTACGGGTATTTTTATAAAAAGTATAATAAAACATACTCAAAATGACGATATAACAGTATAAGGTTTTAAATAGTTTTATGAAAGGAAAATGCTTATGAAAAAAGGATTGATCGGAATAGCGGTAATGGCTCTTATACTCGGTATAGCTCTTATACCGGCGAAAAAGATAAGTGCATATGAGTTTTCGATATGCCATCACTGTGACGGTACCGGAAAGTTCCATTGCAGCAGCTGTAATGACCGCGGAACTGTCACTTGTGATCTGTGTATGGGAAAGGCAAAATGGAGCTGCCCGTATTGCAGCGGCAATGGATATGAGATATGCCCGAGCTGTATGGGAGATACATATTTAAGGAACGGAGACGGTGAGATACCGCCTGATACAGCACCGGGTACCTGCGGTCAATGCGGCGGCACAGGCAAACTTCCCTGTGTTAATTGCCGTGAAACAGGATTTAATGTATGTACGAGATGTGATGGCAAAGGGTATCAGGAATGTCTGAATATCGAGTGCATAAACAACAAGGCAAATAAAGGCCTGTGCAATTATTGCAAGGGTACGGGATATCTTGGTGACGGCTTAAATTTTAAGGAAGAATGGAATGACGGTGTAACAAATACACCTAAGGAAGGCGACCTTATATGGAGAGCTGACAGGACCACATACAGGTATCACAAAAATCCTACCGGGAAAGAGGCTGCAAAGGCGGCAGAAGAGCTAGAAAGTTATAAGAATGAGGCTGTCAAAGAACTGGATAAGGCATTAAATAAATACAGCAAAGCACTTTACAGCTCAAAAGGATATAAGAAGCTTAAAAAAACTTATGAAAAGGCTGTAAAAGCTGTGGAAAATGCATCGGATAAAGCCGGAACCGCTGACGTTTTCTATAAATACATCGGGTCTCTTACAGATATAAGACCTGCAGTACTTGATAAATATAAGGACAAGTGTATCGCAAAATTAAGAAAAGCTTATTCGGAACTTGCAAAAACATATTGGAACGATACCGGGTTTTCGGAAAGAAAATTCGAGGTTGTCTTAGGTGACGGTATCGATTCGATCAACAACGCAACCACTAAATCAAAAGTTAAAAAGATAATGAAGGCTACTTTGAAAAAGCTTGTATACTGATAGTTAAGGAGTCAGGTACCATTAATTCATTATAAGATCAATGTGGGAACAGCATATGCTGCTCCTGCATTTTTTTTATTTTATGGTTGTAAAATCCCGCTCAAGAGTGTATAATAAAAGTTCGTACGGGCTTGTTTGTTACGAAAATGTTAAGAGCAAAGTCCGGTATAAAATCCGATGAAAAATGACGTTCCGGAATGAAAGGTGGTGGTTTTATGCGTACAGATGATTCTGACAGTTGCAGACGATGTGAAGCAGCTTACGGAGGCGACGTGCCCCCCCGATTGTGTACCGTAAAACTGAATAAGGAGGACTCTTTTTATGACCGAGAACGAAGAGAAAGATATCGCAGAGCTTCTTTCGGATGAAGGTGATATCCTGACAGAGGACGAGACAGTGGAGGATATCGACGAGACAAAAGAAGGCGAAGGAACCGGTTCGGATGAGACGGATGGAACGGATGCTGATGATCCGACTGTAAATGCTGCTCCCATGGCTATGGAAGTACTTGTAGCCGACGCTACAAAAGCTCAGGACAAGGAAGCAGGAGACGAACCCGAGGAGGACGAACAGTCTCAGGTAG
>JAFRSU010000063.1 GCA_017427415.1 Lachnospiraceae bacterium | reverse complement strand
ACAAAAAATATCAAGAAATACAACTATTTTTAATAAAACTGAAGAATACGATGAGATTAAAAATTTACAGGGACATGGAATGGGAAGAAACTACTTAAAATAGGTTACTTTTTCAGTGGTCTCGGACGGTTCTCCGTTCCCAAAATCACTGTAAATGTATTTTAATAAACGTGTGCGAAAATGAAAAAAATCAAAAACGCACACGTTAAATCAATCAAAAGTCTTTCCCTTCTTTCATAAAGTCCACAAGATTAATGTGTTGGATTCCATTTCGTTGTTGGAGAAGAGAATCGACAGTGACTATATATTTGGGGTATTTATCTTTTATCGATTCAAGAGGTTTGTATTCACGGTCCTCAGTATCTTTTGACAACGCAATAGTGTATGAAACCTGAACATAAGAGTATGGAGAAAAATAATGGTCAAAGATGAAGGAGCTCCTAAAATAGTATTAAAGTCTCAGATAAATGATAATACCTATTTTTTGTTTAGTGACAGGCTGGTTGTAAATGGCAAAGCAGAAAGTACGATTAATCTGCCGGAGTCACATGATATAATTTGTTTTTCCGACATGTATTATGAAAATGGAATACTCAGCGTTTTTGCTGCGACTACCGCTTGTTATGACAAAAGATATTGTCTGGATGAAGATATGTTAACAATAGAGGAAAAAGGCTGGTCAAAATAGAAATTATGAGATTGTTTATTTCTTTGAATTTTGATGCTAATACGGTGGAATCTCTTTGCAATCTACAATCAATGTTAAGGGATAATGGTGTGGAAGGTAATTTTACAAAGCCTCAGAATCTTCATATGACGTTGGCATTTATCGGTGAGTACGGGAAGCCGGATGATGTGCTTGATGTTATGGAGGAAGTCCCTTTCAGATATATACCGATATGTTTTTCGGATGTGTATGTACATAGGGAAATGGTTCTTGTTTCAATCGCACATAATCAGGGACTTGAAAGCTATGTACGGAGACTCCGAAGAGCACTGGCAGAAAAAGGCATCCCGTTTGACAGGAAGAACTTTAATCCGCATATCACGCTTGTCCGCAAGGCAGTCCTAAAGAATGGTCTGCCTGACAATCTGCTTAAAAATTCTGGTTTAAGAATAACAGATGCGGACCTGGTTTCGCTTATGCAGTCAACACAGGGAAAGAACGGTATGATATATACTGTTTTGGGGCATATTTCGGGGTAGAAGGGCAGAAAGTAGGAAAGATGAAAATTGGTAGATTAAAGCCTGAGTATGATCTGGCACTGGCAGATTTAATAAGGGTTAATTTAAAAAATCATTCTCTTGATATTCCGGGGACTGTATATTTTGATGAAAACCTGAATCATCTGAGCGATTATTATCTTTCAGAACCGGACAGGCGTTATTACTATGTTGTGACTGATGACAACGATAAGCTTATTGGCGGCATAGGGTTGGCAGAGTTTGGTTTTTTTGAGGATTGTTGTGAACTTCAAAAGCTTTACCTCGATGATAGAGTCAAAGGAGCAGGTCTGAGCTATAAGCTGATTTCACTGATCGAAGACAAAGCAAAGGAACTTGGATATAAATATATGTATCTTGAGACGCATGATAATCTAGCTGCCGCAATTCATGTTTATGAAAAAGCAGGATACAGAGAGATAGAAAAACCTGAAGGCGTTGTGCATGCAACTATGAACAGGTTTTTCATTAAAGATATTTAAGAGGAGGAAGTGCATATGGAATTTAAGGATGTGGTTACAAAAAGGTATTCTTGTAAAAAGTATTCGGACAGGCAGATCGAGGCAGAAAAGCTTAATGCGATTCTTGAGGCGGGAAGGGTTGCTCCTACTGCAAAGAATCTTCAGGAACAGCACATATATGTGGCTCAGTCAAAGGAAGCGCTTGCAAAGGTAGACGCAGCTACACCTTGCCGTTACGGGGCTCCTGTAGTTCTGGTGGTGGCATATGATAAGAACAATGTGTTTACCTATCCCGGAGGGCATTATGATTCCGGTGCTGAAGATGCAACCATCGTAGCTACACAGATGATGTTGGCTGCTGCAGATGAAGGAATAGACAGCTGCTGGCTGAACTTCTTTGATCCGGATAAGCTTGCAAGGGATCTTAACCTTCCTGAAAATGAAGTTATACTTATGCTCCTGGATCTGGGATATGCAGCTGAAGGTGCAGGACCTCTTCCTAATCACGGAAATAGAAAAGAACTGAGCGAAACAGTCAGTTATATTTAATGCAGAATAAAAGAATGAAAAAGCAGTTATTTCAGCCGTAATATGTCTTGTATTTCTTGGAAGGCTTGAAGGAGTCCGGGAAGGTAGCATAATCGCAGCGATACTGGTGGGGACGATTATCAAAATGTATAATAAGGCGTTTAACAGGATATTTAAGAAAGGCTAGCCTTATATAATGGATTCGTGGTATAATTTTTTGTTATTTCACATGATTGAGGATTGAGAATGAGAAATATTGATACCGTAATATTTGATATGGATGGGACTGTTCTGGATACACTTGATGACCTGACGGTCTCCGTGAATTATGTGCTTGAAAAATATGGTATGCCGGGGCATACTCGCGATGAATACAGGAAGTTTTTCGGGAATGGCATACGATATGCTCTTTCTTGTGCCGTTACGGCAGGAACGGGAGAAGGCGTAATTGATGAGATGTTACCGCTTTTTAAAGAGCACTATAATGAGCACTGCCTGGATAGAACAAGGCCTTATGATGGCATATTGGAACTGATGAAGAGACTGAAGGTGATCGGATACAAGATGGCTATTGTGTCCAACAAGATAGATTCTGCGGTAAAGGAGCTGAACAACAGGTTCTTTTCTGAATACGTGGATGTGGCTATCGGTGAGAAAGCCGGGATCATGAGAAAACCGGCTCCGGATACAGTGATTGCCGCCCTTAAAGAACTTGGAAGTCGGAACGAAAATGCGGTTTATGTGGGTGACTCAGAAGTGGATTATCAGACCGCATGCAATTCTGAATTACCATGCATATCTGTATTATGGGGCTTTAGAGACAGGGCTTTCCTTATGGAAAATGGGGCTTCGATTTTTGCGGAATCACCGGATGAAGTCTTTTATATTTTGATGGGGATGAGAAATGGCATATTGTAACTGGGGAAATACATCAGAACTTAATCAAAAATATCATGATACCGAGTGGGGTATTCCGCTTTGGAATGACCGAGGGCAGTTTGAATTCCTGATGATGGAAGTTATGCAATGCGGCCTTAACTGGAACATGATGATAAATAAACGGGAGATATTCAGGTCTTGCTTTGATAACTTTGAATATGACAAGATCGCAGAATATGGGAAGGACGATATTGATCGTATTATGGATACTGAAGGAATGATACGTTCTGCAAGGAAGATAGATGCTGTCATCAATAATGCAAGATGTTTTCAGAAAATCCGCGAGGAATATGGCAGCTTTTCGGAATATCTCTGGGCATACTCCAAAGGAAAAACTATACTGTACAATAAACATGGTGACGGTTATATCCCAGTGAGCAATGGCCTTTCCGATACCATCAGCAAGGATCTGAAGAAACGCGGTTTTAAATACCTGGGTACTGTGACGGTTTATTCCCATCTGCAGGCTTGCGGTATTATTAATGATCATGGAAGTGATTGTCCCTGTTATAAAAAGATAGTCAGCAAGTACCCGACAGTAAAGAAGAATAGGGATAAGGAAAAGAATGTAGGATATTTTGGGGGTTAACTATGGATAAAATCAAAAACAAAAAACTGTTTGTTCTGGTAAGTGCTCTGGTTATTGTGTTGGATTGTACTATTGACATTTTGCTGCTCAGAGCGTTCTGGAAGAAGTCGGAAGAGTAAATTCTGTTAGAACTTGGAGTTTTTATGAGTAGGACTTTGATCTATTATATGCCTGAGTATTGCGAAGTGGCAGAAAAATTACGTGATAACTATATAGCGCACGATCATAAGGAAGTTGATATTATTTCTGAAGCAGAACAGGATGATATTGCATATGCCAGGGAACAGCAGTATGATGAGGCGATCTTTATAGAAGATTCAAACTCAGTTGTCATTCACGACATAAAATCGGGTTATACGGAAAGGCTTTCCATTGCAGATGTGTGTTATAAAGACTAAAAATATAGGAGGCAGATTATGACTTACGAGAAGATTGTTGAGAAAGTTAAGAAGGCTTTGGCAAAGGTTGACGCATCAGGTGTCAAGGGACATCTTGCAGTGCAGGTTGATGTTTATGGTGAAGGTGAGGGTGCTTTCTACATCGAGGTTAAGGATGGCAAGGTGGATGTTCAGCCATACGAGTATTTTGACCATGATCTCCGTATCAGATGTACCGGTGATGAGATCATAGCTATAGCTGAAGGTAAGAAAAAGATCATTGAAGAGGTGGCTGCTGAGAATGTTGAGGCACTCCGCAATGTATCAAGGCTTGGAGACTTCGACCTGGTATTCGTAGGAAAGCAGATTAAGAACAAGGCTGCAAAGAAGACAAAGGCATCCGTGCCGGTAGAGAAAGCAGAAAAGAAGGCAGTAAAGAAGGAAGCAGCTAAGGAGAAAAAGGATGTAAAGAAGGAATTGCCTGAGAAAAAGAAAACCGCTAAGACCGACATGAAGGTTACCAAGAAAGAGACTAAAGAGGACAAGAATGATACCAAGGTAGCAAAGAAAATGGTAAAGGAAGATCAGAAGCCTAAGACAGAGAAAAAGGTTGAAAAAGCAGAAAAGAAAATCGTAAAGAAAGAAGTTAAGGCAGATACTCCGGTAAAGGAGAAAAAGAAACCTGGAAGAAAACCTAAGATTGTAAATGTATAACGAACAAAGCCAGACTTTGGATTTGAAGGCCTGGCTTTGTCTTTTGGAAAGGAGCACTAATGAATGGTTGCGTATGCCGGAGTGCACGATCCGGCACTAGGAGGATTTTAGTATGATGAAAAACATTCTTCTTGTTTGCTATTATTATATATCCGTAAGATCTGAGATACAATAAAGATTCTATAAACAATTATAAAAAATCAATGTCTGTCCCTGCTTTATAGGAGCATGAAAAATGAGCTGCTCATATCCTTTGATAACATAAACCTTTTAAAAGCGCTATGTTTTTCTTTCGTTTTGGTGAATTTTGGTAAATATTTTAATAGATACCCCAGTCCTTTAACCCCATCCTTCCGAGCAATTAATGGAACCGATTATTGTATATTTCGTCTAATGTATAAAAGGAGGATTTTTTATGATGAAAAAATATTCAATATTCCTAGTTGTATTGATTCTTGTCATATGTTCAGGGTGTACTAATAGGGAAATTGAAACAGAAGAAGTAAAAACAGGTGAAAAGTCCGATGTTCAAACGGGGTACGATATTGAAAAAGTTTTTCCTGATCCGCTTTTTTCAGAAATAATGGAAGGAAAAATAATCCCTGTTGAGTTCAGGCATGGTTTTGGCGGTGAAGCAGGTTATTTCCAATACCCATCGAAGGATTCCGAAGTTATAAAAAAATACATAGAAGCACTGAAAGAATTCAGAATAGAAAAAATCATTGAGGATAAAGATCAGTTTGTAGATGTTTTCGATGCCGTAAATGATTATATTTTTATTTTGGATGATGGACGAGAAATTCTTATTTCCATAGACCTTAATGCTTATGTGATCGATATGGATAAAGGAATTCAATACGTTTTAGAATATAACGAAACATTAAATAAATTAAACAGGGAATACTTATTTGGAACACCTAATAATTAAATAACTATACAGCGCCAAGCGCAGGTATAAGACTAAAATCTTATCCCTGCGCTTTTTTATTTTCAGAGAAGGCTCATCCCTTCTCTGTTTTTATTTCATGAGGCAGGGAAAATGTATATCACAAAGCACTTCCGCATGGTCATCCATGCCCGGGATTCCACTGATATCACAAAGATCTAAAGACCAAGAATAAAGAAACAACATACTAATCGAGACATACCTCCTTTTTCACGGATAAAACGGCAGTGCTTGGTAAAAACTGCCGAAATCCCCGTGCATTTTATATGAGTAATAAAAAACTGCTAAGGCTCTCCGATATAGAGAACCATTGTTGATTGTCAAGTAGAATTGACCCACTTCTAATGGGTTACCATTGTATATCCCGCATCAGAAATTGCGGTCTTATCTATGATCAGTGTTTTGCTGATCGTATCCAGAATTATATACCGGTTGAGTTTCCCTGTGAATAAAAATATGTCGATAAGAAAAATGCTTACAATTAACTCACCCTAAATTTGACCATATATTTAGGTGTAAATTTTGGGGAAAACATCTTGAATAATTGTGAAAAATGGTGGATAATGCTAGCACAAGAATATAAAAGAAGGATGGTGAATGAAATGCCAGCTATTGTGCCAGTATCGGATTTGAAGAACTATACATCAGTAGTCAACCAGGTTTCTTATGGGAATCGTGTATATCTAACTAAGAACGGACACGGTAATTGGGCTTTGATTGAGATGAGAGAGCTTGACGAACTTGACAAGGATAGGGCACTTCTCAAACTTATGGGCAAGCTTAATGAAGCAAAAATTTCTGTAAGAGAAGAAGGGACTATTTCTGCAGACGATCTTGAGAAGGAGTTAGGTGTGTAAAAGGAGCTTTTTATGAGCTTCTTTTTGTTTACTTCTAAAGAATATGACTTTAGTCATATTGTAGTTATATCTTTTTTCACTACAAAGAAGAATGTCACAAGTCTATAATGTAGATTAATGAAATAAACAAATGGTATTTATAGGAGTAGATTTGATATGAACAAGATGATTTCTAAAACTGGTTCAGCAATTGTAACAGTGACAGTATTTCTATTTGCAATATTTCTAGTGATCAATTTTTCTATGGGTGGCTATTTTGTCTGCCTTATTCTGCCGATAGGTTTTATCATGATGACGGCAGGCCTGAATAACGAGTGCGAAGGTGACCACAAGGTTGCTGCTAATATAGGCTTGATTCTGGCGGCGGTGTATGGTACGTTTATAATGCTTGTTTATTTTTCACAGCTGACTACGGTAAATAACGAACAATTGAATGAACAAGCGACAAAGCTATTAGAATTCAATAAGTTTGGGCTTATTTTTAACTACGATCTGCTTGGCTACGGTGTAATGGCGCTTTCTACCTTCTTTACGGGACTATCAATGAAGCCTAAGAACAAGATAGATAAGTGGCTCAGAGCACTAATGATGATACACGGAGTGTTTTACTTTAGTTGTACATTTATGCCAATTACGGGAATGTTCGTGAGAATGTCCTCTGGTGGTAACGGAATCGGCGGAAGGCTTGCTCTTGTTGCGTGGTGTGTTTATTTTCTGCCAATTGGGATACTGTCACTTCTTCATTTTCGTTCAGAAAAATAGATATAGGAATCTCTGATCTGGCTCATTTAAAAAGCCTGAAAAAGTTTGACTGGAGGGTATATTTTTGGTATACTCATAAACAAGTCAGCACAGTTAATTTACAAGATGATGAAACGAGTAAATCGAAATTTGTAAGGAAAAGACGGTAAGGAGATATTGATTTGAACGAATCTGAACTATATAAAGAACTTGGAATACTAACCAAGGACAAGAACAAATGGGAAGATAATATACCTTATGTTACATCTCTTCTCAATCATGATTCTGCGAAGATACAGGCAAAAGCGTTATGGCTGCTTGGCGAGATGGGTCTTGAATTCCCTAACTCTATTCAAGCTGCAGTACCGGCGGTTGTTTCATTCTGTGATAGCGAGAATGCTCTTTTAAGGGAACGTGCGGTAAACGCACTTGACAGAATCGGAAGGGGCAATTACAGTTTGATTGAACCATATTGGACAGATCTGTTTCGCTTTGCTTCTGACGCAGAACCTAAAGTACGCTTGAGTTTTATCTGGGCTTCTGAAAATATAGCCACGAACACTCCGAATATTTATGAGAGTCATATGTCAGTATTCGAGTCACTTTTGCACGATGTTGATGACAAGGTCAGAATGGAATCCCCTGAAATCTTTCGAGTGCTTGGAAAACGCAGACCTGAGTTTGTCGTTCCTTATATAGAGCAATTACAAAAGATGGCGGAATCAGATAGCAACCGTGTGGTTAGAATTCATAGCCTTGGAGCAATCAAGGCGACAGCTGTAAAGTAAGTTATACCGGAAGATAATATAGCACCTGGGGGTGCGATAATGGTTGTCGAATTAAATGATACATCTAAAATGAAAGATTTGATAATTATGGGAACAGTGGTCTCGAACCGTCCCCTGTTTCCCAGTGCGATTATCTTACAGTTTTATAGATTATGGGGGGACCATATAATGTCAAAGCAAAATATTTATGACAATGATACTTTTTTTGATAATTTTCGGAGTAGCAGGAGCAATGAAGTTAATTTTAATGACTGCATTGAAACCCCGATTATTTTTGCTATGCTGCCTGATCTTT
>JAFRSU010000062.1 GCA_017427415.1 Lachnospiraceae bacterium | reverse complement strand
GTACCCGTGAAGGTAACGATATGTACAACGAAATGAAGGAGTCGGGCGTTATCGAGAAAACAGCCTTAGTCTACGGACAGATGAACGAGCCGCCCGGAGCACGTATGAGGGTTGGTCTTTCCGGACTTACCATGGCTGAGTACTTCCGTGATGTAAAGAATCAGGACGTGCTTCTCTTTATTGATAACATATTCCGTTTCACACAGGCAGGTTCCGAGGTTTCGGCGTTACTTGGCCGTATGCCTTCAGCCGTAGGTTATCAGCCCACCCTTGCTACCGAAATGGGTGCTTTGCAGGAGCGTATCACTTCTACAAGAAAGGGTTCTATCACCTCCATCCAGGCCGTATATGTACCTGCGGATGACCTTACCGACCCTGCTCCCGCTACTACATTCACCCACCTTGACGCTACCACCGTTCTTTCGCGTGATATCGCCAGCCAGGGTATTTATCCGGCAGTTGATCCTCTTGATTCAACCAGCCGTATCCTTACTCCCGGCATCGTAGGTGAAGAGCATTACAACATCGCACGTTCTGTACAGAAGGTGCTCCAGCGTTATAAGGAACTTCAGGATATCATCGCCATCATGGGTATGGACGAACTTTCGGAAGAAGACAAGACCACCGTTGCACGTGCACGTAAAGTACAGCGTTTCCTGTCCCAGTCCTTCTCCGTAGCAGAACAGTTTACCGGTCTTCCCGGAAAATACGTTCCGTTAAAAGAGACCCTCCGCGGCTTTAAGATGATACTTGAAGGCGAATGCGATTCCATCCCCGAGAGTGCCTTCCTCTTCGTCGGCACCATCGATGAAGTATTCGAGAAAGCAAAGAACTAAGAATCTTTATCACGAAAGGATTACTGGGTATAGCACATGAATACATTCCCTATTCAGATAGCTACACCGGACGGACTTCTCTACTCCGGTGATATAGAAAGAGTAAAGGTGAGGACAGTTACCGGTGACATGGCAGTACTTGCCGGTCACTGTAACTTCTGCACCGCTCTCGGTATGGGAGAAGCATATATTCGTCTTGAAGACGGCACCACCAGATTTGCGGCATGCATCGGAGGCATGCTCTCCGTCATGGACGGTACCTGCCACCTGCTCGCCACCACCTGGGAGTGGAAAGAAGATATCGACGAGCAGCGTGCTCTTTCCGCTAAAGAAAGAGCCGAGGCACGTCTTAAAGACGAGTCTTTAAGCGAACGCGACCAAAGGATTGCCGAAGCAAAATTAAAGCGTGCTTTGGTCCGCTTAAGCGTAAAGCAGTAAAGTAAGTTAGGTAATATCAAGGAGGTGTTTTTGGTGAAAAGAAGTATTAAGAAATTGGTTGCTTTTGTCCTTGCACTGGCTTTTGTCTTCCAGATCGTATCATTTGCTCCTTATAACAAGGTTTCGGCAGATGAAGATATCTCCGTAACATCCGCAGAAGAGCCTTATCCCGATTAAGAAGACGATTATTATGATTATGAGGATCCGAACTACGATGAACGCGGTTTCTATCTTTACGGCGATGAACTTGTAGGTTACTACGGAGAAGAAGAAAACTTCGTTATCCCCGATGACCTTGGTGTCACATATGTTTCATTATCATATAATTCTAAAGTAAAATCAGTTACGGTTCCCGAAGGCGTAGAAAGTGTTTATATTTACGGACTCTACAACCTTGAGACACTTAATCTTCCTACAACACTTAACTATATTACCGTTGAAGACTGTGAAGTATTGAAAAGCCTGGATCTGTCCAAGTTTGATCTTTCAAGTGCCTGCTTCGGATATTGCGGTAAGCTTGAGACCATAAAGTTTAACAAGGCTCAGACAGTTTCACTGTACGGTCTTTCCTCGTTAAAAAGCGTAAACATCCCCTCAAACACAAAGTATTTTGATACTTCAGGCACAAGTTTTGACGGAATCAATATCCCCGCAAACAATGTAGGCGGATACAGCATCAAAAACGGCGGTCTGTACCATATTGAAGAAGCATACGATGAAGACAGCTTAGTTACAGTACTTCAGGCAGTTGACCCCGGCATCACTACCCTTAATGTAAAGAAAGGCACCACCGTTATACAGAATCTTAACCTTTCAGGTTCTTATTATAAACTCGAGAGTGTTAATCTTCCTGATTCGGTTGAACAGATTGCAGCTTATGCGTTCTACGGTGCCGAAAATATCAAGAGCTTAAACATCCCCAAGAACGTAGTTTCACTGGGGGCTTATGCTTTTACGGACATATCCGTTGCCTCACTGACTATTCCCGCAAGCGTTGAATACATACACGGTTCATGTTTCGCCGGATATAACGGTAAGGTAACCGTTAAGAGCGGTTCAAAGAATGTAAGGTCTTACAAGGACGGTATCTATCTTGCAGAAAAGCAGTACTGGAACAACGAAAAAATAGTATACAAGCTTATATACTATCCTTCAGACAAGACCACAGCAGAGTTCCTGAAGGATACCTACGATATCGGTGAAGAAGTATTTATGAACTCATCCGTAAAAGAGCTAAATCTTCCCGAAGGCTTATACTGGTTCGAACTGGATCTTAGCAATGCAATGTCGCTTACATCCATTTCCGTTCCCGCATCCGTAAGATATATAGTTCCATACTCCATCACAAGTGCACCTGCACTTATCCGTCTTAATATCGATAAGGATAATGAAGATTATGTTTCAGTAGACGATTGCCTGTATGATAAGCAGATGACCACGCTGTTAGCTACCCCTTCCTTAAAGGAAGAGATAAGGATCCCGGAGGGTGTTCTTTCCTTAGGATATTATGCAATCCGCAGTTCTTATATCGGCAATGAATATGACGATCCTGATAATTATAAAATGGTAGAGCCTACGGTATACTTCCCTAAGAGCCTTGAAAACTTCGACTGGTTCGGTTTCTCATTCGGAAAAGCTTACGCATATGCAGATACTCCTATCGCAGGCTGCCTCGGTCTCAGAAATCAGGATTACCGTGACTGGTATCCGGAAGATGAAATATACAACGATCTTAAGCTTAACTATGAATTATTAGACTCTGCCAAGGATCTGCTTGACGGTATATATGTAATTGATTCCGTTACCGTAAAGAAAGGCAAAAAGACATCGGATGGCGGCATACTATACGGTGTCGCAATGCCCGACGGTGTGATCAAAGTACAAAAACTTACCGCCGGTAACAATTCCGAGTGTCAGGTAACCTTCTCTTCATCAAACAAGAAGATTGCCAAGGTTAACAAATATACCGGAGAGATCAAGGGTGTAAAGAAAGGCACATGTACGATCAATGTTAAATGTGTCATAACAGACGGTAAGAAGAACTACACCAAGAAATTTAAGATCAAAGTTAAAGTGAAAGCTTAACCGGCTAAAATAAAGGGCACGCCGTTTCCTTTAGCACAATATGTGCCTGAGGATATAAGCGTGCCCGTTTTTATAAACAGGAGGTTCCAATGAACATAGAAAATCTTCACCTGTTCAGACGCAGATTTATCCCTGATGAGATCACTCCTCTGTCGGACGATAAAGTATTAAAGCTTGAGGAAAACCTGATCATCACCAGCTGGAAAACTCTTAATCCCCGCACAGACTTTGCTTCCGGCATGTCCGCTTACTTCATCGACAAAGGCTGGAAGGTCAGCAAATTCCTTGACTGCGAGGGCAATATCAAATATTGGTACTGTGACATCATAGACTGTATATTGGATGAAGCATCCAACTCATTCACCTATGAAGACCTTTTGTTTGACGTCGTTGTATATCCCAACGGCAGCATAAAGGTACTTGACTGTGACGAAGCTGCCGATGCCCGTGAAAAAGGCTATATCACAGAAGAACAGCTCCTGCGCGGTCTTAAGTCTATGAACGAATTGCTTACCACTATCTATCACGGCCGTTTTGACAGACTTCAGGCTGTACTTAACTGAAAATAAGTTGCTGAGCATTATGATAATTTGGCTACTCTTCTGATATGGTTGGCTCCGTTGGAAAACGGTGTATCAAGGAATGTATCAACTATCTTTAATGCAAGTCCGTCAGCAACTACTCTTGCGCCCATGGCAAGTACATTTGCATCATTGTGCTGGCGGGTTGCTTCTGCACTGAAGCAGTCTCCGCAGAGCGCTGCCCTTATCTCTCTGTGCCTGTTGGCAGCTATCGATATACCTATGCCGGTACCGCAGATAAGTATGCCCTTATCGGCCTCACCCTTGATGATCGCCTGGGATACTGCTTCGGCATAATCGGGATAATCACATGAAGCCTCGCTATAAGTTCCGTAATCCTTAAATTCTTCTCCTCTTTCCTTTAAATGTGCCATAACGATCTGCTTTAAACCATATCCTGCATGGTCACTTCCTATTGCTATCATTTTCTCTCTCCTTCCGTATAACGCCCAGGCATACGCTTATGGGTGATATTTTATATATTTGTTTTATAAGTTCTCACACGGTTATGATATGGTATCCCGCCGCCTTCATAAGCCTGTTCATGATGGCCTGCCCGATACCTCCTTCGGTAAAGCTTTCCGCGTATATATACTCTGCTTTTACTTCATCAAAATACCTTAACGCATCAAACAGTCCCGCAGCTATCTCCGACTCATTCTCCCGGGATCCGATATCTTTTATATACAGCATACCTTTTTTATCCGCATCCGGTTCTGTGCTCCCTGTATCCGGGCAGACATCACATCCTGTATGCTCCTCCTGATAGATACTGCGTAATTCACTGTAGCTTCCTAAAAGCTCATCACTCGTAAGTATTCCGACTGTATGTCCTGCCCTAAGCTTTTCTTCGGCAGAGGTCCTTATGGCCTCGGAAACCCTGCTTATATCGCCCTCATATATGGTAAGCTCTCCCTTCGGTGCATAGTGCCTGTATTTCATGCCGGGAGCTTTGGCTACTATCGTATCGTCCTTTATCCTTTTAAGGACCGCTTTGTCATACTCTATATCCGGTATGACCTCTCTTAGCATCTCTAAGGTAATATATCCCGGACGAAGGATCAGCGCAGGACTGACCGTCAGGTCCACTATGGTGGATTCAAGGCCTATATCAGAAGAGCCTCCGTCTATGATCATATCTATCCTGCCGGATAAGTCCTCTATCACATGCTCTGCCTTAGTGGTGCTGGGTCTGCCCGAAGCATTGGCACTCGGTGCCGCTATCGGTACACCTGCTTCCCTTATCAGCATGTTCGCTATAGGATGGGAAGGCATACGTATTGCTACCGTATCAAGTCCTCCCGTAGTCTCCTTGGGTATCCTGTCCGATTTTTCCAGGATCATCGTGAGAGGCCCCGGCCAGAACCTGTCCGACAGCGCTCTTGCCACATCAGGTACATTTTTTACCAGAGGCCCTATCTCGGAAAACTCCGATATATGTACGATCAACGGATTGTCCGAAGGTCTGCCCTTAGCCGCATATATCCTTGCGGATGCCGTGCTGTCGTAGGCATTGCCTCCAAGTCCGTACACCGTCTCCGTCGGGAATGCCACAAGCTTGCCTTCCCTTATAAAAAGGGCAGCTTCTTTTAAGTCTTCCCGCGAAAAACCATCTATATTTATTTTTTTGATGATCGTTTCCATTTTTCCCTCTAAAAACGTGATTCAATTCCTGCTTTTCACCTTTATCTTTATCAGGCAATGCAAGTATAGCAGATGAATCCGCTTTCGTCAAATATTAAAACGCAGACCTTATAAAAGATCTGCGTTTTATATTTTTTAGCTGATTTTTATCATTTCATCTCAAGTAAGTACTTGGCAGAAGCCTTAGAGAACAGGTTCTTATCGCTGTTCTTTGAGAAATAGTAAGCCTTTACGATGAAATAAGCCTTCTTGCCTAATGCTGATTTTACTTCTGCAGTCTTGGTATCTGCACCCTTAACCGTAGCTACAAGCTTATACTTTCCGTGCTTCTTGTATGCGCGGTATACCTTATATCCCTGGATATTAACTGCATCATCCTTGATAGGAGTCCAGGTAACGGTAACCTTCTTGCCACCTGCAACCTGCTGCTTAGCTACTACGTTCTGTACCTTAGCTCTTAACTTAACGGTACCTCTTACAGTGTACTGTCTGCCCTCGGTAGATCCGCTCTCTCTGATCTCAATATAATATGTACCGGCTTTCTTCTTCTTTACTGTAAACTCATCCTTTGACTTGTTGGCATCCTTATCATACTTCCAGTTAGCCTTTGAAGAGCTGCCGTTACGGAGTAACACTCCCTTAGAGTTCCATACAAGTACCTCTACCTGCTTGGAGCAGTCATTCTCTGCTTCTACGGTAAATACAAGGTCATAAGTATGCTTGGTCTTGATCTTATAATAGGTTGATTTGGTCTCCTGAGTGGAGGTGCCGAGTAAAGTGCCCTCTTTTGCTTCTCCGATAGTAAGCTTCTTTGCCATTTCCTGATCATAATTGCTGGGGCCTGTTGCCGCGGAAACGGGCTGTGTGAAAAGTGTGCCTGTAAGGATCAATGCACATGCCAGAGCTAAAACTACTGTTTTCTTTAAGGTCTTTAACATATTAATCTCCCCTTTTTCTTTTGTATTTGTCATGTTCCGTAAATAAACCTGAAACATATCATTTTTAACACATGATATATTACCACATAATCCGTTATTTTGCAATAAAAAACTCCTGCCGTATCCGGCAGGAGTGATAAACTTTTCTGTTATAAATCCGATATTATACGGCAATTGCCTTATTTGCCTCATAATAGTCTGCAAAAAGCTTCCTGGATGCCTCCATGGTATCCCTGCTTATATCGGGAAGTTCTCTTCCCCAGGCACCCATTGCCTGCTTAAAGCCCTTTTCCATAGCTGCTTCCATCTGGTGCATCTTCTTCTCATCATTACCTGCTAGAGCAGATGCAAAATCAAACAGCCTCTGTGACGTCTGGGCTACTCCCCAATATCCGTCCTCAGCTATATCTTTCTGAGCCTGTGCCTTAACCTCGGGAGTAACGGTGAAGTTGCCTCTGGCTAAAAACTTCCAGATATCATCGGACTTAGCTAATGAGTCCGACTGACCTATCATCATATTCGATACAAGGTCCGTCAGCTGGTTCGCTCTCGCCTCCTGGTCAGCCTTAAGCTGAGCCACTATGGAAGCACGCTGCTCCTTACTCATCTTGTTGATGGAATAAGTAGGCTTAAGATCTTCCTTTTCAGATACCTCATAGATGGCTGCAGGAGTACCTGATACTACAGGGGCTACCTTCTTTACCGGCGTAACTGCCGATACAGAGTCGGAGGGTGCAGTATGGGTCATCATATACAGTCTGCCGGTATTGTAGATGCTTCCGGCATTATAATAATCATTTATCCTAAGATCCATAGAAACCTCCTTTCTGCAAAATGAAGACAATCCGCCTATTAATTCATGTTTATTATCTCACCAAACAGTTAAAATGTCAATAAAAAAATCCTTTGTCTATCCAAGGGACCGTTCGTTTTAGAATTTACGAAGTAAGATATTGTGCAAGCGCCACCATTAACGGCATAGTGATGATACTTACGATAGTGGTAAGGGATATCATACCCACGGATACTTCCGTGTTCCTTCCGAACTTCTGTGCCAGCATACCGCTAAGCGCCGCAGAAGGGGCCGAGCAGGCTATGATACAGGATGTCGCCACATTCATCTCGCAGTGCATAAGCAAACATACGGCAAGTGCAGTGGCAGGAGAAATGATAAGCCTTAAAAAAGCTCCGACATATACCCAGGCATTTGTAAAAGTAGCTTTCAGATCCATATTATAGAGATAAAAGCCTATTATAAGCATGGGCAGCGGTGTATTTAATGCCGCAAATGAAGAGAGCGGCGAATACACGATCTCAGGCAGCTTTATCTGTGCCACAAAAAGTATCAATCCTATAAAAATACCGATTATCGGGGGATTAAGCAATATCTTCTTGATATTTATCTTAGTCTTCTCTTTACTTAAAAGCTTAACACCGTATGTCCAGATATAGCAATGGAACATCGCGATATATGCCGCTCCGTAAAACACACCTATATCCCCGAGTATGGCCTTTTGCAGCGGAAGTGCAAAATAACCTGCATTCGGAAACGCCGAAGCAAACTGCATTACACAGTTCTTATCCGGATCCTTCTCCCTCATGACAACACAGGCCACAAGGCAGTTTATAAAGAAGACAATAAATGCCGACAAAAATGAAAGGCCGAGATTAAATATCAGATCGGACTTAAACTCTCTCTGAAACGAAACTATTATATTGGCCGGTGTAACTATATACACCACTATATCTATAAGCCCGGATACCCGGTCCTTGGTGAGTATCCTGCATTTTGAAAGTATGACACCCACACCTATTATAATAAACAGTACCGCGACTTGAGCCGCTACTGAAGTTATATTGTCAAACATGTGCTCTTCTTCCTTTTTGATGTCGTTTAAGCATATGCAGTTTATCAGTTCTCCATCCTGTCTGTCAATGTATTAATCTGTATGAGATAAAAAAATTCCATGGTATCTGCCATGGAACTTTAAATACAATCTAAAAGAAAATTACTTCTCGAAGACCATTGTCACAGAGCCTTCATCTTCCTCATATGAGAAAGTGATCTTGCTTCCGCTTGCCTTGTAAGGAATCTTCTTCTCATCATCACCATCAGCACCGTAGAAGTACTTGTCATCATATGTAAGCTTTACTTCATCATCGTCATCAAAGCTCTTCATAACTGCGTTCTTGTCATCGATGATCTCAAGATAACCAAGGTCGCTGGTATCCTGACCTGTAGCCTTATAGAGCTCCATAAGGTCCATCTCCTGATCACCCATCTTCATGGTTAAGCCTGTAACCTTGTACTTACCTGTGCTAACTCCGCCGCCGCATGCAGTAAGAGATAATACCATAACTGCAACTAATAAAACTGCTAATACTTTCTTCATAATTCCCTCCATAATAAATACATGAATTGTTCTTTCCGCCTGTAAGCAGTTTCCGAAGGCGGAAATAATATCACACAACAGAGAAGATTATAGCATTTATGTCCCGAAAAGTACAGTACTTTTTTAAAATTTAGTAATATTACTAAAAATTTAGTTTTCTCTCTGTTTAATTTCAGCGACATTTTTGTTCTTATCGCGCGACCATTTCTGGGTAACATAACCCTTTTTCTCAAAATATTCGGCCAAAAGTATCGCAAAGGTTAAGGACCTGTGCTGGCCTCCCGTACATCCCAAACCTACCACAAGCTGCGCTTTTCCTTCCTTCTCGTACATCGGAAGCGTACACTCTAAGTAATCCACTATACGTTTGTACAGGGCACGTGACTCATCCTGCGCCATAACATAGTCCCTTACCTCCTTGTCCATACCGGTCAGGTTCTTAAGCTCGGGACGGTAAAAAGGATTGGGAAGACATCTTACGTCAAATACAAGATCGGCATCGGCCGGGATGCCGTATTTGTAACCGAAAGCCACAAAATTAAGTTTCATCCTGCCCCCGGCATCTTCACTTATAACCTGCAGTATCTTTTCCCGCAGCTCAGACGTGGACAGCTCTGAGGTATCAATTATATAATCCGATATCTGTCTTATGGATTCAAGCTGGTGCCTCTCCTCAGCTATAGCCGCCTTTAGATCCAGCTTGCTGTCGAATACCATCAAAGGATGCAATCGTCGGGTTTCCTTATATCTTTTAAGAAGTATGCCGTCTTCGGAGTCCAGGTAGAGTATCTTGGCCTCCACCATTTTCTTAAGCTCCTCTATCTCTACGGTCAGTTCTTCCGCTATATGAGGATTTCTCGCATCCGCGGTGATCGCCACATATTTCGGCATATCATCCATCTGTATCATCATTTCCACAAAATTGGAAAACAGTTTTGTAGGAAGGTTATCCATGCAGTAATAACCGTTATCCTCAAGCATCTTCATTGCTTTTGATTTGCCCGAGCCGCTCATGCCCGTGACTATAAGTAACTTCATAAAACCGTTACCTCCGTATTAAAGATTCTTCGCTTCGCTCAGAATGACAGCGAGAGACGATCATTTAAGAAAAGTATCGATCAGTTTCCCGGCCTCTTCCATCGGATCTGCCTCCATATTGAGCCAATGTACGTCCTTTCTCTTTCTAAACCATGTCATCTGTTCCTTAGCAAGGTGCCTTATCTCCATAAAAAGCTTGGCTCTAAATTCTTCCCTGTCCTTAAAACGCCCTCTTAAGTACAGCATGATATATCTGTATTCAAGACCCAGCCGGTACAAAAAATCATCCGATACTCCTCTTTCCATAAGGCCCTCTACTTCCTCTATCATACCCTCATCAAGGCGTCGGTCAAGCCTTTCCTCTATACGCTTATAGAGCTTCTCTCTCTCCCAGGTCACCCCCAGGCACAGAGTCTCATACCTCTTTACGCTCTCAAGATTTAGCGGTTTCCCCTGAAGTATCTTTTCAGCCGCACGCTCAAGACGGCGTTTGTTCTTCATATCAAGCGTATCGGGTACTGTGTCCAGTTTTTCCGATACAAGTGCCTGCAGTTCCTTTAGGCTCATAGCCTCCACCTTAGCTCGAAGCTCTGCATCCACAGGTGCATCGGAAAGCTCATAGCCGTCAGCTACAGCATTTACATATAGTCCGGTACCGCCCACCAAAAACGGCTGTCTGCCCCTTAAAATGATATCATCTATCGCCTTATATGCCAGCTCCTGATACTCTTTTAACGAGAAAAAATCTCCCGGCTCTGCCACATCCAGAAGGAAGTGAGGCACTCCCTTCATCTCTTCCTTTGTAACTTTGCCGCTTCCGAGATCGAGCCCGCGAAAAACCTGTCTCGAATCCGCTGACACTATCTCGGCCCCGTATTTTAATGCCAGTTCGATACCGAGCCCGCTTTTTCCTGAAGCATTTGTGCCCAGTATGACTACCAGCTTATCCTTTTTCTTATCCATTATATACCTCTAAATGCCCGGCCGGAACATATTTTACTTCATGTCCGAAGTATATCCCTGTCACTCTCCGACAGTCAGCTGCTTCAGACCGGTCATCTTCTTCATCTTCCTGCTTATGACGATATAGCTTCCCAGATGTATCAAAAAAGTAGCAAGCCAGGATATGGGATATGAAACGTACACCGTCTCCACCAGATGATATTCCTCCATCTCAAATACGGTAAACAGCCACACCAGACGTATGCCGCACACACCGCATAAGGATACTATCATCGGGACAAATGAATATCCGAGTCCTCTTAAAGCTCCTACCATTACATCCATCATACCGCACAGAAAATATGTGGTACATATGATGGAAAGCCTGACAACTCCCGCATCTATGACATTTTCACTTGATGTGTAGATGTTAAGCAGTGTCCTTCCGAAAAAGTACTCGAGATTGCCCAAGGTAAGACCTGTGGCAGTTACGCATAAAATACCCGCCACAGCTATTTTTTTAAGTCTGTCATACCTTCCTGCACCGTAATTCTGACTCATAAACGAAAGCGTTGCCTGATGGAACGCATTCATGGACACATATACGAAGCCTTCCAGATTGGAAGCAGCCGAATTACCGGATACTGTAACTTTACCGAATCCGTTTACAGACTTCTGTATCACTACATTTGACAGAGAGAAGATACAGCCCTGCAAGCCTGCCGGAATACCTATACGCAGTATTGCCAGCAATTCCTTTTTATCAATCCTCAGCTCTTTAAGGTTAAGCTTTATGGCGCCGCTTTCCCTAAGCAGGCAGATAACCACGAGCACTGCGGAGATGGTCTGTGATATAACGGTAGCTACCGCTACTCCTGCCACTCCCCAGCTGAACGCTATGACGAATATAAGGTTAAGGCACACATTTACGATGCCTGCCAGGGTAAGGAAATACATGGGTCTTTTGGTATCACCGATAGCACGGAGTATCGCACTTCCGAAATTATATATCATATTGGGGACCATGCCCATAAAATATATCCTTAAGTACAGTGCAGCAAGAGGAAGCACCTCCGCCGGAGTCTCCATAAGCTCCAGTATCCCTTCGGTAAAAAGCACTCCGACACCTGTAAGCAGTAAGCCTCCGAGTACTGAAAGGAGCATTGAGGTATGCACGCTTTTTTTAAGCTCACTCTCACGTTTTGCTCCGAAATGTCTTGCCACCATAACATTGGCACCCACAGAGAGTCCCATAAAAAGGTTGATCAGAAGGTTGGTGAGCGAACCTGTACAGCCCACAGCCGCCAAAGCATCATCTCCCGCAAACTTACCGACCACCACTACATCCGCAGCATTAAAAAGCAGCTGCAAAATGCTCGAAAGCATAAGGGGCACCGCAAACCTCAGCATTTTCGGCAATATCGGCCCCTCACACATATTCATCGTATATACTTTATTATGTTTCAATTCAAAATCACCTGCGATCCGGCTTGCCCTGCATCATTAATCTTATGACATCTGGACAGCCTTTACATCTTTTCCGTCACTTTCAAAAAGCACGCTGCCTTTTCTGGTCCTAAAAAGCTTTATCCCCCGTTTTTCGATGAGCTCCTTTGTCTCATCGGCTTCCTTTTCTTCTTTTGAGGAAGTGATGACAGCATATTCGGGCTGTACCAGGTCGAGGAACTCATCAAGACAGCCCATGAATTTCGTATAATTGCCATGATACGGCATCTTTACCACATTGCATTTTTCCGGTTTTGTGGCAATGTACTCCTTAAGTCTTATGCTCTCGGCATCCCCTGTAAAAAGGAAGGAAGTCTCCCCGTAGCTTACCCTGATGATAAGTGAGGAATTGTTGCTCGGGCTTTCTTCATATATCTCTTTAGCCGCTACATTGACATCAATCTTTATCCCGCCGGCTTCAAAGGACGTATTCTCCTTTAATGCGATGACAGGGGTCTTCTTCTCCTTTACCTTCTCGGAGAAATTATCATAATCGTCCGAAGGCTTTATATATACAGGAGTATATACCTCTTTAACCTCGGTATTGCCTATAAGCTTGGCTGCTCCGCCCACATGGTCCTTGTCAAAATGGGTGATGAACATCATATCGATACCTTTGATGTCATTATTCTCCATATATTGCAGGATATCCTTACCCTGTCCTCTCTCACCGGCATCGATGATGATTGTAGCTTCATTGTTATATATAAGGAACGAATCCGCTTTTCCGAGTTCAAAGCAGTACACCTTAAGTGTCCCCGGATCGGAACCGTCATGGTTCTGTACGGCCCCGGTCACTTTAGATCCCTGTCCCTCTCCTGTATCCGTTTCGTTACAGCCTGTAAATATCAGGCATGCCGTAAGCATTAATGCAACAAATTTAATTATTTTTTTCATTACGGATCACTCCATTTCTGTCATATCTCCGGTACCGGCAGCCCTTTATACTTAAAAAGCTCCTCATATGCACTTTTCGGGACATGCATATTGTTATTCCTTCCGGTACCTATCTCAAGTCCGGGTTTATTGCTCCCATGGAAATCAGTTCCGCCGGTCATTATAAGCTTATACTTTAATGCGATGCTCCTTACGTTATCCTCATCAAATCCCATATTGGACGAATAGTATGTCTCGATGCCCTTAAGTCCCATCTCACATAACTCTCCGACTAAAGCATCGGTCTCCTTATAGTTTAAACCGTAAAGCATCGGATGTGCAAGTACGGGGATACCGCCGGCTGCCGTTATCGCTTTTATGGCTGTCTCCCTCGTCATATAATCCCTCGGAACATAGCAGGGCTTATCATTTCCGAGATACCTGTCGAACACCTCCGAATTGGACCTGCAATACCCGTTTTCCACCAGCCATCTGGCAAAATGAGCCCTCGTGATCACACTGCTTCCGCTTATCTTCTTGATAGCTTCTATATCAAGTGCTATCCCGAATTTCGCAAATCTTTCGGCTATCCTGTCGTTTCTTTCCTCGCGTTTGACCCATGCGGCCGCAAGTACATCAGAAAACTCCTTCGATGCGGGATCCACGAAATATCCCAGGATATGTACGTCTCTGTCATTAAAACCGGCCGAGATCTCTATGCCCGGGATAAATACGACTCCATGCTCTTTGGCAGCAGCCTCTGCCTCTGCTACTCCTTCCACGGTATCATGATCCGTAAGAGCCATGACGCCTACTCCTCTGTCTGCTGCAAGCTTTACCACCTCGGAGGGTGAATAAGTACCGTCAGATATATTAGAATGCACATGCAGATCTATCAGCTTATAATTGGTTACTATCTTAGCGTCCTTGTCCACTTTTAATCCTCGCTGTCCTTTTCATTCTTACAAAAAGAATGCCACACTTGAAAGAAAATTTCAAGTGTGGCTTTGAATTTTTTAATATTTCTTTTTTATCATTCCTGAACAGCACCTGTAAGAGAAGGAGTAGAGGTAGGTTCAGGCTCATCTGCAGGTTCAACGGATGGAGTAGGTGTAACTGCAGGTGTCCCGGTCACCTCAGTACCCTGCTCATCATCGGGATTCTCAGGATCTTCAGGATCATCACCGTTCTGGTTATCATCTAAGATACCCTCAAGTGTCCCTTCTTCCTGATAACGTGCGTAATCCTCATCACTAAGTACATATACCTTGCACTCAGCCGCCTCTCCGTTTACAAGGAATGCATATATAACAGCCTCTCCTATACTCTTGGCACGTACACGACCTATCGAGGTAACGGATGCGATCTCTTTATCAGATGAGTAAAATAAAGGCTTCTCCACTGTATTAAGAGGAGATACGATAGCCTTAAGAGTCTTCTTCATGCCTGCGAGTAATACCAGCTCGGTCTTGGTAAGCTTAACGCTTACTGCGGCAGGTCCTACGGTAACATTACACTTAAGAGTGTCGGTAGCACTGCCTCCTGTGACCACTGTAGCTGTGACAACGCAATCTCCGTTGGAAATACCTGTGATATAACCTCTGTTATCCACATATGCAACGGAATTATCGCTTGATCTGTATACTATACGGGCATTCCGCGGAACATTATAGACACGGAGACGGAATGTATTATCCTTGGCAATAGCTGCTTCACTGACATTAAGCCTAATGTCATCCTCTGCAGCCTTAGCTCCGACAGGTGAAACAAAGCACATAACAGCAAAAACAAGTATAAGCAACAGTCCCGCTGCTTTTAATTTTCTTTCCACGGCGTACCCTCCTTTTCTTTAAGATTTCTCCACACTTTCGGGAGCATACCGATTATAACGCCCGAATTAAACAAAAACAAGGAATTTTTGTAACAAACTTGTGAAATATAGGTCTTTTTATAAAATAATAATAGTCAAAACCGTAAAAATCTGTTATGATGATATTTGTAGTATTATGGGTTTTTCCCAAGTAACAGACGAAAGGAAAATACGATATGCCGGCTAATTCAACAAATATGCAATATATTCTTATAGCGGACGACAATCCCGATATCACGGATGTCCTCTCCAACTACGTAAAAAAGGAAGGTTACGAGCCCTTGGTAGCATCCGACGGTGAGGAGGCTTTAAGCAAGTTTTTCGAATACCAGCCCGTTGTAGTACTCTTAGATGTCATGATGCCCAAGATGGACGGATATGAGGTATGCCGTAACATCCGTGAAAAATCCGACACCCCGGTCATACTGGTAACGGCCAGAGGCGAGGATTTCGAAAGGATCATGGGACTTGACATAGGTGCGGACGACTACATCGTAAAGCCCTTCAGTCCGAGCGAGGTTATGGCAAGAGTACGTGCGGTCCTGCGCCGTATGACCAAGCATGACCATGAGGAAAACGAACGTACAAGACTTACCATAGGAAATATGACCATAGACATAAAAGAATATTCCTTATATATGAACAACGAGCAGGTCAGCATGACTAAAAAAGAGCTCGAGACAGTATGGACACTGGCCAATAATCCCGAAAAACTGTTTACCAGGGATAACCTTTTAAACAGCATCTGGGGTTATGATTATTACGGCGAGACACGTACCGTCGATACACATATCAAGCGTATCCGCGGAAAACTTGACGCATATGAGCATCCCGAGTGGAGCATAAAAACAGTCTGGGGTGCCGGATATAAATTCGTTATCAACAAATGATTGAGCGTACCTTATACGCGAGGTGAACAATTTGTCCTTAAAAAACAAGAAACCCATAAGCAGTATATTCATGCGGATATTCAGCTATTATGTGGTGCTTTTGATACTTTTCGCCCTGGTACTCGGACTTATCTTCATAAACATGTTCGATAAGTCGAACACCGAGCACCGTGGTGCGGAACTTGAAAGAGTCGGTACCAATGCCGCAAATACGATCAGAAAATTCGTACTGGATGATGACGTGGAAGGCGCACTCTCCTACCTCGGTGTATTCAACGAGATCGAGTCGGGTGAAATATGGACAGTGTCCAATCCCAATGCCTACCGTCCCATGGACCCCGCACTTGAAAGCATCAGTATCTCGGCCGTATCCGAACAGAAGGAGTTTGAGGATCTCTTAAATGCCGCATTTAAGGGAGAAAAAAAGCTGAGCACTTTTTTCAGTGAAATACACGGAGCCACCACCATATCTGCCGCACTTCCCATCTACGGAAAACTTAACGAGATATGCGGAGCGCTTATCATCTCGGAGCCCATGGCAGATGTGGACGAAATGAAGAGCACCGGTGCCAAGATGATCTTTACCAGTGCTATCATTGCACTGATCGTATCAATGGCGATTTCGGTATTGTTTACCGGACAGATCACCAAGCCGGTCATGAAGATGAGGAGCGTCACCACAGCCCTGCAAAACGGTGATTACGATGTAAAAACCGGTCTTAAGCGTGATGATGAGATCGGTGAGATGGCCAAAAGTATCGACCTTCTGGCCCAAAGGCTTAAGGCCAACCGTGAAAAGGCGGATAACTTAGAGCAGATGAGGCAGGATTTCTTTGCCAACGTATCTCACGAGCTCAGGACCCCCATCGCAGTTGTCCGCGCATATACCGAATCCATGGTGGACGGTGTTGTCACCGATCCCGAAAAGGTAGAACAGTACAACGAGAGGATACTTGCGGAATGCAAGAGTATGGAACGACTCGTAGGCGACCTGCTCACACTCTCCAAGATGCAGAATCCCGACTTTAAGATAGAGATGGAACCGGTAAACCTGGTACATATATTTGACGAGATAATAAGATCCGCTCTCGCCATCAGTGCCGACAAGGGCATACAGCTCATCATGCACAGGGAAAGCAGCGTATATATGATACTCGGGGATTACGACCGTCTGCGTCAGATGTTCATCGTTATTCTTGACAATGCCATCAAGTTTTCAGAGCCCGGCAAGACCATACATCTGACACTTACCTCGGTAAAAAGAAAGATCATATGCAGCATAAAGGATGAAGGTATCGGTATCAGCGAAGAGGATCTTCCGAACATATTCGATAAATTTTATAAATCAAAGCTCCGTCAGAACGCAAAAGGCACGGGCTTAGGACTTCCCATCGCAAAGCAGATAGCCTTAAAACACGGCGGCACCATAGATGTAAAGAGCAAGCCCGGTGTGGGCACGGAATTTATCTTTACGTTCGATGAGATATACGAGGAGGATTTATGATTCTCCTGTACGTCTGTGATGACCACACCCCAAGTCATCCTGAGGATTGCCATTTCATGTCATCCTGAGCAGCGCGAAGGATCTTAAAAACAAGAAAAGAGAAACAATATGTGGACAGCAGATAATTGGAAGGATTATGAAGTACTGGACTGTACGGAAGGTGAGAAGCTTGAACGCTGGGGAAAATACATACTCCTCCGTCCCGATCCGCAGGTCATCTGGAGCACTCCGAAGGTCTCCGACAAATGGAACAAGCTGAATGCCCATTATCACAGAAGCTCCAAGGGCGGCGGTGAATGGGAGTTTTTCAGTCTCCCCGAACAATGGAGCATATCCTATAAAGATCTAAAGTTTAATCTCAAGCCGTTCAGCTTCAAGCACACCGGTCTGTTCCCCGAGCAGGCCGCCAATTGGGACTGGATGAGCGGCATCATAAAAAACACATTATCAAAAGAACCCGACAGGCAGATCAAAATCCTCAACCTGTTTGCATATACCGGAGGTGCGACCGTTGCCTGCGCAAAGGCAGGCTTAGACGGTGAACAGGGAAAAGTAAGCGTGACCCATGTCGACGCATCAAAGGGTATGGTAGGCTGGGCAAAGGAAAACGCAGCGCTTTCCGGACTTGAAAATGCCCCGATACGCTGGATCGTAGATGATTGCAGGAAATTCGTCGAGCGTGAGATAAGGCGTGAAAGCTTCTATGATGCGGTGATCATGGATCCCCCTTCATACGGTCGCGGCCCCAAAGGCGAGATATGGAAGCTCGAAGAAAGCCTGTATCCTTTTGTGGAGCTCTGTGTAAACGTATTATGCAAAAAACCGCTCTTCTTCCTCATCAACTCTTACACCACCGGACTTCAGCCCGCAGTACTCTCATATATGCTTAACTCGCTGCTGGTAAAACGCTTCGGAGGAAAGGTTGAGGCGGACGAAATAGGATTGCCCGTAAAGGAAACCGGGCTTGCGCTCCCATGCGGAGCATCCGGAAGATGGTTTTCATGTTGAAATTTTATATAAAACATGATATGATGCTTAGGTTGAAGATTCAGCAGCCTTTCAAGATTGCCTGAAAAGGCCTTGAAACTTTTGCAATCCGCAGCATCATTAAATAAAAAAAGAAAATATAAAGGTATAAGGTATTATCAAAAATGGATAATGAAAAAGAACTTTTAACCGGCACGGATATCGACACCATCGAAAGCGTGACCGAAACTGCCGGAGAAGTGACAGAGGCTGCGGAAAATGCAGCAACAGAAACGGCCGAAGAAGCTGTCGAGACCTCCGCAACATCAGAAACCCCTGATACAGCCCCCAAGACAAAGGATAACAATGCTCCCGCACAGGGAAATAAAACCCTCTTCGGAGTAGTGATAGCATTAGGTATCGTGATCGTAGCACTTCTCGTGCTTTTCATAGTTTTGTTGTTAAACAGGGATGAAAAAGATAAAAATCCCACTCCGGCAGATACAGATGCCGCAAACAACCAGACCGTTACAGTCGAAGTCGATCCTATAGGCAGCGAAGGCGATGGAGAAGGTACTACTGTCCTTCCCACACAGGCTATAGCTCCCAAGGAGTTTAATGTATCCGTAAAACTCGGCACTTACAAGGGACTTACCACAGACTGTGAGGTACCTCCCGTAACAGAAGACGATATAGAAAACGAACTTAAATATTTCCTTTCGACCGTAAAGGAAAAAAGCCCCGTAACAGACCGCGAAGTACAGAACGGCGACTTCGTCCTGATCGATTTTGTGGGCACCATGGACGGCGAAGTATTTGACGGCGGATCGGCCACAGGCTATGAACTTGAGATCGGATCCCACTCCTTTATAGACGGTTTTGAAAGCGGCCTTATCGGGAAAAAGCAGGGTGATTCAGTATCCCTCGACCTTTCATTCCCTGAAAACTACGGCAATGCCGATCTGGCCGGAAAGCCCGTTAATTTCATGGTAAATATCAATGAGATATATACATATGTAACACCCGAGCTTACCGACGAGCTCGTAGCTGCCAACACATCATTTGCTTCCATAGAGGAGTACAAAGAGGCCGCACGGGATGAATTTGCAAAGTACAACGAGGAATATGCCGATTCCATGGCAAAGGATGACCTCATAAAGCAGGTTATAGAGTCCTCCGAGTTTACCGGAGAGATATCCGAAGAAGTAGCCTATGAAGAAGAAAGCGCGCTGCAATATTATGATCTTCTGATGCAGCAGTACTACGGTATAGACGGTGCTACGTATTTCCAGTCGGTATACGGCTTTACTGACGAAGAGTACAAGCTGTTCATACATGAGCAGTCGGAATTTCAGGTAAAATACGTTCATATCTTAGATGAGATCGTAAAAGCAGAAGGTCTTACCCTTACCGAAGAAGAAAAATCCGAAGACGAGAATGAAAACCTCGAAGCGATCCGCCAGAAAGCGGAAAATATAATATTTGACAACGCAACCATCAACAAGATCACAAAATAAAAGGAGGAATAACATGAGTGACAAAAACAACAATTTAAACGAAGAAGAGTTCGAGGAGGAGTTTGACCAGGTAACCCTTACCTTAGAGGACGGTTCCGAGATGACCTGCGATGTTATCGCCATCTTCCCCTGCGGCGACAGAGATTATATTGCCCTGCTGCCCGAAAATGACCCCGACGGAGATTTCCTCCTTTACCGTTTCATTGACAACGGAGACGGCAACTATGACCTTGACGACATAGGCGATGATGAAGAATTCGAAGCAGCAAGTGAAGCATTCGATGAGCTTATGGACAACGAAGATTATGATGAAATGTTCGGCGACGAGGACGAGTAATATGAACTAAAAATGAGAACCCTGATAAAACAGGATTTTCATATTATCAGGAGGATATATATGAAAAAAGTACTCTTTGATGATTCCGCAGCAAAAACATTTATCAGCGCGGATGAGATCAAAAACATGGAAAAGCTCGTACTTACAGCTAAGGAAGAGCTCGTAACAAAGACAGGAGCAGGAAACGATTTCTTAGGATGGATAGAGCTTCCCTCCAAGTACAACAAAGCAGAATTTGCACGCATCAAGAAAGCTGCCGAAAAGATCCGGTCTGATTCCGATGTACTTCTCGTGATCGGTATCGGCGGTTCATACTTAGGTGCACGTGCAGCCATCGATTTCTTACGCCACAGCTTTTATAACAATATTTCAAAGGAGCAGCGCAAGACTCCCGAGATATACTATGTAGGCAACAGCATCAGCACACAGTATATGGCTCACTTAAAGGATGTGATCGGTGATCGTGATTTCTCCATCAATATGATCAGCAAATCAGGCACCACCACAGAGCCCGCCATCGCATTCAGAGTATTTAAGAAGATGCTCATCGATAAGTACGGCAAAAAAGAAGCTGCTAAACGTATCTACGCTACCACAGATAAGGCTCGCGGAGCTTTAAAGAAAGTTGCCGATGAGGAAGGCTATGAGGAGTTCGTAGTACCGGATGATATCGGCGGACGTTTCTCGGTACTTACAGCAGTAGGTCTTCTTCCCATCGCAGTAAGCGGTGCAGACCTTGACCTTCTCATGAAGGGTGCAAGGGATATGAAGAAGGTATGCTTAGAGGCCGAATATGAAAAGAACCCTGCATTAAAGTATGCAGCAGTAAGAAACATACTTCTCCGCAAGGGTAAATCCATAGAAATACTTGCTAACTACGAGCCCGCACTCCATTATATAGCAGAGTGGTGGAAGCAGCTTTACGGTGAAAGCGAAGGAAAGGACCAGAAGGGTATCTTCCCCGCAGCCGTAGACCTTACCACAGACCTTCACTCCATGGGCCAGTTTATCCAGGACGGCCAGCGTACTCTCTTTGAGACCGTAATGGAACTTGACGGCGCAGACTGTGATATCGTTATTGAAAAAGAAGATGTCGATCTTGACGGACTTAACTACTTAGCAGGAAAGACCGTTGACTTCGTAAACAAGAGCGCTATGAAGGGAACCTGCCTTGCACATACCGACGGCGGTGTACCCCAACTTAAAATCTATATCCCCGACCGTACCGAGTATTCATTGGGACAGCTCTTCTACTTCTTTGAGTTTGCCTGCGGTGTAAGCGGATATCTCTTAGGAGTTAATCCCTTCAACCAGCCCGGCGTTGAGAGCTACAAAAAGAACATGTTTGCTCTCTTAGGAAAGCCCGGATACGAGGAGCTCTCCAAAGAATTAAAGAAGAGACTTTAATACCTGACCATAATCTTTTAATGCAGTGCCTGCGCCTACTGCCGTTGTGCAGATAGCTCCGCAGGCATTTGCAAATTTTAACGCTTCTTCTATCGGTTTTCCGTTTAAAATTTCCGTGGTAAGTCCGGCCACGAAATTATCTCCCGCACCGGTAGCATCCACAGCATCTATCTTTAAAGGGGGAATCTTTATCGTCTTTTCGCTGTTTTTAAACAGACAGCCCTTTGACCCCAGCTTTATGATCACATTCTTTACACCGTATCCTAAGAATACATCAGCCATATCTTCAGGTTCAGTTTTTCCGGTAAAATATTTTGCTTCATCCTCATTGGGAGTGATAAAATCGAGTTCCGGCAAGGTATTTTTTATGTCATCAAGTGTGAGTTTTACAAAGTTAGGAAGCTTAGTGTCCGCGATAACCAGGACTCCCGCTTTCTTAGCCCCTGTAACCACTTCATGAATGATCGCCGGGTCATCAAACGGAGCCCTGAAAAGTGAACCCAGTATTATGGCACGGGCTTTTACTATCTCATCCAAATATTTTTCAGGATGGAAATTATAACGATGAGCCTGATTGGTTATGGATTTCCTGGTACCGTCATCATTTACGAACATGGTGGTAACGGGAGTTGCATGCTCCGCATCACGTATCACTCCGGAGGTATCCGCTCCGTTCTTTTTCAGATAATCCACTATCATATCTCCTGCGGGGTCAGTACCCAAAGTGCAGAGTATGCCTGTACGCATGCCGAGCTTGGCTGCTGCCACAGCCTCGTTTACGGCCTCTCCGCCCACATTCAGGGTGCCCGATACAGCAGTAAACCCGGAAGCCGATACCGGCTCCGGATTAAAGCCCTTAATGATGGAATCCACCAGAGCCATACCGATACACAGGATGTCGGTTTCTTTATCTGTAATTTTATTGTCTGTAATGTTATTATCCATAAAGTTCTTATCCTTAATCTTCTCCATGCCGAATATTACTATGTCATCCTGAATATAGCTTTGTTATCCTGAATACAATTTTGTCATCCTGAACGAAGTGAAGGATCTTTTATAACCACAAGATTCTTTGCTACGCTCAGAATGACAATCATTTAAACCTTTATCATCTTTATATCAGACATCGTATCGATCTGTCAAGTATCCCCTGCAGCCATGCAAGGAGTATCCCGTAATTGGTGACCGGCACTCCCTGGTCCTCTGCGCTCTTTATACGGCTCGATATTTCTCGCTCGTTCAGCATACAGCCTCCGCAATGGATCACTGCCTTGTACTTATCAAGCTCAAGCGGGAACTCATTCCCCGATACCGTATCGAACTTCACATCAAACCCGAGCCTATTCCTTAAGCCGTTAGGTATCTTCACGGTACCTATGTCATTACACTGGCGGTGATGCGTGCAGCCCTCGGCTATAAGCACCCTGTCTTCGGGTGTCAGGGTCTTTATCGCATTTATACCCTTAAGGGCACTGTCAAGATAACCCTTATAACGTGCAAGAAGTATAGAGAAAGACGTAAGCATTACCTCATCAGGTACATCTGCCGCTACCTTCTTAAATGCCTGGCTGTCGGTAATTACAAGCTTGGGAGGCTGTTTTAAGCTCTCTAAAGCCGCCTTTACTTCTTCCGGCTGTACGCACAGAGCCATGGCATGCTCGTCTATGATATCCCTTATCATCTGCACCTGGGGAAGTATCAGCCTTCCCTTAGGTGCGGACTCATCCTGGGGCATAACAAGTACCAGCATGTCGGAAGGTGCTATAAGATCAGCCACCAGTCTTCTGTTTGACACGTTGGGTTTAACTGAGGCTATAAGCTCTTTTAATTCCCATATGTTTGTCTTTTTAAGAGCGGATACCCTGATTATACCGGCAGGCTTGGCGGACACAGAAGAAAGTGCAGTCTCTGCATTCCGTATAGACATATCGACATCGTCTGCAGGGTTGCTCCTGTCTCTCAAGCCTTCCCCTTGAGGGGATATATCGCAACACGAAGTGTTGGGATGCCCTCCCTGGCGAAGGGAAGGTGGCTGCGTAGCAGCCGGATGAGGTGTCAGATCAGATTTATTAAGCACCACCACATAGGGTACATTTTTCTTTCCTAAAGTATCACATATCTTTACATCATCTTCCGTGAGCCCTGTACTGTCATCTGTGACCAATATCCCTATATCGGTCTTGTTCATAACCTGCAAGGTACGCAGTACTCTCTGTTTTCCAAGCTCTCCCTCGTCATCATAGCCGGGAGTGTCTATGATCATGACAGGACCTAAAGGTAGCAGTTCCATGGACTTGTACACAGGATCCGTGGTCGTTCCCATCACATCCGAAACTATCGCCATCTGCTGATCCGTTACCGCATTCACCAGGCTTGATTTTCCCGCATTTCTTTTGCCGAAAAATGCTATGTGCGTTCTGTCCGCACTTACTGTGTCATTTAATCCCATGTCCGCTCCTTTCTATTCGATCACTTCCCATTTCCTGCAAAGCCTGTGCCTGCTGCGGATACGGGTGAGAATATCTTGTTTGCCTGTTCATCGGTAAGGGTGATCCCGAATACTTCCTTGTAATATGTCTTTGTCTCCGCGGTAATATCTATATCCTCAAAAAGCGAAGGATATGCTGTCTTTGCAAGCCAGAGCAGAGTAACGGGTGTATCAACTCCACAGGTATAACTTCTGTACATACCGAGAGGCATCTTATAAACCTGTTTGTTCTTTACAGCGTCTATCTCACTCCAGTCGTAGCTTCCGACAGTGTTGTTATATAAGTCGTCAGGCTTAGCTGTATTAAAATTGGTGATGAATATCAGCTCGGGATTCCATGCATATATCTGTTCCATGTTGACTGCCACGGAGTTATCCTTCTCAAGCTCTTCTGCCGCATTCTTGGCTCCGATGGCATCACACCACCACTGTCCGAAGAACTTCTTGCCGCTGGTCATGATATTTGAATCGGAATACTGGAACAGGAAAAATGCCTTTACTTTATCTGCATCGCTTAAACCTGCCACTCTTTCCTGTACCATCTTGTAAGTTTTCTCGGAGTACTCTCTTACTACCTTTGACTTATCATTATCGGGGAATATCTGTACCAAGGTATCTATCCACTGATTAAGTGTCTCTATGGCATCATAGCCCCACTTTCCGGGGGATATACCTATAGCGGGGATACCTGCGTTCTTATATGCTTCTCCCTCTTCCTTGCTGCCTGCACTGTAAAATACAACATCAGGGTTCAGTTTTAAAAGTTCCTCGATATTAACATTGGTACCGTCTATGAAGTTGGTCTGTGCGTTAAGGATAGCAGGATAAAGCTCACCCAAGAGGCCGTTCTTTGCTGCACTCATACAGGGAGGTGCCATACCTACGATCTTATCTGCAGAATCAAAGAATACCGCAAGTACAGAAGCCATAGGATAGATATCTGCTACGACTACACGCTCAACCTTGTTTGGTACTTCTACCTGGTTGCCGGCATGATCGGTCACGATGTGTGTACCGTTAGGATCGGCTGTTACATCGGGTGCAGGTGTTGTTGCATCCGGCGTACCGGTAGTGTTGTCATCCTTGGTTGTGTTGGTGTCGTTTGTTGCAGCCCCTGTGGGGTTGGTGCTCTCTTCCTTGTTATCGGAAGAACATGCCACGGCTCCAAAGCAAAGAGCCAAGCTTAAGATTAGTGCAATTACTTTTTTCATTTTATATACTTCCTTTCCTTTATTATACAAGTTTTAGCCTTCCCCTTGAGGGGAAGGTGGCACGAAGTGCCGGATGAGGTGGTCAACCTTTAAATCCGTGCGATTACTCCTGTACATTCATCCAGCCATCTAATATCGGTTATAATATCCGGTATCTCATCCCTGTACAGCCTTCCGGAAAACGCTTCATGCGGAAGCCTTATCAGCTTTTTATTTTTTAACAGCGGCTTAAACAGCGGATCGGCTATGACCGTACAAGCATCGGGAGCTGTTAAAAGTGCATCCGCTATCCCATCCTCGTCGAGGTCGGTTGATACTATCACTCCGATATTACGCCCTGTTTTTTGCTTAAGGTACTCTGCTAAAGAGTATGAGCTTACCGCTTCTCCTATTATGATACAGTCGCAGTCACTGTAACTCTCTTTAACCGGAGTAGAGACTGTCTCTGATCTGCTTAAGTCAACTTCCGCACCAAAAAGATTTGAAATATCAATATCCTCTCCACCTACCGGTATCCCTACCTTAATAGGTAGACCAAACTCTTCCTTCATCTTTTTAGCGGCACTTATGCCGGCTTCGGATACCACTATATTAAGTCCTGCTTTTGGAGCCTCAAGTATCTCTTCCATACTGCTTCCCATAGCCCAGGTAGAGATAACTTTATATCCTTTTGCTTCATAATATGCCTTTATGGCTTTATCACTTCCGTTTATTGAGAAATCAAGAGGAGTAAGACCTATAATATTTACGGATTTCTCATTACCTGTCCCGGAACCTGCTTTTATATCTGCTTCGAGTGTGTCTCCTGATTCTTCACTCATTGTCTGCTTTAATCTATAATTTTCCGCCACTATATCGGTAAGTGCCAGGAACGCCTCCGATACTCCGTGCACATATGACCTCATACCGGTGGTCTTAAAGCCATACGTCTTTATACCTGTCCTGCTCTCAACCACCCTTGCAGCAGCATCGGCATCAAAACCCGTCATGGCGGGAATGGTGGTCCCTACTATAGCTATGAATCGGGGATGAAGCTCTGCGGCTGCATTCACGATATCATCTATCAGCCGACTGTCATCTCCCATGATGGCTTCTATCTCAGTGAGCCCCGATATATATACCATGCTGTCCATGTCATACCATCGAGGTTCATCATGCGTAGTATATGTAGAGTTGCAGCCCGATGCATCATGCATGACTATGAGGCCTCCCAGCTCGTACAGTGCAGAGCAGACTCCAAAAGCGTCAGCAGAATATGTTGATATAAAACCTGATGTCTGTTTCATCTTTCACCTCACCCGAGCCCGCAGCTGCCGCAGCCCATGCCCTTTATCTGTACCAGTTTACGCATCTCTTTTTTCTCCAGGAAAGCCTCACGTATTAGCTTCAGGCCATCCGTTACCGCCTCATAGCCGAACATCCCGCCGCCCTCTACTACATTTACAAAGTAGTCTGTATTAAGGAAATATGCGGCCTTCTGTCCTATAGCCAGCCACTTTTCGTTATCTGTACCGGTATCATGAGCCATAAATCTTGACATCACATTTACCGTGGCGTAAAGCTCCAAGTCAGGGCAATTCTCCTTTAAGAACTCATAATCACCCTTCTCCTCACGGGTAAAGCTGTCCAAATATATGCGCTTCACATTAAAACCATGAGTTAAAAGCTGCTTAGCCACAGATGTCGGACGCGGACAGAATGTATAATCGATAGCAATCGGTGTATCCCCGATAATCTCATAAGTCTCCCTAAATGCCTTCTCGCATTCGGCTTTTTTCTGTGCGAAGAACTTATCAATTGTATTCTCTGAGCTCCGGCTATTCTCACCGGCTATAGTTTCGGAGTCCTTTACCATATCCTCGCATACAGCCGTAAGTGTTTTCAAGGTCTCATCTATCTCATCATAATCCCAGCTGTAAGGCAGGTACAGGTGCTTCCCGCCCAGTCTTTTGGCCAGTTCTTCACCGCCTGCTTTTGCTGCAGGATAGTAGCTTATATATATGCTACTCTCAGCCATCTGCTGATATTCTGCATAGGTTTTACATGATGTGATCTCGTGTATTTTTATACCGTATGCCTCAAGCATCTTTATGAGGTCGGAATTCCTATCCGTAGGTAAGTCGTTTCCTATGATGGCTGCAGAGTTAGGGTTGATGCTGCAGGGCTTAAGCAGTGCATACAGCTGCCTTCTCATGATCTGGTCAGGTGTAAGCCCGCTCTTTCTGAGCGTGGGATTCATGTAACAGTCCACGAAGTCTATATCCGGAAAACGTTCCCTTAAAGTACCGAACATCACGTTCCAGTCACAGCCCGTAAAATGATGCACACAGCTTGTATATACAAGCACTGCCGGCGGAGTTTTAGGAAGCTTATTGATGATATCCGTCACACCGTCTATCAACAGCTCCTCCAAGTTCCCCTCAAGCAGGTTGTTCTCCTTCACCTCTACGGTTGAGAAACGGTCCATCGCATTCATCTCAGCCGCGGTGAGCACTACGCCCCTTAAGCAGCTTGCCGCACAGACAAATATCTCATGTGCTTCCGGCACCAGCATACCGGTATGCACTATGTTCCATGTCCCTCTGGCAGGCGAGGAATATTCCAGTCCCCCGGCAAAAGGGGATGGAAACTGTGCGTCTCCCATTTTTACTATGGCACTTTCTATATTAACTTTGTTTTCGCCAAGTTTTTTTAACATATCTGCTCTCTTTCAAAAATCTATAAGTTTCCTTGCAAGTACCCTGTATTCTTCTGCCATGCTGCTCTCAGGGAAGGCTTCAAGTACTGTTTTCCCGAGTTCTTCAGCATCCGATACTGTTTCGCTCCTGGTAAGCTTACCTATCACTTCGGTCTTAAAGTCATCCGCAAGCTCCTGTACTTTTTCGTCCTCGTTCTTCACGTTGTGTCTGTTAAGGATCAGTCCGCCTAAGGATGCATAGCCCTTTTCTTTGAAACTGTCCACTGCCATAGCTATGTTGGCTGCGGCATGTATGGCCATGTTTTCACCTGATGTGATGATATATACCTTATCCGCATAGCCTGCTCTCATGGGCATGGAGAATCCGCCGCAGACTACATCTCCGAGTACATCGTAGAGTACCACGTCTGGCTTAAACACTTCATATGCCCCTTTTTCTTTCAGCTTATCAAGTGCAGCTATGATGCCTCTGCCGGCACATCCCACACCGGGTGTGGGTCCGCCTGCTTCCACACATATGACTCCACAGGCTCCCTTTACTGCCATTTCTTCCAGCGTGAAGTTGTTCCCTTTTTCGCGGATAAGATCAAGTACTGTTTTTATCTTATTATCCGCCGAAACACCTCCGCGCAGAGCCAAGGTAGAGTCCGCCTTGGGGTCGCAGCCTATCTGCATTACCGTATATCCTTCTTTTGCAAGGGCTACTGCCACATTTGACACTGTGGTCGATTTACCTATGCCGCCCTTTCCGTATATCGCTATTTTCTTCATATGCACTGCCCCTTCCTATTTTTTGCCGGTAACATAGAGTGGTATGATATTTTTTATGGTCTCGCCGTCCACCTGCATCTCATTTATGACGGCTCTGACACCGAATACTTCTTCTATATTTTCCGCATTGACTACCTCTGCAGTATCCCCGAATATCGGCTTCTCTCCGCCTAAGATAAGGGAACAGTCTGCCTTCTGCAATGCATGCTTTGGGTAATGGGTATTAAATATGCAACTTATACCCTTTTCCTTCAGCTTATCCATGGTATTTAGCACTATCAGCTGATTTCGAAAGTCAAGTCCAGATTCGGGCTCATCCAGTATCAACAGCTCCGGATCGGATACAAGTGCTTTTGCTATAAGTACCATCTGAAACTCACCGCCGCTTAAGGAGTTGCATCTGCGATCACGGAACTTTATTATCCCAAGCTCCTCCAGTATCTTTTCTGCCGCCTCCTTATCCTCCTTACGGGGTGTCCCGAAAAAAGCTATCTGACCGCTTCTCCCGAGCAGCACATTTTCAAATACCGTAAACGAACTTGTTGCCATTCTCTGCTGAGGCACATAGCTTACCTTTTCCCAGAACTCTTTGGTGCTCATAGCCGATGTAGGTTTGTCGTCTATCATGCATGCTCCTGACGAGAGTTTAAGCATTCCCATGAGGCACCTTAAAAAGGTGGTCTTTCCGCTTCCGTTAGGTCCCAGTATGGCCAATATCTTTCCTGCATCAAGCTCAAGGTTCACATTTTTAAAAATGAATCTTTCCTCAGCACCTTTGGAACTACCCGGATATGCGAATGACACATTTTCTGCTTTTAATTTCATAAGCTTATCACCCTCCTTTTCGAGTTTAATAAACTGATAAAGAAGGGAGCCCCTACTATAGCAGTAAGTATGGATACCGGTATCTCGGCCGCCGAAACGGACCTGGCCAGAGTATCCACCGCCACCATAAACGCTGCACCTATACTTACGGATGCCGGGATAAGCTTGGCATTATCCTGCCCCCATATAAGTCTGCACATATGAGGTACTATAAGCCCTACCCAGCCTACCTGACCGCACATGGATATAACCGAGGCGGTCATGGCTGTGGCGCATATTACGACAAGCGACCTTAACAGCTTTACATTTGTGCCCGATGCGATAAGTTCATCCTCGGATAATGCGAGCAGGTTTATACGCCAGCGCAGTAAGAATATTATAATGATGCCTACGATAATAACGGGTGCGCCCAGTGCCAGTTTACTGTATCCCGTACCGCTTAAGCTTCCCATAAGCCAGTATGTTATGGCAGGAAGCTGTGACTCCGCATCGGCCAGGAATTTAACGAGTGATACAAGTGCCGAGAAAAGTGCTCCCACCATGATACCAGATATGACCAGTACCGCAGGCCCGTGATCCCTGCCTGAAGCTGCAGCCTTAGTAAAAAATACTGCTGCTATACCCATACCAAACGAAAGGAGCTGTACGCCTATCATGTTGAATCCGAGCAGTAAACCTAAAGCCGCTCCGAAACTTGCTCCTCCTGCCACACCCATGGTATCGGGAGTAGCCAGCGGATTGGAGAAAAATCCCTGAAAACAGCATCCTGCAAGTGACAGTCCTGCTCCACACAGAAGCCCGAGCAGTATCCTCGGAAGCCTTATATTCATTACCGTTATCCTGACATTGCCGGATATCTCCTTACTCCCGAAAAATGTCTTAAATACATCCGCGGGACCTATCCCCATACGCCCTGCACAGATACATATGAGTGCGGTAACTATGGGTAATAATATTAAGATGACATAGGTTCGTTTTTTCACGTTTGTCTCCCATCCTTGTTATATCACACCTCATCCAACGTCGAATGCTTTAGCGTTCGACTATACCCTTCGGACACCTTCCTTCAAGGGGAAGGCAGGTCATTGCTCTTCCGTAATAATATTTGAATAATTGATCTTTGCCGATATGCCTGATAATCTGCCTATCTTACCGGTCATGGCATTGATCTCATTCTCCGGTGCATCCATTGCCACGCATATGATGCTCACCTTTTTCTCCCTGTAGGGAAGCCCCATCCTTCCTATGATGTATTCCCTGTACTGAGAAAGGATTGTATTAAGTGTCTCGATATTGGACACGTCTTCAACTATTATGGATATTACGGCTACTCTCTTTTTCATGTCGTTTTGCTCCTCTGTAAACATAAGCTTATATCTACAACCGCTACCTGTATTACTATATAAAAATAAAAAGCTGCATCCCGAAAGATACAGCTCATTTAATCAACTCATATACCATGCTTCCCTCTTACACATATCCGCATGATATCATCATATTGCATGCCTCGTTTCACCGGAAAGGATACCTTAACCAAAGTGTCATCTCAGCATATTATTTTAGCCATATCTTTCACGTCAATAAATATTATTTCTGTGTCAGATGTTATGTTGATTATACCTTATAAATATATTTTGTCAAGTGGGATTTTATTAATACCGGATGCTTTTAATTCTGTACCCACCTCCTTTTTTTACAACCACTGCTTCATATTCGAAAACCAATTTACCGGATATGATAAGTTCCGAGAGATCAATCAATCCCGCCGTATAATCCTGTCTGTTCTTTTTTACTTCTTCAACTCCGATTCCATGTCCTTTAATAAAATATTCTCCATTTGAATATTCTATTTCATCTATACAGACTTTGTTTCCCAATTGTCTAAGATGATTATGTAATATCATCACATCGTTTCCTGCTTCAATCATAAATCCTGAGGCATATCTATCTATATCGGGAACGGCAAAATACTTATCTTTATACTTGGCTATATAACTATTCAATATATTCTTCGGAATACTGATATATCTACTCTCATCATCATATATAAACCTGTCATCTTTCTCATTACTGATGATCATTCTGATGATATATGACAATACTTGATCTAAATAATCTTCCTGATCAAAAGAATCTATTAAATATCCATAAGTAAACTGATTAATAAACTTTTCAAGCTCTGTTTTGGCTTCTTCGTTAACCAAAGAATAATTATCCTGACCTATTATACTTTTAGGTCTGATAAAGAACAATGCGCCCGCTAAAACTACAAGAAAAATAAATGCAATAACCGGCTTTAGTGAAACTTTTTTATAATTCTTTATTTCCACAAGTCTCTTACGCATAAAAGAACCATTAAATGTAACATTTTCAATAGTTAATTTACTTTGTTTATCTATGTTGTTCAGTAAAGCGGTAAAATAGTTCTTTATCTCATGTTCTCCACATATCGAAACAACCTTTTCATCACATGCAAGTTCAATGTCTTTACAGAATAAATAATAGGCTACCCACACTAAAGGATTAAACCAATGTATTGCCAAAATCAGAAATCCGAGCTGTTTCCACATATAATCTTTTCTTTTTATATGCGTCAACTCGTGTGCTATAATATATTTTAAATCTTCAGTTTTGGTTTTAGTAGATAGAAAAATACACGGCTTTAAAATCCCCATTGTAAAAGGAGAACTGATATCATCCGAAAAAAAGAACCGGCTGAACCCAGTAGCATCTATATTCAAATTATTCTTTATTTTATCATGACTTACTGCCGTTCTGACTCTGTTTCTGGTACGTCGGTTTTCCATAATCAGGTAACAAACAAAAGCTACTGTTCCAAATAACCAAATATAAGACGAATATTCCAACATACGATTTTCGCCATTATTTGCATTTAGTTCTATTGTCTGATCACTTAAACCGATATTGGACTCTCTACTGTCTTGTTCCACACTATTATCATAATATGTAGAATATTTTGCAGTTACACTCTGCTCATTATCCGTCTCATTCAAAAAAACATTGAGCGGAGATATTTCAATATCTGATATAATAAACACAGGGCACACTAATCTGATAGCCACTACAGCCCAAAGAATATACCTTATCCATTTTGGATATTTAAAAAGACACCTTATCAAAATAGCACATATAATAAAACCGGCCGATAATACACTCAAATTAAGTATCCATAAAAAAATATCTTTGATCATATTTATTTATCCATTTCTTTTAACAAAGTCTTTATAGCTTCGATATCTTTTGCAGTTAACTTATTTTCAGATGAGAAAGCTGCGATAAATTTAGGTAATGAACCTTCAAAAGACTTCTGAACAATCTCATTTGCCTGTCTTGAACTAAACTCGTCTTTCGATATAAGTGATGTAACTATTCCATTATTATTTACAAAAAAACCGCGAAAGCAAAGTTTTCTTAAAATACTGTAGGTTGTTGGTTTTTTCCAGCCAAGTTTTTCCATACATATTTTTACTAAATCTCCTGACTTGATAGGTTCATTGTCCCATATTATTTCTGCAAACTTTGTTTCAATAACTCCTAAACTGTAATCATTCATATACTTTTCTTCCTTTTGGTTTGTCGGTTGCCATCCGCACATTCAATGTATCATATGTAATTAAACTTGTCAACTCTTTTCTTTTTACTATTCATAGTCAAACTATAAGCGTGCCAAATAACAAAGTGGCTGTGAAAAAATAGAACTAAAGAAGGCCCTATTTTTTTACAGCCAGCATATGAGACACCGTACTTTTCCAGCTCTCGACACTCCTGCTACTATTATGTTGTTTTTTATTATCATTTACTCTTCATCAATTGAGAAAACAAAAACTTCCATATCCTTTATGATACTATTTACACTCCTTATCTGTTCATCTGCAGAAACAACAAACACAGGTCTAACATATTGCTCCTGATACATTGAAACTCTGTTAGATTGCACTTTGCCGTTATATATTTGAGCGGCACAAGTATCATCTCCCCCAAATGCATCCGATCTTAGCCAAACGTATTTTTCTATTGGAAACTCTAATACTTCCGGTATAAAGGCGCCTTCTATATCACATTCTTTAAGCAAATCGTGGCTTTTACATTCGGAAAAAGCAAGTGCGAAGACATGTCGATTAATTGTTTCAAACACTGCATACTCAGGCACAGTAAACTTAGAAATATATTTTTTACTATGTATTTTTACTGGGACATTCTTTATTATACTTTGCATCCCATCAGAATACATATTGTAAAGTTCATTTTCCATAAATTCATCTATAACACTACCCGGATAGTAAGAGCCTCCAGCTCCAAACACATTACAATCCCTAAACATCATTTCTTTAGGATAAGCATCTTCTCTCATTAAAAGTACTGTATTTTCACCATAATTCTCTGTTTTTATAACCAAATAGGGAATATACTTACCCCCCTCACGAACATATACTCTACAATCATTATTATATATATTTCCACATACAATATCAGATACTACATAAGCGTGTTCGTTGCTTATACTGTTATCAGAATAATTTAAAATTCCGTTATTGGACAAATCTACCTCTTGTTTTTCCTTATGGTATTTGATAATTACTAGGATTCCTATAATGACCAACAAAAAAAGCATAACGACTATAATAACCCTAGGGATAAACTTCCGTTTCATATACATCATCCTTTCCCTATTTTGTATTTAAGGCTGCATATCCTGTCTGCCTTACTATATACTGCCCGTCCTCTGACAGTATAAATTCCTTCATCTTCTCCACATAAGGATTCGGATCGTTCTTACGGGTTACAAGTACCAGGTCTACAGTCAAAGGATACGACCCGTTTTCTATATTATCAAGACTCGGGTACACACCGTCTACCGACAGCATCTTTACACCCTTTTCCTGTGCCAAGCCTTCCAGAAAGTACCTGAACGAATATCCCATGGCGCCGTCCTCGTTCGCATACTCCGCTACTACCTGCACTACGCCCATCATAGCGTTATGAACTTCATATGTTTTCGGCTCTTTCAACGGTACATCTTTCATAAAGTACTGCATCATGGTCTGCGAGCCGGAATTGTTAGGTCTCTGGAAAGCCACTATCTCCTGGTTTTTACCGCCCACTTCCTTCCAGTTGGTTATATCTCCGTGATATATCGCACGTATCTGATCCGAAGTAAGATCATTCACCGGGTTATCCTCTTCCACAAAAAACACAAATGCTTCCTTACCTATGGGTGTGATCTCAAGCTCTACGCCTGCATTCTCCGCATCCTGAAGCTGTGATTTTGAAGGCCGTGCTCCGAAGAACAGGTCCACCTTATCGTATGCATCGGGTACCAGTAGCCTTGAAAAACCTACTACCGTATTGGTAAAGGAAACTATCTTACCATTTACCCTCTTTTGTGTGGTATCCAGCGTCTCCGATTCTATCCTGTCTATATCTTTATAACATGCCTTTGCCAAAGCCGCATAGAGGGGATAACATGCTTCCGCCCCGTCCATGACAGGCATATCCTTTTCATCCTCTATCCATAATGAAGCCTTATGGTCAAGTGTCACCAGCTTGGAGTTTTTACTGTTCACCATATAGTCGGTAAAGTCCGTACTGGAAAAACCATTCATATAGTTAAAACCATGACCTGCATACTTTACCGACGGCCGGTTATAATAATACTGATGTGCCATAATTGCTACACACGCAACTATATACAGTGCCACAAGTATCCATATCTTAAATGAAGTTTTCTTTTTGGAGGCTTCCTCAGCCGTAAAATATGCCGCACCATAAGTTAAAACATTGATCACAAAGCATAACACAGTCCAGCGGGTTAAGTATTGTGCTATCCATATAGGGAAAAGCGGAGCTGCCACAAACATATAATTCCGGATCAGTTTCGAATCCAGTTCTCCGGAACTTAATACTACAAGTACGGTAAAATTCAAAAACAGCAAAAGTACAACTATCCCGTTAACCCGGCGTATCAGATCCCAATCCCTGATTTTTTCAGGCATTTTTTTATATAAAATGACTATGGCACAAGGAATGGTGATAAACGACAGAATAACCGCCCCTAGGATAGTTCCTATAACACTTGCCGCCAACGGTATACCGATATAATACAGTAAAACAAGCAGTATCGTATTACGCACTTTCTTTTTACCCTCAGTCATACTCCTTATCCCCTTCCCTCAATGCTACTCTTATTATACTATTTTTCTATTACTGTAACAAGTGAAGGTTTTATAAATCTATAGCCAACGGCATTAAAAAAAGAATGCTTCCGGACTTTTTTCTATGTCTGAAAGCATTCTGTATTATTTTATTATCTTCTTCCGCCCTTCATACCGCCGCCTCCGAAGCCGCCACCAAAGTTGCCGTCCTGACCTCCGAAACCGCCCTGGCCGCCGAAGCCACCGCCGCCGAAACCTCCTCCGGGACCGCCCATCATAGACTGGGGTATCTCATCCACTTCCACACCGTTTGCTATGATGGTGCCGCCGTTAAACTCTGCCGATCTCTCATAATCAAACGTGGACATTCTGCCGGTCACGTCTATGGTACCGCCGTTCACTATGATATTGCCGTTGGAGTCCACTCCGTCGGTATCTCCTTCGCCTACTACTATGACAGTGTATCCGCCGTTAAACTCCACTACGGGAAGTGTGTATGCACTGCTCTTCTGTGAAGCATTTATACCATCATCCGATGCAGTGATATTGATATTTCCGTCATTTATCTGCACGTATGTGGCTTCTATGCCCTCACTTGCCTGTATGGTGATATCTCCGCCATCTATCTGTACATATGTGGTTGCCTGTATGCCGTCACTTTTTGCTTTGATATTAAATGTTCCGTTTTTTATGTATATATATCCTACGCTGTCATCATCACTGTTTTCACTGTGGAGTCCGTCCTTGCTTGAGGATATGGTAAAGTTCCCGTCATATACCGCTATGGAATCATTAGCCTCTACAGCATCGAGAGCAGAGATGATATTGTAGGTACCGCCGGTAACTTTTATGTCATCCTTGCCGGATATGCCGTTACCTGAGTTCGAGGTTATATCAAGAGTCCCCGTGCCGTTAAATACCAGATCGTCCTTGGAATATATGACAGCATCGGTATTGGTATCCCCGTCGCTTATGAAGCTGCCGGTAACCTTTAAACTGCTGTCAGCTTCAGATGTAGTGATAAAACATTTGTCACACGATACCACATATATGGCAGGGAAATCATCGTTAGTGATTCTTAACCCTTCAAGTACCAGCTGCACCTTGTCCTCTTTATCCGCTTCCACCTTTATGGTACTGTTCGCAGCCGTACCGGTAAATACATATGTGCCTGCTTCGGATATGGTATATGTCTTATCGTTTTCAACCGTTATGGTCTCGGCATCGTCAAGGTCCGGAGTCTGGTTCAGATCACGCTTGGTAAACATATCTTCGGTATCCGTATTCAGTGCGGTACCGGAAGTAAGTGCTACAGCCGTATCCGACTCCGTCTTTTCTTTAGCCGATACTGAAGTTATCCCTGCAGTATCATTTCCTGTATTGCTTGTGTTTTCCGTACTCCCACCGCATGCGGTAAGTACCGCTGCCATCATTATGGCAAGTATGCTTGTAAACAGATTTCTTTTTTTCATAAAGGTTACCCCCTGTCATATGTTCATTTTGATTTGTGTTATGTATATTTTATAACAGGAAAGTTTGTTCAATCCATGAATAGGTTGTGAAAATTGTGTGTTTATACAAAATGACCGCCGCACCTAAGTACGGCAGCCATTCCTCTTATTACCTTATATCGTACACGCTTCTGACACTTAAGCCTTCAGCTTTGCCTCTTAATATCTTAACCCGTTTTTCTCCGCCGTTAAGATCAAAGAAGTTATCCGAAAGCACAAGGTCGTCGTTTTCGTTGCGTATCTCTATACTTTTTGCGAAGTACTTTGAAGATACTATTATCTCGTCACCCTCTGTACGAACGGTAAGTTCCGGATCCTTGAACTTAAAATGCTTCGGAGGACAGAAAAGTACAGTACCTTCCGATATCACCTTATCCCCGTCAAGGAGCCGGTAGCTGACATAGTCTTCATAAAGCCTTGCATTTTTAAGATCCTTTTTCTCCAGCCATACGGAAGAAAAAGCTTTTACTGTCACATCTTCGCATTTAGAGCATATAACATCGCCTTTGCTATCTCTTAATTCACAGCATACATGTAAAGCTCTGTCATCCTTTGTCTCGTTTGTGACATTCAGGTGGATGGCCTTTTGTACTTCAAACGGTTCTGCATTTACATTCATGCTCTGGTTGAGCAGGCTGTCCTCCTCGCAGGAGAGCATCACAGGAGCAAAGAACCTGCGTGCGTAGTAATGCAGAGCCTTCCATCTTCCGTAGTAATCTATCGAAGCCCAGGAGGCTACGGGCCAGCAGTCGTTGAGCTGCCAGTACATGGTACCCATACATCTGCCGCGGTTACGGCGGAAGTGCTCGACACCGTATCTTATAGCCTCGGCCTGGAGCAGCTGTGAAGCATATATCAGTATATCGAGGTTATTCGGATACAGGAAGGTCTGCTCCATATAGTTCATGATCTTGCCGTTGGCAGCAGCGTTCCTCTGATGCTTTTCCATAACATACGAGAATACGTTTCTGTCCTCGGGCAGGGTAAAGCTTTCCACAGTCTTAATGGAAGGGAATGACTGGAAGCCGAACTCCGAAAGGAACCTGAAATAAAACTTCCTGTACTCGGTAAACGGCTTGTTGCCGTGCCATACATCCCAGTAGTGCTGGTCACCCCTGTTCGGGTCCTCGGGATAGTCAAAGGCTCCGCCCGATGAAGGACTGGCCGGCCAGTAGAAGCGGTCGGGATCCTCGTTCTCCAGGAGTCTCGGGAACAGATACTCGTACATCTTTACATAGTCGCTCTTTATCTCGTTTTTAGCGCCCCATGTGCCCTGTCCTACGAACTGCTCCATCTCGTTATTGCCGCACCATAATCCTAAGGATGCATGGTGCGAAAGCCTGCGGATCTGGCCTTTAAGCTCTGCCATGATGTTATCCTCAAACTCGTGTGTTAAACGATAGTTCGCACATGCAAACATGAAATCCTGCCATACCACCAGTCCCAGCTCATCACACAGGTCAAAGAAATAATCCTCAGGATAAATGCCGCCGCCCCATACACGTATGGAGTTGAAATGTGCTTCCACGCAGTCCTTAAGGAGCTTCTCCGTGCGCTCCTTTCCGGTCAGGGGAAGGATATTGTCCTCGGGGATATAGTCCGCACCCATGGCGAAGAATTTGATGCCGTTTGCTATAAAAGCAAATTCCGAACCGAATTCATCCTTGGCGGTACTCACTTCAAGTTTTCTCAGACCTATACGTTTCTCTGATGTATCAAGTATGCAGCCTGTTTTTTTATCTGTGAGGCTGGTTATAACCGTATATAACGGCTGCTCTCCAAGACCGTTCGGCCACCAGAGCTTAGGAGCATCGATCTTAACAGGAGAGAATCCGTCCTGTTTATCGGCGATTACACTCCCATCGGGAGCGATGACGGTCACATTATATGAAAACTCCTCATTATCACTTAAAAGCGGGAGTTCTTTCGGCATATTTTTCTTAACGGGATAAGGGGAGATGGAAGCTTCAACGGATACCTTTACCTCCGACATATCCTCGTTAAAATCCTCATGGATATATGTACGCGTAAATAGAGCCTTATCAACTCTTATTAGTTCCACGTCCTTCCATATGCCTGCATCGGGCAGTCTGGGACCCCAGTCCCAACCAAACATATAGTGCCCCTTCCTTATCTTGGGGAAACCGTTCATGGCATCCTCCGTACCAAGGATGGCAGGGTCCTTTTTAAACTCTTCGGCTATGAAATTAACCGGCGAATAGAATGTGATCTTTAATTCATTGCCGGCACTTTTAAGCAGCCTGCTTACAGGGTACTCCCATACACGGTGCATGTTGTTGGCGAAGCCTAATACTTCTCCGTTAAGAGTGATATCCGCTAAAGTATCAAGTCCGTTAAATCTTAACAGTACTTCCGAGGCACCCTTTAGTGCGTCTAAATCGGTATCAAATGTCCCGATGTATTCGAAGTCATGCTTCATAAGTTCCAATGCGGCATTTTCATTATCCCGGTAGTAAGGATCATCCATGCGGCCCGCATTTATAAGGTCATTATATACGGAGCCCGGTACCGTGGCTTTATACCGGGTATCCTCACCCAAAATGCGCATTTCCCATTTAATGTTGCGTAAGGTTTGTTTCAAGGTGGCAATCCTCCTGTTATTAAAATATATAATGCAAGTTCCTCTTTATCCTTTATATGTTGTTAAAATGATTATATCATATGTACTCTTATTTACAAGAATTGCAATGTATTTTATTGCCCTTTTTTATGAAAATCCAATCAATAAAACACATTGATGTTTCTGATTTTTTGTGGTAGCATTGACGTTAGAAACCACCTCATCCGGCTGCTTCGCAGCCACTTGTCTTCGCCAGACGGGCATCACAATACGTCGAATGCTTTAGCGTTCGACTTTGACACTTCGTGTTGCGATATATCCCCTCAAAGGAGAAGGCTTGATACATACTTCGTGCCTTTCCGGCAACGGGAAAGATTATTATAACACATTACATTTAAGAGAAGGAGCGGGCATATGATTTTTGAAAACAGAAACGGTGCTTTAGTAGCACTAAGAAGCGGGGAAAAGCTTGAGATAAGACCCTGGGGAGAAGACTCCTTGAGAGTCAGAGCCACCATGCAGGGTGATTTTACCGGTAAAGACTTTGCACTTACCGAAGAATACAAAAAGACTGATGCAAAGATAGATATATATGAGGAAGACTTCTGGGTAGGCGACGGAAGTATTGCAAAGCAGCCCATAGCAAGCATCACTAACGGAAAGATCAAGGCTGTGGTCAATTTTGCAGGTGTTATCACATTTTATAAGGATGATAAGCAGATATTGCGTGAGTACTACCGTTCTTACGGCGGCACGCTTTCCAAAGAGAGCAGATGCTTAAAAACCGTTAACCGCGAGTGGAAGGGCATAATAGGCGGCAGCGAGTATTCACTTAACTTAAAGTTTGAGAGCAACCGGGGCGAGAAGATATTCGGTATGGGACAGTACCAGCAGGAGTGCATGGAGCTTAAGGGCTGCGTACTCGAGCTTGCTCAGCGCAACTCGCAGATATCGGTACCTTTTGCCGTTTCATCCCTCGGATACGGCTTCTTATGGAACAATCCCGCAGTAGGCCGTGTATCCTTCGGAAAGAACTACACCGAGTGGATCGCAAGAGCTACAAAGGATATGGACTACTGGATCACTGCGGCTGATACTCCCAAGAAGATACTTGAGAACTATACTGCCGTAACCGGACGTGCGGACATCTTCCCCGAGGATCTCATGGGACTGTGGCAGTGTAAGCTCCGTTACAGGACTCAGGAGGAAGTGCTTTCTGTAGCACGTAAGTACAAGGAGGAAGGTATCAAGATCGATCAGATCGTTATCGATTTCTTCCATTGGACCGTACAGGGCGACTGGAAGTTTGACAAGACCTATTGGCCGGATCCTAAGGCTATGGTAGATGAGCTTCATTCCATGGGTATCAAGGTCATAGTATCCGTATGGCCTTCCGTAGACAGGAAGAGTGAAAACTTCTATCCCATGATGGAAAAGGGCCTGCTCATAAAGACAGAGCGCGGAGCTGCCCAGACCTACGATTATCAGGGTGACTGCGTAGAGATAGATCCTTTTAACCCCGAGACAAGAAAATATGTATGGGATGTATGTAAAAAGAATTATTATGATTACGGTATAGATGCATTCTGGCTTGATAACTCCGAGCCTGACTACGGTGTATATGACTTTGAAAACTACCGTTATTGTGACGGTCCTGCATTGGAGCTTTCAAATATGTATCCCCAGATGTACAGCCGTGTATTCTATGATGAGATGAGTAAGCTTGGTAAGCCTGTAGTAAACCTTCTCCGCTGTGCATGGGCAGGCTCACAGAAGTACGGAAACGTGGTATGGTCGGGCGATGTACCTTCTACATTTGAAGCATTCAGAGACCAGCTGCAGTGCGGACTTAACATGGGTCTGGCAGGTATACCCTGGTGGACTACCGATATCGGCGGTTTCATGACGGATGATGTAAACGATCCTGATTTCAGACAGCTTCTTATCCGCTGGTATCAGTTTGCAGTATACTCGGCAGTACTCCGTATGCACGGAGACCGTGGCCCTTACAATATCCCGCCTCTTGATACACGCGACTGGGGCGGCGGATATCTGCACACCGGTCAGCCCAATGAGCTTTGGAGCTACGGCGAAGATAATTATGCCATAATGAAGAAGTATTATGATATAAGAATTGAGATGCATGACTACATCAAGTCACTCTACGAGGAAGCTCACACCAACGGTTCTCCGCTTATCCGTGCCATGTTTTATGAGTTCCCCGATGATGCAAAATGCTGGGAACTTCAGGACCAGTACATGTTCGGTGCAAAGTACTTAGTAGCACCCGTGATGTATCTTAATGAGTTTAAGCGTGATGTATACCTTCCTTCAGGCAAGTGGAAACTTACATCCACAGGTGAAACTTACGAAGGCGGAAAGACTGTCACCGTTGATGCACCTATAGACTACATGCCCGTATTTGAGAGAGTTTAACAAAATAAAATCATGACCCACCAGCTTAGCTGGTGGGTTGCTCTGCGGCTATAAATTTAATGGTACCTGACCCCTATACTTATACTATATTTTTATAAAACCTCACCTCAAACCTTGCACCGCCGTCCTTGCCGTTTTCGGCTTTTATGGTACCGCCTAAACCTGTGATAATGGTCCGGCACAGAGCCAGTCCGATGCCGACACTTTCGGAGCTGGAGTTCTTTCCTTTATAAAAACGTTCAAAAATATGCGGCAGGTCATCCTGTGTAAAGCCGGTACCGGTATCACTTATGACTATCCGGGTGTAGAGGGCATTCTCCAACGCCTCTATCTTTATACAGCCGCCTTCGGGAGTATGCTCCATGCAGTTCTTTACGATATTCCCGAAGCCTTCAGCCAGCCACTCGGAGTCTCCTTTTAAGCCGGCGTCTCCTAAATCCTTCTTTAAGGTCACTCCCCTTAATTCCAATGGTATGAGCAGCGGCTCACAGGCCCTCTCCATTATATCCTCTACTTTAAGCTCATCATTTCTGAAGGTAACGGTACCCGCTTCGATCTTCGACATCTTAAGCAGAGTCTCTACCAGCCACTGCATTCTCTCCAACTGCTTTTTGATACCCCTGACAAAGCGTATCCTGTCTTCGTAGCTTAAGTCCTCTTCGGACAGCATGGAACAGGTAAGTCTCATAGAAGTAAGCGGTGTGCGCAGCTGATGAAATATATCCGCTATGGCATCTGTCAGCAGCATCTTCTCATTTGTCAGCTGGGATGCCTGCTCCTTCATCTTCATGGTCATCTTACGGATACTGCTGTTAAGGATGGCAAGTTCTCCCTCCTCGCATTCGGTGATCAGGTATTTACCGTCGCCGTGCAGGATATGGTCAAGCTCATCGCTTAAAAACTCCATATCCTTATATCTTCTTTTTGCACCCAGGACAAGTAATCCCATTACCCCCGCACCTGCAGCTAAAGTTATCAGTGCCGCGAAAGGAGTAAAGAATAACTGTACTGCCGCTGCCATACAGATCAAAGCTGCAATAAAAACAAATTCCAGGAAAAATCTTTTATTTCTAAATACATTCATATCAAACCCGTTCCATATACTTTTCGATCCTAATCCATCCTGTAGCCTAGGCCTCTCATGGTCTTAATGATGACCGGATTTTGGGGATCATCCTCTATCTTCTCCCTAAGCCTTTTTATATATACCGTCAGCGTATTGTCATTTACAAAATCCCCGCCTATATCCCATATATCCTCTAAAAGCTTATTTCTCGAGATAAGTATCCCTCTGTTGTTGATAAAAACATTGAGCAGTCTGTACTCTAAAGCGGTAAGCTCCACAGCTTCCCCGTTCTTGGTAACCACTCCCTTATCCGTATCCACTATCACTCCGCTGCCTAATGCCAGGTTTTTTAATGTCCCCTCATACTGCCGGAGCACCCTTTTTATACGGGACAGAAGTTCTCTCGGCCTGAAAGGCTTTGCTATATAATCGTCCGCTCCCATATCCAGCCCCCGGACCACGCTCAGTTCATCTCCGGACGCGGTTAAGAATATAACTGGGATATTTCTTTTTTTCGCGGCATTACATACCCCGAAGCCGTCTCCGTCATTTAAAGAAAGATCGACCAAAAGCAGCTGAGGTGTCTTGCACTCCAATATTTCTTCCGCCTGTTTTTGACCGTTAGCCGTATACGTTTTAAAATTTTCGCTCTGCAGGAATTTCTGCAATGCCTCTATTATGGCAATATCATCTTCAACCAGTAATATTTCTATCATATGATAATCCTTTAATCCTGTTCCGCTCTCAGCCTGTCTCTACGCTCATTATCCAGTTTTATCCACTCATTTAGGGTAAGCGGTACGTAATCCGAATACTTGCAAAAACAATTAATCATCTGGCACGGGATCGGCTTTAACGCCTGTTCTCCCTTTGAGTATACAAGTGTCTCCCTGGTTATATCCAAAAACCGGTTGACCAGCCTTTCATCATGAGTGTCATGCACATGCCCGTACAGCATATATGTCTTGGGATTCCCGTCTTTATCCAGCCTGTACTGACCATTATAACAGAAAACCGGATAATGTGAAAGGATTACCTTTCTTTTATCATCCTTTACCTCCTCGTACGGTCTTATCCATCTGAAAAGCTTGGTATCAAATTTCTTATCCTCTAAAAATCTGTCATGATTGCCTGTTATCAGGAATTTGGCTCCGTTAAGCCTTTTCAGGATCTCATTGGTCTCCTCGCCCTTCCCTATGGAAAAGTCGCCCAGAATCATTACCTCATCGTTTTTCCTGACTCTGCCGTTCCACCTGGCTATCATATATTCATTCATCTGTTCCGCATTTTCAAACCCGCGCATATCCATTTCGTAATTCATATTCGCATGGAAAAAATGCAGATCCGCTATGTAAAATCTCATTTAAACCTCTTCTTTTATATATCTGTACCAGATCGTATTAGTTCTCTTTATTGTTTTCCCGACAAGGAAAAGTATATCAAATTCCTTCTTTTAAGTCAAACAGGACTGCTCCGCATTAACGGAGCAGTCCTGTAAATGTCATTATTTAGCTCTTGCAACGATAGCATCCTTTGTAGCTATCATACCGCCTTCAGCCTTTAATGCCTTAAGCGAATCTACTATAACCTGTGCATTCTCAACATATATCATCCTGTCAGACTTGATGGCGTTGGACTTTTTGCCTTCGTCATGGATATCAACGGTTCCTCCGGTTATCTGTACAGTACCGGTAGCCTGGATACCTTCCGAGTTGGTCTCTATCTTGATATTGCCGCCTTCGATCACGATATGTCCGAATGCCACATCATCATCCTTGGTCGTCCTGATGCTGTCTTCTTCAGACTTGATCGTGATGTTTCCGTCCTTGATGGCGATATATTTCTTAGCTCTTACGGCTCTCTGTAAAGTCTGGATATCATATGTCCCGGATATGATCTTAAGGGAGTCGGTGCTGTGTATTCCTTCACATACGTTAGATGAGATCTTAAGCGATCCCTTACCGTTTATAACAAGGTCATCCTTTGCAAATACACATGCATCGGGATTCTGCTTTTCGGGATCATCATATACAAATTCGGATGTCGCCGTGATCTCGTTCTCGCTGCCCTCATCCAATGTGATGACCAGCTTATCGCACTGCTTCTCATATATAACGGCTGAATCGGGACATGTGAGCTTTGCTCCTTTAAGCACAAGCCTTACATCCTTTTCTTTATCCGCTTCTACCACGATCTGTGCGTTTGAACATTCACCGGATATAACATAAGTACCCTTATTTTCAATGGTGGCCTTCTGTCTTCCGTTGATATTGCTTGTAGCTACTTCTTTTTTGCCGGATACCTTTATGCCGTCATTTGAAAACTCAAGATATGTAACATCTGTGGGATCGTATGTAGCTGTAAGGTCCTTGGTCTTATACTCGATCTCTATCTTTTTGTACTCTCCGTATATACGGGAACCCTCTTCAGGATCGAGTATCTCGGGAGTGTCATCATCCGCTCCTGTAGGTGTGGCTGCATCTGTCGGTGCGGGAGTGTCGGTAGTCTGTACGTCACTGCCTGTTACAGAAGGGGCATCCGTAACTTCAGCTGTAGGCTGACCTGCCTCATTTGTCACTGCAGGAGTATTATCCTTACTTCCTTCGTTTTCGGTATTGCCGCATGCTGTAAGGAGCGTTAAGCTCATGAGCACTGCTGCTGTCTTAATTATAAAATTCTTTTTCATTGTTTACACCTCATCAAATTATAATTCATCTCGGGGGGTGAGAGGTCTGCCGCAGGTAACGGTAAGGTTGCCGTTTCTGCATCTGATCTCATCGATAAAGCTCTTTTCGCTGACACCCTTCTTTAAGATGATATCATAGGTTATCTCATACAGACTTCCCATATTGGTGGTCTTGCATTTTATAAGTTCAAACTTTGCTGTGTACTTTTCAAATATATCATCAAATACGCCCTCGTAATCGATATCCTCGGGGATGATGATCTTTAAGTTTCTGTCCATGCCCTTCATGACACCGAAATCAAAGGAATTGAGAAGTATCATGACTGCTCCTGCAAAAACGAGTACAAATGCAGCGATACCTATATAACCGAGTGACATTGCAAGTCCTATGGTAAGTGCATAGAATATCGTCATGATCTCTCTGGCATTGCCCTGTGCCGACCTGAAACGTACAAGACTGAATGCGCCCATGACCGCGATACCGGCACCGATCGAGCCGTTTACCAGCATGAGCATGGTCTGTACAACATAAGGAAGTACGACTAAGGTTATTACCATATTCTTTGAATAGGTATTTTTATACATGAATACCAGAGCGACTATCAGTCCGAATACCAGTGATACCGCAGAGCATATCAGATACTCCGAACCTGCGATCGACCCTGTTGTTTTGATGATACTGCCAAACATTTTTTTCCTCCTGAAATTACATCCTGTATTTATTTTTCTTCACCGTCATCCAAAAGCCCGGAACGGTGAAGCATGGAACGATAGAGCTCCGGAGTCCTGGAATAATATGTCCCGTACTTTGAAAAGGAAGCCGGATATATCTTCAGTTCCGATAATATCCTGCTCATCCACATAGGCATGATGCCGGGGATCTTTATTTCCAAAAGAGAGCTTCCTTCCGGAAGCAGCTTATCCCCGTATACTCCCTTGGTCAAATCAAGGTCCGTATACCTGCAGGTGATATCCCTGTCTATCGTCATCCTGAAGTCCGGATTTTCCGCTCCGTAAAAAGCACGTCTCACATATGTGAGCACTACCTTGGGCTTCAACCCTCCGTGTACGGTCTTAAACCAGTCTATCTCCCTTAATATCTGGGAATCCTTTTTCGGGCGTTTACCCTCATAAAGGTATGCCTCGGCATCCTTGAGCTTCAAAGGTATCCTTCTTTTATATACCACGCCCTTATACTTTTTCTTTATCTCAACGAACGCCTGATGATCACCGTTTTCGGGAACCCCATACGTCCTTAATCTGAGTTTTTCCTTATAGAGAGGCTTTTCCAGCGACTCTCTGATAAGCTCGAAGTTATCATCATCGAAATATATATTGCAGATGGTATGCTCTCCATATTGATCGAGTATCATCTTTCCTTCGATGGCTTTTAAGAACCGGGCTTCCTGATCGTGATCGAGTAGGTATTTTTTTTCGTAGCGTTCAAACGTCTGCAACACTGCCATACCGATCCTCCGTAAAACACAACGCTATTAGGATAGCCTATTTTAACGTTTATTGCAACTAAATATATTGCGAAATTATGTGCATTTGTTGTTTATTCTATGAAAATTTGGTGAAAATGCCGTTTACGGATCACCCCAGGTCCCTAGGTGAAAAGCTCTTGGGGAAAAGCTCACTTAAGGTATACACCTCATACTCTTCCACACTCTTAGCCAGTATCACAAGGAAACTGTCAGCCTCGCAGAACTCCGCCATAACCTGTCTGCATACTCCGCACGGGGCACAGAAATCCCTGATCCCCTCTTCAGGTCCGCCCGCTATTACTATGGCAGAAAAATCCTGTACACCTTCACTTACAGCCTTGAAGAAAGCTGTGCGTTCAGCACAGTTGGAAGGTCCGTATGCGGCATTTTCGATATTGCAGCCGCCGAATATCTTACCGTCTTTTGCAAGCAATGCTGCACCGACTCTGAACTTTGAATATGGTGCATAAGAGTAGTTTCTCATGTCTATGGCTTTTTCTATGAGCTCCGGCAGCCTATTCTCAATCTTTTCTATCAATTTTCCCTTCTCCATTCTATAAATCCCCCCTATCTGTGTCATTCTGAGCGAAGCGAAGAATCTTTAAGATCCTTCGTCACTATCGTTCCTCAGGATGACATGCTTTTAGTCTGCTTCTTTTCACCCTTGCTGCTTCATGATCTTTACCAGCCTGCTGGTACCGAGTCTTGATGCCCCGAGCTCTACAAACCTTTCCGCATCCTCAAATGATGATATACCGCCTGCTGCCTTGATCTTAACCCCTGCTCCCACATTTTTTGCAAAAAGCTCCACGTCGGCAAATGTAGCACCGCCTCCGGCAAACCCGGTGGATGTCTTAATAAAATCAGCTCCCGATGCGGTAACGACCTTACACATTTCTACTTTTTCCTCATCGGTAAGCAGGCACGTCTCGATGATGACCTTTAATATCTTATCCCCGCATACCGCCTTTATCGCTTTTATCTCTTCCTCTACTTTTGTATACAATCCGTCCTTAACCCAGCCGATATTGATGACCATGTCTATCTCATCGGCACCGTTTTTTATGGCGTCCTCAGTCTCATATACCTTTACTGCCGTAGTAGAGTATCCGTTGGGGAAGCCTATTACAGTACATACGGGAAGGTCTTTATCCGGGTAAGTACTTACGATATACTCCTTTGCCTGCTTAACATATGATGCGGGTATGCATACACTGGCCGTATCGTATTTCACTCCGTCATCGCATATGCCTTTTATCTGTTCCCATGTAGCTCCCTGTGCAAGTAATGTATGATCAACTCTTGAAAGTATTACGTTTCTGTCCATATTGTGTACTCCTTATATTCTTCATGATCAAGGTCCTTCGCTTATGCTCAGGATGACAATAGTTTTATTAATACCTTAAATATCAGCTCCATCATTTGATGCTTTAAGCTTCTTCCCTAATATCTTAAATATCCATTCCACAAGTATGGTGGCGAGCAGATAAAGTATTATCGAAAAAGCTATCGAGAAGAAAGGATACATGGTCCTGTGACCGATACCGTACATAACCTCTGTCAGGTCGTTTACCGAGATGTAACCTGCTACGGTCGTCCACTGCAACATGATTACCGCAAGTCTCTTGATATGGAATAATGAATCCTCCATAGCCTGAGGGATTACCACACTGTAGTATACTCCCTTAAGCTTTCCCTTTACTTTTCCGCTCATCCTCTCCTGAGTCTTCTTTACGCTTTCAGACAAAAGTTCAGCTAGATGACCGGCACCGAACAATCCTATGGAAATAGAAGTGTTGAATATCCCGCTCAAAGTACTGCTGCCGAATATGCAGTAATGAAGAAGCCATAAAGAGAGCAGGACAGGTACGCTCCTGAACAGGAAACAAAATGCTCTGGCTATACGCGATACAGCCTTCTTCTCATAGCTCATAAGATAACTGATGCCTATGCCGAACACTCCTGCTATCAGCCAAGCAAGTACCGCTATCAGCACAGTTACTACAGCCGCCTTAGCTATCAGATAATATGCTCCGCCCGATATAAGGTTGTCAGATATGGCATTAAAAATATTATTTATAAAACTCATTTTTATTCTCTCCTATATGTTATCCGGATGATGTCCATAGTTTTTAAGTCATAAGATTCTTCACTTCGCTCAGAATGACTTAATTGTTTTCACCATATATAAGAAATTCATATCTCTCCATCGGATAATATCCTTCGGTCATGATATAATTTTTTTTGTTTTCCGTGGTGATCATACCTGTGCCGTATGAAAAGATCAGATCTACTTTACCCTTCATAAGTGAGGTAAAAGCTGTTTCGTTATCAAGTACAACAAACTCTATCCCTCTGCCAAGCCGCATACCTATCTCATCCATAAGTGCCACGCAGAATCCGTAGGGCTTTCCGTCCTCATCAAGCATGTTGATAGGAGGTACAGCTCCGGTTATACCGACATATATCGTATTCTTGCCGGATACTGATCTCATGTCCGAAGCATAAAGCCTTTTTTCTTTTCCTTCATCCGTCTCAAAGTCCCAGGCTGAATATATGTATTTTTGTATTATCTCATTAAGGCTGCCATCGCTCTTCATAGCTGAAAGAACGGTATCTATATCGTCCCTTAGCTTTTTTGAGGCTTCCGTATCCTTTAGTGCCATGCCAAACTCGAATCGTGCATCCTTTGTTTTCTGAATATCCGACATGCCGGAGATATTCAGTTTATTTAATCCCATTTCCTTACGGATAAGGAAATCAGCTGTAACATCACATGTCCATACGGCATCCACTTCTCCGCTCTTTAATGCGAAGAGCAGTGCATCCATATTTTTATATGCCTTGTAGCTCGAAAGTGTTTTTCCCAACGTGCTTCCGAAAAATACCAAAGCACTGTTTTCCGGCATCGCACTTTCGATACCGCCCAGGGTCTTAACCCCGGATATATCCTTTACGCCGCCTTTTGCAGTGTCTGCCTTAAAAGCTCCCGCTCCGGCCAGTAGCAGCAGTACAATAAATACCGCCAGTACCGTCAGTAATTTGTTTTTTACAGTCATTCCGATTCCTCAAATCTATTCTATCTTAACGCCTATGATCTTCTCACTTCTGGTAGCAAGTACAAGCCTGTTCCCATATAATGCGGGAGTAGCTTCTATGCCTGAGCCGAAGTTGAGCTTATCAAGAGTGTCGCCCGTTTTCGCATCCATAAGAAGCAGGTCACCGTTCTGGCATCCCTGTATCAGATAATTCTTTCCGTTTTCAGAGGTAAAGAATACCGTCGAACTCCATGAATACATATCAAGTGACTTTTTCCATTTTTCCTGACCTGTATATTTATCAAGTGCTACCAGATATCCTTCCTCTAAGCCGGGTGTTTTTGATACCGAATAGAATATATAATCCGATAAAAGCCCGGACCCCAGTGCACCTGTGGACAGCACGCCGCCCGCATATCCCTTAACGGTATGTACCTCATAAGGCTTTTTCCAGATGATCTCACCGGTCATAGCGTTCAGCTTATATATGGCCGCATTCCCCATATTGTGAGAGTTGTAACCATACTTAAGAGTAGTCGCGATATACAGATAATGGTTCCCTCCATCCGTCTCAAATATCGGGGATGCGTTTATATCCTCACCCACATCATTGATCCATACCATCTTCATGGTATTAAGGTCAAGACAGTATACAGAACCGCCGTTGTCTCCTATAAAGAGATACCCGTTCCATACAGCGGCACTGCTTTCACTGCCCCATAACATGCCGCCTTCCTTGTATTTATCCGGGATATCAAACGAAAATTTAACTATGTCTGAAGGATCAACCTTCAAAGTCCCTACCGCTTCATCATACTGCGTATTAAGCTTCATGGTATATATGACACCGTTTTCACCCGGATAGATAAGTGTATCCGTCACAGGATCTATGATGGGTGAACTGTCATAAGCATGCCATGTTCTGGGTGCGAATGTATCATTATATCCGCCCTCATAAAGCAGGGATCCGTCCAGCAGGCTGTATATATAAAATCTCTGGGAAACATTTTCACCGAATGGACCGCTCTGTGCATCGCCCGAACCGCAGAACAGTAATGGCGTCTTACCGTCAGGATATATGGAAGCCGTACCCTTAAAGGTCATCCCGACATGTATGACAGGTCTGGTCTCTTCTCCGGTCTCCATATCAAGGAAACGGATATTGCCGTCCATACCGGGGTATATCACCTCTATCAGTCCTTCCTTTTCCTTAAAGGTATCATACATATTCATGACCGCACGGGTGCTCTTACCCCACCTGATGACAACCGGCTGTCCTGTCCAGCCGTTTCCTGACCAGTAGTCCACAGCATTGCTCTTTAGTATCTTTCCTGTGGCATAGGTCCAGGTCTTATCGGAAAATTTCTCTTTTGTAAGCTCGGGAGCTCCTGCAGATGATTTTGTTCTGGAGTAATTCCCCCTGAAGGTTACAAGTCCCTGTATATCCGAGATGCTTTTTAATAGTTCATCCGTAAATTCTATCCGGTCAGCTCTGCTAAAGCTGTCAACCGGCGTTCCGTCTACTTCTATACGCTGTACCACGCCTCTTTTATCAGGATCCGTATTTTCGGTAGGAGCAGCTTTTACCAGATCGGCTCCCGCCGCATTGGACTTAAAGCTTTCTACCTCACGGCTGCCTGCCGCATCGTGCAGATAGTTATAAAAATACTTCGGATTTCCGACTTTTACCAGGAGTTTAAAGCCGATAAACAATACAGCTAATATCACAACAGCCACGACGGCTATTATGATGTTTTTCTTTTTAAACATATGTATTCCTCACAAACTTTTGATCACACCTCATTTAGAACAGTCTCATCAGCTCTGTAATATGTCCGACTCCGGTGAGCTTAAGTCCACTTCGGCTTACCGATTTAAGATTTACTTTCGGAAGGATGATCTTTTCATATCCGAGCTGCGCAGCCTCAGCCGCACGCTGTTCGGCCTGGGATACGCCTCGTATCTCACCTGTCAGTCCCACTTCACCGAACACTATCGTTTTCTCTCCCAATGCTTTGTTTGAATAGCTTGAAAGAAGTGCCATGACTATGGCAAGATCAAGCGCCGGTTCGTTTACCTTCATGCCGCCCGCTACATTTACATAGGCATCGCAGAAGGAAAGCTTAAGTCCGAGCTTTTTCTCCAAGACTGCCATAAGAAGGTTTACCCTGTTATAATCTATACCCACAGCGGTCCTTCTCGGGATGTTGAGTGCGGTCTGGCAGCAGAGGGCCTGTATTTCGAGCATGATAGGCCTGGTGCCTTCCATAGTGGCTGTGATGACCGAGCCAGGTTCCCCGATGGGAGTTCCCTGCAGCATGTATTCCGAAGGATTACGTACTTCTTTAAGCCCGTCCCCTCTCATCTCAAACACGCCCACCTCATTGGTGGAACCGAATCTGTTCTTTACGGCACGCAGCACACGGTAGTCCGTGGAATTATCACCCTCAAAGTAGAGCACGGTATCCACCATATGCTCCAACACTCTCGGACCTGCCACCACGCCTTCCTTGGTGACATGTCCTACGATAAATATCGTGATACCGTAACCCTTGGCGAGTCTTAAGAGCGAACCTGTAGTCTCCCTTACCTGGCTCACACTTCCGGGAGCTGCAGCTATATCCTCCCTGAACATGGTCTGTATTGAATCTATCACGACCACTCTGGGTTTCTTTTCTATTACAAGTTCTTCTATATTATCCAGGTTGTTTTCCGAGAGAAGCTCTATATCGCCCTTAAAGTCTCCCAGCCTGTCTGCTCTCATCTTTATCTGTCCGACCGATTCCTCGCCCGAGATATAAAGCACATCCACATCCATGCCTGCCAGTATCCTGCATATCTGAAGCAGGAGCGTGGATTTTCCGATACCGGGGTCACCGCCCACAAGCACGAGCGACGAATCCACTATACCTCCGCCGAGCACCCTGTCAAACTCCTCTACACCAGTCACTATCCTTATGTCATTCTGCACCTTTACGGCTGAAAGTTTTTCGGGCATCGCCCTTTTAACAGGGGATGAAGCCGCTGCCTTATTCACGCTCTTCTTACCCGCATTAGGCTCCTCTACCATCGAATCCCATGCCTTGCACGCAGGACACTGTCCTACCCATTTAGGGCTCTCATATCCGCATTCCTTACAGAAAAATACACTTTTTGCTTTAGCCATACGGCTCTCCTTTTTTTACCCTGTATTTCGACAAAGAGCCATGCAACCGCTTATGTTTTAAGCGGTCGCACGGCCTTCTTTTTTTGTTACTGCATTATTTATTTTTCGCAGATTTTAACGTCCTTCTTCTCGTTTTCGTCAGCTTCAACACTGAATGTAAGCTTACCGCCGAGATTGGTCTTCATAACTCCCAGACTCTCTCCGCTTACCGATACTTCATAATCCTTTTCAGCCTCAAGCTCAACGGTTATCTGAACATCGCCCTTACCTGTTACGGCGAAGTCTATCTCTTTTCCGGATACCTTGAGATTAAAAACGGATGTGCCGGGCACCGACTCATATACAAATGCTCCGTTTTTCTCAAGTCTGGTAATCTCGTAGAATGATTTAACCTTATAGAGGTCGCCGCTGTGCTCGAAATCCGACTTCTTCTTTTTTTCCTTCTGTGAAAAATCTCCGAAGCTGAGTGTGCCATCCTTCTCGTTCTGTATCAATGACTTAACGACTAACATATAATCCTCCCATGGTATTTGTAAGTGATGGATATATTCCTCTTATACTATAGCAGAAAACAAGGAAAATTGCCACTAAAAAAACAATAAATTTATGAATTATTTTCTGGCTGCTTTTCTTTTAAAGGTGGTGTTTTTATGCTCTTTGTCGTAGCCCACCGTCACGGTATCTCCTGACTTGATGTTACCGAGCAATATCTCCTCACTCATCCTGTCCTCTACTTCGTTCTGGATGGCACGTCTTAACGGTCTTGCACCGTACTTTTCATCAAAGCCTTTTTCGGCGATATGTACCACGAACTCCTCAGTGCATTTAAGCTTGATGTTAAGCTCTTCAAGCGCACGGTCGGATATCTTCTTAAACATGATGGATACGATCTCTTTGATGTTTTCACGGCTAAGTGAATGGAATACTATGATCTCATCGATACGGTTAAGGAACTCGGGCTTAAATATACGCCTTATCTCATCCATTACACCGTCCTTCATACGGTTGTAATCGGCCTTTGCATCATTCTCACTGGAAAATCCCAGAGTCTTAGGTGCTATGATATTCTGGGCGCCCGCATTTGATGTCATGATGATGATCGTATTCTTAAAGCTTACCTTACGTCCCTGTGCATCCGTGATATGTCCGTCGTCAAGTACCTGGAGAAGGATATTGAATACGTCGGGATGAGCCTTTTCTATCTCGTCAAAAAGCACTACCGAATAAGGATTTCTCCTGATCTTTTCCGAAAGCTGACCGCCCTCGTCATATCCCACATATCCGGGAGGCGAGCCTACCATCTTCGATACGCTGTGCTTTTCCATATATTCGGACATGTCGACTCTGATTATGGAGTTCTCGGTACCGAACACTGCCTCGGCAAGAGCCTTTGAAAGCTCTGTTTTTCCGACACCTGTGGGGCCTAAGAACAGGAACGATCCGATAGGTCTGTTGGGGTCTTTAAGTCCTACCCTGCCGCGTCTTATGGCTTTAGCTACAGCCGATACAGCCTCTTCCTGGCCCACTACTCTTTTATGGAGGATCTCCTCAAGCTTTCTTAAACGTTCGCTCTCTTCCTCCTTAAGCTTTTTCACGGGTATCTTGGTCCAACTGGATATAACGGCCGCTATATCCTCGCCTGTCACGAAGAGTTCCTTTTCTTCCCTGTGTTTCTTTATCTCTTCGTCTATTTTTTCTATCTGTTTTTTAAGCCTTGTCTGCTTTTTCTTTATAGCTCCGGCCTTTTCGTATTCCTCGTTCTTGATGGCCTCTTCCTTTTCGTTCTCCAAGGCTTTAAGCTTCTCCTCGGCTTCCTTGCGCTTGGGTGAGTCGGAATATACCTCAAGCCTTATACGGGAAGCTGCCTCGTCCATAAGGTCGATCGCTTTATCGGGCAGGAAGCGGTCATTGATATATCTTGTAGAAAGCTTAACGGCTGCCTCTAAGGCTTCATCGGTGATGGTAACCTTATGATGCTCCTCGTATGCGGGGCGAAGTCCTTTAAGTATCTGCAGTGTCTCTTCCTGTGTGGGTTCTGCCACATCTATGGGCTGGAAACGGCGCTCTAAGGCAGCGTCCTTTTCTATATACTTTCTGTATTCCTCCCTGGTGGTGGCACCGACTAACTGCAGCTCTCCTCTTGCAAGCGAAGGCTTTAAGATATTTGATGCATCAAGTGCTCCCTCTGCACCGCCCGCACCTATGATGGTATGGAGCTCGTCAAGGAAAAGTATGACATCTCCCGAATTGATAACCTCGGAGATCACAGCCTTTATCCTTTCCTCGAACTCTCCTCTGTACTTAGAGCCTGCTACCATTCCGGAGAGATCCAGAGTTACCACTCTCTTGTTTTTAACGGTATCGGGTACATCACCTTCCACTATCTTTCTGGCCAGTCCTTCTACGATAGCTGTCTTTCCTACTCCGGGCTCTCCTACTAAGCAGGGGTTGTTCTTGGTACGTCTCGAAAGGATCTGGATAACACGTCTTATCTCTTCTTCACGTCCTACTACCGGGTCAAGCTTACCTTCCGATGCCTGCTTTGTGAGGTCTCTGCTGTACTTATCAAGCGTGGGTGTGACCCCTCTTTCCGATGAACGTCCTTTAGGCCCGTCCATACGCATATCCTGGGGGTTTACACCCATGGTGTTAAGGCAGTCCATATATATTTTTCTGATGTCTATGCCTATGGTATTGAGAAGTCTTATGGCTATACAGTCCTTCTCTGTGATAAGTGAAAGAAGGATGTGCTCCGTACCTACCTGCTTGCTCTTAAACCTGTTGGCCAGATCATAGCTTTTTGCTATGATATTCCTGGCTCTGGGCGTGATATTGTTGACCTCTGCAAATCCCACCTTGCCGTCCGGTGCTATCAGCTGGTCTATAAGCTCCATGAGCTTATCTTTATCAAGTCCGTTGGTAACAAGTATCTTTGATGCCACGCCTTCAGCATCAAGAAGACCTATCAGGATATGCTCGGTACCCATATAGTTATGTCCGAGCTGTTCCGATATATCCTCCGCTATCTTCATTACCTGTTTTGCCTGTTCAGTAAATCTCTCGTACAATTTAAGCCTCCGATTCGTCTTCCGGTTCTATAAGCTCAGGAAGATTTTCATTCAAATATTTTGCTCTGTATTCATCACGCTGGGTGCTGCCCATACTCTTTTTGTATATGGTCTGAAGGTTTCCCGGCTGCATCTCTATCATAAGCCTGTGCAGTGCGCTGCCGCCGCCTTTTATCTTGATGACCCCGCAGTCCGATCCGAGCTTGAGCTGTGCAAGCAGTACCATCGCATCCTTCTGGGGAAGGTTTTTGGCATATTTAAGCACTCCGTAGGACCTGTATATGCGGTCCGTTATCTCGGTGCCGACATTTTTAAACAAGCCTTTTCTTAAGTTTTTCTCTATGTCCACTATCTGCGCCGTTACCTGCTCTAAGTTTTCCAGTATCTCATTCTCGGTAAAGCCCAAGGTCTTCCTGTTTATAAGCTGGAATATGAAGCCTGCGCTTTTTGATCCTTCGCCGTATATACCCTTTAAGGATACATCAAATCTCGATATCTCCTCCTGGAGAGCGTCCACCTTCCCTCCCATAGTGATACCGGGTAACGAGAGCAGATACGAAGCATGCATGCCGGTACCCGCGTCCGTCAGCTTTGATGTAAGATATCCGTACTTTTCGCTGAAGCAGTAAGGCATGACAGAATCGATGTAGTCATCTATCCTGTTGGCATCCTTATATGCTTCTCTTAAGTTATAACCCGGACGTATCGCCTGGATATGTATATGGTCGTCTTCATTTACCATGATACTGATGCTTTCATCCTCGGAGATTATGAGTCCCGAAGGATCCTTTCTCCTTTTAAGCGAAGGAGTGATGGTATGGCTCTCTATCAGGCAGTCCTTTTCGGTATTGCTGAGCTTATCCACCCTGCAGGAGTAGTACTCCCTGCCCTCTCTGGCGCCGAGCTCCGTGGTGATGCCTCTGACCTTAGATACTACCTCAGCTGCATCCTCCTCGCTCATCTTGGCCGGGAAATCAAAATCGGCCAGGTTTCTTGCAAGTGTTACGCTTCCTGAAAGCACTACCTCATGGTATGCCGCGGAATCATAATACCATTTATTTTTTCTTTTTTTCATTTTTCACCTCTAAAGCCTTTATCTCGTCCCTAAGTTTAGCCGCAAGTTCATAGTCTTCAACCTTTAATGCCTCTTTGAGCTTTTCCTTAAGCTCTGCAGTATTTTGTGCTCCGCTCTTTGTCTTACGGCCCTTTTTCTTTTCTTTTTCTCCACCCTCGGGTACTGCTGCCGTTTCTTTATCCGAAGGATCGTCATCCGCATCGAGCGTGATCATCTTATTGATGTCACCGATGCTGCCCTTCTTACCTGAGCTTTGAGGTACAACATCCTTTATCTCTATAATCTTTGCAAAGGCCGGTTCCTTGCCAGTATGTGTCATTCCGCCCTGCATAGCCTTAAAGTTTTTCGCTATCATGTCGCCGAACACATTGTAGCATACGGGACATCCCGCTCTCTCGGTCTTTAAGAACTCGGACTCCGTGGTACCGCATTCGGGACATACAGTCTCCTTGTGGTCGACGTTTTTCATGCTCTTTCCTTTGGCATAGCTCGAAAGGATACCCGAAAGTATACTTCCGACCGAAGAAAGCCCCGCTCCGCCCAACAGCTCATTCAAAGGCACTGCCGTATATTCGGATGCGCACTGTTCGCACAGATGCTGCTCTTTTTTCTGTCCGTTCACTATTTCCGTATAAAAAATCTTTGCCTGTCTGGTCTGGCAAACATCACATAACATAGTACCATCTCCTAAATATCATTTTCGTCGTTTTTGTTCTTTATTGATAAGCTTATGACTATTATGAGCAATGCAAGCGTAAGTCCGCTCAATACCGCTATTATTATGGTAAGGGTATTCAGGCTTTTCTCATAGCTTTCGGCAAGCTCTAATGCTTCTATCGACTCGGTGAGCACCATGCCGGTCTGCTTTACGTTTTTATCCTTATAGCGCTGCAGGGTCTTCTCCGCACGGTCGTACGAATAAAGCGCAGGTGTTCCTTTATTGTCCTTTATCACTATCAGCAGGAACGAATCCTTCCCTTCATCCTTTGATGCATATACCGGGATCGACAATCCGTCCACTTTAAGATACGTCTTTTCATAACCTTCAGGTATTATAATACTTTCGTCGGGTTCTGTCACTACAAATTCGTTATCACTATAAAGATGTATCTCTTCGCCCTTAAGTACCGCACTGATGCCGGCGGGTTTACCGGGTCCGGATGTAGGAGGGTCCGGTGTTACCGGTATATCAGTAGGTTCAGGGTTATTTACCGGATCTTCCCTTTCCTCTTTACATTCGCAGATTATCACATATTCCTTTATGCTGCCGTCAGGCGCCGTGACTTTTATACCTACCCTGTTTTCTCCCGGTCCGATATCTTCGTTTCCTTTTACGTCCACTACCGCCTCCGTATCTCTTGCAGCAGCACTTACTACGAGCTTTCCGGTACCGGCGGGCACTGTAACCCTGTACTCTGTTACATCCGCATCAAAGGCGGGGATAAGTGTTCCGGGACTAACCTTAAGTACTGCCAGTGCAGCATCGGATGAGTCCTTAGGGGATGCGGCTATCGATATTTTCAGCACATTGCTCGATACCGACATCAGATAACCTTCTTCATACTCATACAGTTCGGGATCTTCCCTTAATGAGATCTCGGCATTCCCCAATCCTTCCGCTTTAAACTTTACGGAATACTTTCGGTTTTTTCTTGTTTCCGAATCCACCTGATCGTTTATCTTCAGTATCCCTTCTCCTCCGCTTACGATACCCGGGCCCGATACATATGTCAACACATCCTCGGGATACAGAAGATAGCCTTCAAAATCTCCCGGGATCACATCCGCCTCTATCTCTATGGATACTGTGACCGTATCCCCCCTGTGATATATGGCTGAATCGGAAGAAATGGTTATATCCGCACTTGAAGCATATGCCGGTATATACGAAGATGCCAGGATAAAAAGCAGCAACGGGCAAACTATCAGCACTAGCATCCTTGCCGGTCCTTTCATCTGCCCACCGCCTTTCTAATGTGTATTCTTATTTTTGTGTCAAAGTCATCTCGATAACGCTTTCTGCGTTTTCGAGGTAAAAAATGAAACTTCCCGTCAATTCATGGGTATTCCTTCTATCACCTCGGGAGTGGCCGTAGGCCTGTCATCCGGAGTGGGTGTTGCCGTATCCTCCGGTGTAGGTGTCGTCACTTCCGGTGTGGGAGTAGGAGTCTCCTCAGGCGTGGGTGTCGTCACTTCCGGTGTGGGAGTAGGCGTCTCCTCGGGTGTAGGTGTTGTCACTTCCTGTGTAGGAGTGGGAGTCTCCTCAGGTGTGGGTGTAGGGGTCTCCTCAGGTGTGGGTGTCGTCACCTCAGGTGTAGGTGTAGGGGTCTCCTCAGGTGTAGGTGTGGGAGTCTCCTCCGGTGTAGGAGTGGGCGTAGGCGTTGCAGCCTGCTCCTCACGCACTATGTTTATCACATATTCTCTTACATCACCGTTTTCAGCCCTTACAGGGACTACCATCCTGTTACTGCCGACCGAAGGATAGAAGTATCCGTCTCCTTCTACTTTTGCAAGAGAACTTACCGTAGTAGCGGATACCTTTATATAATCAGTCTCATTGCCCACTATCAGGTTGTACTCCTGATCCTTTTTAGCCGAGAATGTAGGTGTAAGGCTTAGAGCATTACCGTTCTTGTCATACAGCTTCAAGGATTTGAGCCAGTTATTCGGATTATATGCTTTTTGAGGTACCGGACAGGGAGTCTCGGGCATATTGAGGTATACCGGGATGGAGAATACGATCGGTATATCTCCGGGATTCTCATATGCCGAGAAAAATCTCTTTCCTTCCGAATAAGGTGCTTCCACATTGGCCATATACTGATGGTTGTATGTGGATGTTTCAGTCATATTGAATTTCTGAAGATATATGGTATTCTGTCCCCTGTTGATATAATTGTTGCCTATATAGAACGCACCGCCGAATATGGATCTTAAACGGTTGTTCCAGGGGATCAGGCATTTCATGTTGAGGTCATCACTGCTTGAACCGTTCTGTGCGAACTTCAGTCCGTTGGCTATGGCTCCTCCGGGTTCCGTACTGTGGTATGCCCCGATATTAAAGTAGTTGTACAGGCCTTCATATCCTGCCACCGTACCGGTTACGCTGTTACTCATGGCTGTGGCTCCTATCGTAACCTCCTGCTTTACACGTGAGGCAAGATGAAGAGGGCTCACTCCCGAATACTCGGCAGCCATCGCAAAGGTATCGGTAAAGGATATACTCCTTTGATTTCCAAGGTCATCGGTATAGATATACGATGAATCCTTCATGGCCGTATTTTTAAGTATGGTGTCGATACCTTCCTTCGTCTGGTAGGAAGGGTTGTAATTAAGGAGTTCAAACTGGAATATGGTATTGTATTCCAGGAAATTCCTCGGATCCATATAGTAGCTTATCGCATCTTTAGAAGCCGTGACCCAGGATGAACCGTCAAATACGGTAAACTTGTCACTTGTCCAGCTATAAGCACCGGCTTCTAAGGATTTCCATTCTACGCTCTTGGTATTGGGGATAAGATTGATACCCACCTCGGATTCTTTTTTTATAACGGTATCCCAGTCGAGTCCTGTCTGAAAGGCCTTAAACTTCCAATTGGGATACTGCTCATGTAACGTGCGCAGAAAGGGCTTATAGCTGTCGGGAAAACCCTCCTTGGCAAGCTCTTCTTCAAAGCTTGCTGAGGAAAGCACCTGATCATTTGATGCACTTGGCATATTTACCGAACTGTCGGCATCGACATAGATCGAGTTAACATATCCGGTATAAAGAGAGCCGTCATATACCACTTCAATAAGACACCACAGGTTTTCACCGTCAGTAGCTGTCTCGATTATACGTACACCCTGTCCCGAATATACGAATACAGGCTTCTTGGAATTGGTAAATACAGCGGATGAAGAATACTTGGGCTCGGTCTTAAGGCTCAGTGCCGCCGCATCCTTTATTATGCCGTTTGCATTTTCCACTGTTTCATGCTTTACCGGATCTACCGGAGGCATGGTGATCTCAGGGGTAACCGTTACCGTGATCTCCGCCTCTTTTTCTTTTATGCGGTAGTTATTCAGTTCTATGCTGTTTGCATTGCTTATAAATGTTACTCTGAGTGCCAGAAGCCAGCCTGTGACCGTCTCACCGTTGTAATCGGCACTGATCTTTACCCACTTGTCATTTCCGACCTGTTTCTCGGAAAGGATCGTAACTTCAGAGTTTTTGGGGATGCTGACTTTTTTGCCTTTTGAGGTTTTTACCTTTGCAGATGAGCTGTCAGCCTCGCTGCGGAGTATCTGCTTACCTGTATTGGTCAGGACCTGAAATTCTTTATAATAATTAAGCTTTACATAGTCGCTTAATACATAACCTCTTATATAGCTCCCGTCAATAAGGGCAAGTACCCTGTACCAGCGTACCTGTCTGCCCACTCCGTCAAAGTCTATGGAATTGGTACGTGTTCCGACCAGACTTACCACCGCGTCTTTTGATATGATGCCCAGGACATCAGCGTCTAAAGAAGGGCTTTCCCTTAAGTTCAAGAGGTCAGCCGTAACTATACCCTTCATATTGTATTTTGAACTATAGGTACTTGTGACGATCTCAAGCTCGTTGCCGAACATATCGTATACCGTACCGTCATCTGTAACCGCAGAACCTGTGGGCAGAGGCAGAAGCATCTCCGTAGGGAACGGAGTATCCTTCGACTCCTCATCGGGATCCGGGGTAGGAGTTATATCTCCCGTAGGAACAGGTGTGATGTCTCCTGTAGGTTCGGGACCGGGTGTAACTACCGGAGAAGGCTCATCTGTAGGAGCCGCCTTTTCCGTAGGGGTGGGTACATCATCCTTTTCCGGCTCAACCTTTCCGGATGTGATCTCTATATATGTTCCTAAGGAATACCCTTCGGTCTTTTTTCCGTTTACCTTGGCGGTGATATGGTACCAACCGTCCTTTTCTCCGTAGAGGGATACTGCCTGGTCTCTTACAAGCACCGCATTTTCACCTTTGACCTGAACTATCTCATAGTCAGTGCCGGGGCCTTTACGGATATTGAGCTGGGAAGCGGTCACCTTTCCTTTTCCGGTCCTTGTGGGAGCCGGTGTAGGAGTGGGGGTGGGAGTAGGCGTGGGGGTAGGTGTGATCTCCTTAAAATCTCCCGTCTCCGCCTTTACGGCAGCACCGTCCACGGATATCCATTTTGCAAGTGAATATCCTTCAAGTTCTTCTCCGTTTACTTTTACTTTTATATGATACCAGTCATTACGTTCTCCGAGTACCGTAACCTCCTGATCCTTTACAAGGACCACCTTTTCTCCTCCGGAGAGTATGTTGGTATATTCGGTACCGGGTCCGGATCTCATATACAGCTCCGTTGCCGTAACCGTGCCTTTCACCGTACTGCTCTTTTTCGCTTCCGTAGCCAGATCCGGTATCATCATGATGATAAGGACCAGTACCAGCACAAGCGCTACTCTTTTGACTGTATTTTTTTCCCTCAAAAAGCTCACGTGAACCTCCAATAGATATTATTCTGCAGTTGATTATCGTGCAGAAATGTGAAAACCATTTGTCCGTGATGAAAAATAAATGTGAAAACCGCTCACACCAGGCCGAGTATATATGTGACCATATATGTGATAAAAGTGATGCCGTTTACCGCCATGCCCGCATAAGGCACCGCATATCCGCCGTCCTGCTCCTTCACACACTTTATCGATACTATAAGTCCTATAAAGCTGACTACAAGTGCTGCAGTCCCGCATATGGCAAAGGCTTTGGGTGTATCTTCCTTTATCCCTGCCCACACGATCAGCACTATAAATATGATAAACGTTACTATCCCTGCGATCAGAGCAGTTACCGCCTTTGCCGTAAAACCGCTCTTTCTGAACTGAACGTTATTTTCCTTTCTTTTTGCCATCGTTCTTTCCTTTCCCCTGCTTTATGTATCTTACGATCCTGTATGCAGCATATCCCAACAGTGCTCCGGATACATTGAGTATTATATCATCCACATCGAATACTCCGACTTTTGTGAGCAACTGGCAGGTTTCAACGACAAGGATCATCAGAAATGCTGCCACAAACGTATCGAACAGCCCCATGATCGCTCCGGTCTGTCTCCTGTCGGCAAACATCCCGAACATATAGCCGAACGGCATAAACAATACCACATTGCCGCATACATTTATGACAAAGGGCATCCAGTCGCCCTGGGTAAATAAATTCCAATACCTTTTTATCTCCGTAAACGGTACAATGCTGTACCTGTAATACTCATATGCTCTCGTTCTCCCGAACATATCGGAAAAGAACAGGAAATATATCAAAAAAGCCATATATACGATAAATATTACCGTATGCAGATGCTTTTTATTACTTTTTTTTATGTTATCCATTAATAACTCCCGGGTAACCGTCTAAATCAGTCACAAATAATCTATTATAAAAAATATTTATTAAAATAATCGGTTTACATTTTCATAATTTTTAATTATACTATATTTGGTATATCTAATCAAGCAAAAAACTATACTTGAGCGTGATTTACGAATTATTTCATTTAATTTTTATAAACTGAAAGGAATGCCTGTCATGAAGATCATCGACCTGTTAAAAGATAACAAACCCCATATAAGCTGCGAGCTGTTTCCTCCCAAAAAATGGGAGAACTTAGAGGCAGCAAAGAAGGTGGTGGCAGAGACCGCCTCATTTAAGCCCGACTATATGAGCGTGACCTACGGTGCCACGGGCGGTACGAGCAAATATACTGTGGATCTGGCCAATGAGATCCAGAATGTATGCGGTATCCCGGCACTCGGGCATCTTACCTGTGTGTCCTCAGACAGGGAAACCGTAAGACACATGGTTAACGCTTACAAGGAGCACGGCATAGAAAATATCCTGGCTCTGCGCGGTGATATACCTGCAGACAGCGGTTTTGAGCCTTCAAAGGATTACAAGCATTCTGAGGACCTGATGGCTGAGATCAAGTCGATGGGCGACTTCTGCATAGCAGGTGCCTGCTATCCCGAAGGGCATCCGGAGTCAAAGTCCGTCGATGAGGATATCGAGTATACCAAGCGCAAGGTTGAGGCGGGCTGTGATTTTCTGATCACCCAGATGTTTTTCGACAATAATATCTTATACAACTACATGTATAAGCTCCTTAAAAAGGGTGTCGATGTGCCTATAGATGCAGGTATCATGCCTGTTACCAACAAGGCTCAGATAGCACGTATCATTTCGCTGTCGGGCAATCTGGTGCCGCCGCGCTTCAAGATGATCGTCGATCACTTCGGGGACAATCCCGAGGCTATGAAGCAGGCCGGTATCGCATATGCCACCGAGCAGATCATAGACCTGTTCGCTAACGGGGTTAACTGCGTGCATATCTATACCATGAACCATCCGGAGGTGGCAGGGGAGATCTTCAGGAACCTGTCGTTTATAGCGCCGAGGTAGGGGAATCTCCGGGGAGGAGATACGACCTGACGGTATAAAACCCGTCACCGCTCGCAGGGATATGCTTAACGTCCCACTGCGCATCCTCTCTTCGGACGCTCGCAATCGCATGTCCGCCTGATGCCGGACATGCTTTAGGCTTCGCTCAAAAACCGGTTTGGTTAACCGGTTTTTGCCTTGTTCGGATGTGCATTGAAACGTGCATATCCGGCTGCTCGCTTTATGGTTTTATCCCGTCAGGCCGCACCTCCTCCCCTTAGTACATACCTCGAGTCTGATCAAGTCTGCAACCTTATAAGCTATCCCTGGTGAAGGGAAGTACTGATGAGGTGTAAACACTACCCAGACTAATTTGCATAATCATAAAAATCAAAAATAATAAACTCATGAATATTATAAATTACAAAGACGGAACAAAACTGAATATTGATAAAAAAGAAACATACCGGTATCTCGGGTATCATTTCGGCGGTGAAGTTCCGTTAGATGCGGAACTGGAGAAGATAGTGGATGAACTTACCAAAAAAGTTGCGGAAGCTGCCACTCCGAGGTGTGCTTATGAGGTGTATGATCTAAAGGTAACAGATGACTCCTGTATATTGTCACAGAATGGCACAAGCACTATATCCGATATCGAAGATAATGATAAAATCGATCTGTCCAAGTCGGTTCTGACTATCAAAAGTGCCCGTCTGGCGGCACATATTAAAGGGTGCAGGCAGGCTATTCTTTTTGCTGCTACTATAGGTCCGGGTGTGGATATGCTGATAAGGCGCTACAACGGCCGCTCCACCATAAAACCTGCCATACTTCAGGCTGCAGGTGCATCTGCCATAGAAGCTTTTGCGGATGAGGTTACGGAACGTATCAAGGACTCTTTTATTAATAATACTTTTAAGATGCGCTTCAGTCCCGGTTACGGGGATTTCAGCCTGGAACATCAGAATGATTTCTTCAGGCTTTTAGGTTTAGAAAAGAATCTGGGTATGAGCCTTAATTCTGCACTGCTTATGAGCCCGTCAAAGAGCATCACAGCAGTTATCGGTGTACTATAAGCATCATTCTGAGCGAAGCAAAGAATCTTATATGAGGAACACATATGAACGAAAACGCAAAATTATTAAAATCACTTATAGGCAAGGAACTTCTTTTCTCCGACGGCGCCATGGGTACTCTCCTTCAGGCTGAAGGCATGAAGGGCGGAGAGATTCCGGAGACCTGGAATATCACGCATCCTGAGGTGCTTACAGGTATCCACACCAGATACCTTAATGCAGGCTCGAATATCATTACGGCTAACACCTTCGGAGCCAACAAGTATAAACTTGAGCATTGCGAATATGATCTTGATACGCTGATAGGAAAGGGTATCGAGCTGGTCCGTATTGCCATAGATAAGTTTGAAAAAGAAAGTAACAGCGTTTATGCAAGAAAGCCTCATTTTGCAGCATTGGATGTGGGTCCTTTAGGAAAGCTCTTAAAACCCATCGGAAATGTGTCCTTTGATGAGGCTGAAGCTGCTTATACGGAGATAGTAAAAGCGGGGGTAAAGGCCGGTGCGGATCTGCTTTTCTTTGAGACGTTTACAGATCTGTATGACCTTAAGGCTGCCATCATCGCTGCAAAAGAGAATTCAGACCTTCCTTTATTTGTTTCGGTAGCTCCGGATGAGAACGGAAGGCTGCTTACGGGCGGTGACTTAGAGGCTTATGTGGCATTAGTTGAGGGACTAGACGTAGATGTCCTCGGTATGAACTGCGGATTCGGTCCCAAGCAGTTTTTAAAGTTCCTGCCGGTTATCACGAAGGTCTGCTCCACTCCCATCATAGTGCAGCCCAATGCCGGACTGCCTAAAGTGGTCAACGGAGTTACTACTTTTGATGTCGGTCCGGAAGAGTTCTCAGCAGATGAACTCGAACTGGTAAAGGGCGGTGCCGCTATAGTCGGCGGATGCTGCGGTTCCACACCGGAACATATAAATGCGGCCATCCGTATGTGTGAGACTTCTCTCGGTCGCACCGTTACGGATACCGGATGCAACTCCGGTGCCGACAATTCAAGCACCCATTGTGACAGTTCTTCTGTTCGATGTGGCTATCAAGATATTCTCCTCGATCCTGTCGCACCCAAAAACCTTACAGTTATCTCATCCTATACACATGCTGTATACTTCGGTGACAAGCCTCTGCTTATAGGTGAGCGTATCAATCCGACAGGTAAAAAGGCGTTAAAACAGGCATTAAGGGATAAAGATATCAATTATATCATAAACGAAGCCATAGCCGAGGAAGAAGCAGGCTCCGACATACTTGATGTTAATGTCGGTCTCCCTGAGATAGATGAATGTGAGATGATGGAGACTGCCATAGAAGAGATCACTGCCATCAGTACTCTTCCGCTGCAGATAGATACTTCCGATATAAAAACAATGGAGAGGGCACTGCGTATTTACAACGGCAAGCCCCTGCTCAACAGTGTAAACGGCAAGCAGGAAAGCATGGAAGCCGTACTGCCTTTAGCTAAGAAATATGGTGCTGCCGTGGTAGCTCTGACTCTTGATGAATCGGGTATACCCGAGACTGCGGACGAACGTGTGGCTATAGCCGAAAAGATCATCAATAAGGCGAAGGAATACGGTATAGATAAGAAAGACCTGATATTTGACTCGCTTACCATGACTGTCAGCACGGATATAAATAATGCCAAAGTGACGCTGGAAGCTTTGAGAAAAATACACGAAACCTTCGGAGTTAATACCGTACTCGGTGTTTCAAATGTCAGTTTCGGACTGCCATTAAGAAGTATCATGACCAGCACCTTCTTTACCCTTGCCATGGAAAACGGTCTCTCCGCAGGTATCATCAACCCTCTTGACGAGAGACTTATGGCTGCTTATGACAGCTTCCTTACCCTGCGCGGTTTTGATAATCAGTGCTTAAGATATATCGAAAAATACAGTGGAAAGACCGATCCGTATACTACACCTGCCGGAGCTGTCGGTACTGCCGGTAATGTAGGTTCAGGCGCTAACGGACCCAAAGACGGTTCAACCCAAAATGCAGATGCGCAGTCCGGACAGTCAGCTCTTTTCAACGCTGTAGTAAAGGGTATGATAGATAAAGCAGGTGCCGAATGCAAGGCTATGCTCGCAGCCGGCTCCACTCCCATCGATATCATAGACAACAACCTGATTCCGGGACTTGATACAGTCGGAAAAAGTTTCGAAGAAAAGAAAACCTTCCTGCCCCAGCTCCTTATGAGTGCCGATGCAGCAAAGGCCGCTTTTGATGTGATAAAACAATACTATGCGGAAAACGGTACCAAGGGCGAGTCCAAGGGTACTGTGGTCATGGCTACCGTTAAAGGTGACATACACGATATAGGTAAAAACATAGTAAAAGTACTTTTGGAGAATTACGATTATACCGTTATAGATTTAGGTAAAGACGTGGCTCCCGAGACCATAGTGGATACGGTGCTTGAACACAACATCAAGCTGGTAGGCTTAAGTGCCCTTATGACCACCACCGTAGTCAGCATGGAAGAGACGATTAAGCAACTCCGAGAAAAAGCTCCGTTCTGTAAAGTCGTGGTAGGCGGTGCGGTTCTCACGCAGGAATACGCCGACAAGATCGGTGCCGACAGATATTCACCTCAAGCCATGGACACAGTTAAATATGCTAAAGAAGTATTTGGGAAATAAACGAAAAATGCCAACGAGCTAATTTCGTTGGCATTTTTCAATAAGTCCAATAAATATGTCAGTTTTCTCCTAATAGTTTTTGTCGATAATACTCTTTCTCATCCTGAGTATCAATTTCCTGTTCTTCAATCATTTTATTTACCATATCTTCAAGATATTCATCCTGTCTTTTCTCGCGTAATTCAGTGCTTTGCTTATCGTCTTGTAAATCTTTTATTTCCAAATCACTGCTGTCAAAAGTTATTGGCGTACTGTTGTTTTCATTATTTACGTAAAAGAATACTATTACTATCGCCAAGCACACTAAAACAAAGCCCCAAATAAATCTCCTTTTTGTAATCATATTCTTCTCCTAAAGATGTTATGTAATCTGTGTTATATCAACTTCTGCTAAAGGATGACTATTAGTTAGACTCACAAAACATCCAAATTCATAATATTTGTCAACTTTTGTAAAATATACAAAACTATATGTCCGACATTCAATATGCCATTATTATTCAGTTTTTTTGTAGTAAAAACACAATCAGTTTATGCATAAGTAAGTGTATGCAACCTTTAACATACTATCAAATCCTTTTACCAATCCCATGATCAGTATTGAAACATTTTTACGATATTCTCGTCCACATTCTTACCAGAAAGATTATGTTCCTTCAGGTATTTTGCGTATCCCCTCAAGTCGAACTTAAGCGGTTCTGGCTTCTGGTAGGGGTTGATGCGCGAAATAAACTCATCCACAATAGCCAGTTTTTCCTTATATGATTTCGTCTGTCCACTCATATGTATACACCTCCCTTATATGAGCTGTTGCCTCATCCGAAAGCATGAAACGATATGGATTGTTGATTGCCGGTAAATAAGCTGCCCCAAACTCGTCACAATAGTAATCATACAGTTCCTTGTCCATTGCCTCACCGAATAGATAACCTTCATAACCATGTTTTACGGAAAGATCAGATGCTATCGCCAGTAAGTGGCCCCCGACACCCGAGAATTTCTTTGTACCATACTGCCAGATATTATTCTGTGGAGCCACGCATCCCCATAGCACATGGACTGCCTTTGCCTCATCATCATACCGAATTGCCACCATCCCCTGAATGTCATTCGTGCCTTTCAGCACAAGGGCATATACCTCTGTCCCCTCCGGAAACTTGCTCCAATTCACATACCACCCTGTGTTCTTATTATACTTCGACAATATGCTCTTGCGACGTATCCTTACAACTTCAGTGTCGTAGATATCACCTGTTGCTACTTCCTTTATGCAGGGAATTATGTCATCAACTCTAAAAGTAATCATAATAACCTCCGCCTAAAACCAGATCATGCCTTAACCATTCTTCCGAATATATTTCTATATAGTATAATAGCAAAAAAAAAACATTTTGTAAAGCATCCCGAAGCCTGTAGTAAAACAAGAAGATAAGTCATTTTTAATATCCGACATAAAAAAGGAGACCATAGAGCTTGAACCTATATGCTATTATCGGCAAATTATCTTCCAAGATATATAATCTCTGCTAACTTCCATTACCCTAATTTACTATTTCCTCAACCATCTCTTGATAACTTAATATCGGAAACTCAATTTCCTTATATCTTGAAGCAAAGACTTTATTTACACACATATATGGTTTTATCCTATATTCAGCAACTGGAAGTTTTAAATCCTTCATAACCTCTTTATAGTTTTCATTCAAGAAGTCAATTCTACGCTGAAACTTCTCATCGTACTTGTCTTCTTTAAAAAACCTATTCTGCTGTCTGTACATCTCATAAAATGTTTCGACTTTTTCGATAAATTTACACTCTATAATCCATATTTCATTCCTCTGCAAATCAACTGCAAACAAGTCATAATCTCCTAAATACTGAGGGTATTTCTGTTTATCAAGATTCATCAATTCAAAATTTGGTCTTACTTCAAATCCATTATTTTTAAACACTTTCTCGAGATCAAAAACAATCTTTTTCTCATACACCCTTTTCCATTCTACTAAAACTTTTTTTGTAACAGGCATTCCTATTTCATACGGCATATGAAATTCAAACATACTGTTTTGCCAATAATCTCTCAAATAATGTATAGCCGATGGCGAATATATAACCATACCATTATATTCATAAACAGGCTTTACTTCATATCTATCACTACGTTTTTCTTTCTCTCCAATTGGTAAGTAAAAATCATCAATATTATTTTTAGTTTTAAGCCTAGTAACATTTATACAAATTAACATTAATGCTTTTTCTGTTAAAACTTGTGGGACATTTTGAACAGAAGAATAATCTTCTATTATATCTTCTTTCCAAAAACAAAACGAATTACATCTATGATATAGTTCACCATCAATTTTACCTCCAGTTTCAAGATAACACATTAATGACAAAAATACCTCCAATGGTACTCCTGTATCTGTTTCAAAAGCCTGTTTTACTTTTTCAAAATACTGTTCGTCAGCAAGATAATCTCGTTCGAAAAGACCTGGATTATCATACATTCTTCTAGTTAATTCTACACCTAGTTGATGACTAAATTCCCTTTTTGATTCTACATCAATAATATATTCACTTGATACTTCCACATATACTTCATCTTCTGTGAAATAGCACATATCAGCATTGTCCCCTAATACAACTAACCAATTTGCATATGCTAATAAATACTGATATTTTTTGTCAGTTAAAATTGCCTGTCCTCTTTCGCTATTATATAATGTTGTTTCTATCAAATATAAAACTGTTCTAGAGTTATGCTTTGCTTTTTCTCTTTGTTCTATTATGTTTCGAGATACTTCGTCACGAACTTCCTCTTTCATATCTTCGAAACTATTATATCTCTGCCTATGAATCATAATTTCATGTAAAAGTGTTGCATAGTCTGCAAGGCTCCGTTCAAATAACTTGAAATAATCGTATTTTCTTACTTCATTTTCAAAGTCTTCTATAAGTTCTTTTTGAATCGATCTTACAACCAAAGTTGCATCCTTACCATAATAAGTCCCAGAACTAATCCCAGCATTATAACATATCTCAGCAATATGTTTTCTTACGGCAATGTATGCACTATCTTCTACTCTGTATATAGATTCCTGTTCTTGCTCCCATGTATATTCAATATTAAAGCTAATAGCAGATACTTCCTTTTTCTCTAATTTTACCCCCTCCATATACTTCTCTAATTGCACATAAAAATGAGGAAAATACTTCCTTAAAGGTTGCATTAATTCCATAAAGAATTCAACCTCTACCGTTCTATCTTTTGCTTTTGCGATATCTTCAAAGAGCTTATCAACAATAGGAATAAATCGAATACAGATTTTTCTGTTTGATATTATCGAATCACTTTTAACATATTTACGTTCTTGCGCCAATAACAAACCTGATGGGTCCGATTTTCCAGCATATACCTCAGGCATCATCATTACCTGAACTGAACATTTTCCTAATTCTGAACGAGACTCAATGATGTTCTTAACTGATATAATCATTCGTTGAATAATATCCTCAATCATAAATATTGCGTTTTTATATTTTAAGTATTCCTTCATATTGGGATAGAATTTTACATTATGAGGGAAAAAGAAATAACAATTATTTCGGAATAAACGATACAATCCGCCAAACCCAGCTTTCCCTTTTTGAATGTATTCATAGAAACCATTCTCTTTAGGTGTAATATTCCAAGAAAATGGGTTATTCAAAATATAATCTCCCGCTCCAAAAGGGAAATCCTTTAAATTCTTTCGATAGTAGTCAACTACATACTCATTTTCAGTATCAAACCCAACATTGATCATGCTATACTTTATAGCACCTTTTTCAAAAACATGATTAGCATCTTTCCACATAAGAAAAGTGGATGCGTCACCACCATGACCATATATTTGTGCTTCATTCTCCTCTTTCTTAAAGTCAAAATACTCATGTAATTCATCCGCATCTTTCATAAATAAAAGATAGTAAACAATATCCAATGCAGTGCAATAATGATATTTTTCATTCTTTGTATGACCCATTATATGAGATTCTGACGGATTAGCCCACGAATCATATATCATAAACTTAATATCAGAATCTTTAAAAACAGTAATTCCTCTACACTCACCAGCTCTCTTTCTACTATATAATTCAAGTAAAAATAGAGAATCATTTTTCTTCAATTTAATAATTTCAGCTATAACTTCCTGTAATTCGGCATTTGGATAGTCACTCTTATTTACAGCAAAAATAATTCCTTTAGAAGACACCAGTGCAAACGGGAACCGATATAATGGCTTTGGATTTTCCCTATCATTCAAAACCCCAACAGGGCATAGACAATTAATCGTTTCATCCATTTCCAATTTATATAAATCAAATGCTACACCTGTTAACATTCTATTTACTAACTGTGCTTTATCTTTTTCAGTAACAGAACTATACCACATATCGTATAAATCTATTAAAAGAGAGGTGTTAGCCAAAGGGATTATTCCGCTCTCTGTCTCAATAAAATGCTTTTTTTCTATATAATCAGACCTCATTATTGAAGCTACATTCCTTATCATCTCAATCTTGAGACTGTCAAACAGCTCTACTACTCTATCAAATAGTTTTTCTGTTGGCAGAACCAATCTCGCTCCATGATCGCCATCTGAACTATTTACATCTTTAAGATAATCAATAATAAATGAATTGTATGTAAGTACTTCTATTAATTCATCTTTCTTTTTTACTTCACATGCTAATATCGGTAAAAACTGAAGACATGCGAATACCATGTTATGACCAGTTCCTATAATAACGGAATATTTTTTACCAAATATCTCAACTGAAACATCTCCATAATCTTCCACCACAGCATCATCATATATAGACGGCTTTATTATGTTTTCAATGGCAGAAAAAAATATTTTAAAATCTTCATAATTTTCTATTTTCTTATTACCTTTGTGGTTATGTTCTGTTAAAGCCCAATTCAAAGATAATTCCGATTCAAGAACCGAACGATTATTTACACAAACACCTATACAGTAAATGGCCTTGGAAACATCTTTGAAATCATATTCATTCACTATAGGAATTAATCTATTCATTTTTGTTTTCGCCCTCGGAAAATCATTTGTTTTTATCATTTTTACACCATCCAAATTTTCATAATATATGAGAAAAATAAGTAATCCATTGTCTCTAAGTTATCTATCGATACCGGAACCTTAGCCCTATCCAGATACGCTATTACTGAAACATTAACACCATGGTATTCCTTAAATTCATTAATATCTTTGACATCTAAAGAATTCAGATCATACTTAAGTGCATCATCATATTCCACAGTTAATATATTCTCAAACACCTTTTTCATATCTTCCGCATTATTTGGCATATTCTTTGCCAGAAGATCAATATCTCTTGTGGCTTTGGAGAAACTCAAACAGAGTATAAAGAAAAATACCGCCCTTAAGAGTAAACCTTTCCTTAAATCCTGACAGCGACAGTCTGTATATAGTCGTCCTCTCCAGCCCATACGCCATCAGCATGTCCTGAAATTTCTTTCCATTAGCCACCGTCCGGTTTTTCAATCTATCCTTTACCGATATCGCACTTATCATACCAGTACCTCTATATATTGTCTCATAATCTTACCACATTTCATGAGCTCTGCATATTTCAGAAGACGGTTTAGGTTACGATCCTTCCTATGTAGATATGTTACTAGGATTTCTTTAGTTTCTTCAATCCCTATTTTCTCTTTATAAAACACAATATCAACAACGGTTTTTTCCATATCATAAATTTGGAATTCATTTTTCCCTTCCTTAACTGTTATGACACCTAGTTCATATCTGTCATCCGTATAATAGTGAACATTCATCTTAGGCCATTCCGGCATAGTTGATACCCTCGCTTTTCTCTGAATAGCAACATCCACAGCATCCGGAATAAAGGTCGTAAGCTGATAATGTACTGCTGCACTGAGCAGGCATATCACCCCTTTCGGAGCATAATCCTCCGTATAGTAAAAAACAGATTCTTCGCTGTTATAAGCAGTATTCTCATAAAAACACTTATTCAGTTTTACAAGTTTCCCTTCACTGACCATCTTGCTGACCTTATACTGTGAGAAACCTTTGCTCTTTAACTCTTGCATAGAAAATATTTTCTGGTCACTGGGAAGTATTACTGCACTCACCATCTATATCACCTCAAATCATGTCATCTTTTTTCGGCATTTTATTGTTTTGCCGATTTTCATTAGAAAACTACATCGAAATCTTCTATTTGTCAATCAAAATCCGAAATACAATTTAGCTACAATTAAAAGCAGGAGACTTTTAAATCCCCTGCTTCATCTATCGGTATGGTTTTCCTTTTAGGTTTACGGGTTTCCAAAGGTGTAAAAAAGGTGTAAATTTCAAATCTGGCACCCTCAATCCCCTTGTTTTTCAGGCGTCTCAGGATCTTTTCAGTATATTGCCGTGACATCACACCTCAGCTACTGATTTTCGTTTATTATTCTGCCATCCTTAAGTCTTATTATCCTGCCAACCTGAACCGCTATCCTTTCATCATGTGTAACGAAAATAATAGTTTTTCCTTCTTTGTTTAGTTCCAGTAAAAGATTCATGATCTCCTGCCCGGTTACTGAATCAAGTGCTCCAGTTGGTTCATCGGCAAGGATAACAGAAGCCCCCGAAACGAGAGCCCTAGCTATCGCTGCTCTCTGTTGCTGCCCGCCTGAAATCTTTGAAGGCGTAGAATCAGCATATCCCAATATACCAACCTTTTCCATCATTTCATTCGAAATGCGCTCTCTGTCTTTTTTCTTATATCCCGCAGCACGCAAGGGGATTTCTACATTTTCTCTTACTGTATAGTCATTCAGAAGTGCATAATTCTGAAAAACAAACCCTATATGTTTTTTCCTGAAATCATCTGACTTAGCCGCATTAAAAGCATGCACAGCCATGTCATCATAATAATATTCTCCCGAAGATGCCTTATCCATACACCCGATAATATTCAAAAGTGTCGTTTTGCCCGAACCGGAAGCTCCCATGACAGCGACAGCTTCCCCGTCCTTTATCTCCAAGCATATATTATTTAAAGCTTTAAGTTCGCTTTCACCGTTTGAATACACCTTTGTAATCTTATCCAGCCTGATCATGTTCTTCCTGTCTCCAATCTTTTTCTATATTTGCACAGTTCCACTATTATTCTTTGCTTCCGATAACAGTTACCGGCTCTTGCTTTGATATCCACCTTATCGGGATCAGTGAAAGTGCCGCCCCGGCAACTACAAATACTACGATCAGTATACCTAATCCGTTACTTAAATTACTGCCCCATACGCCTACATCATGGATTAGCAGTTCGAAGGTAAAGGTAACTGCCAACATGATAAGACAACCTATCGCCTCTAAAGAACATATTCTCTTTAATACATCGGGCAGGAGCTGCCGGGTTTTGTATCCGAAAGTGCGTTTGATCATATATTCATAAATGTTTGACCTGCTCCAGACAAAAACCAGAAAACCTATGTTTAAGAAGCATAACAGTACCATGGATCCAAGTATGAAAAGAACGATAGGTGTATAATTTCTCAAAAGCTTTACTGCACTGTTCCAGGTCTCATCAGCTACCGAACCCTGCATTTCCCTTACCTTGTCTTTTCCGTAATAATCCTCGAATATCTCAAGTAAAACTCCGCTGTAATCATTTTTGTCGGATGATTTATATAAATACCCCGAATCATAGCCTAAGCTGTTCCATTTATCCAGAACCTTCTTATCTATTGTGTCCCCGATAATATAGAAGCGTTTATCATTTTCAGTAAGTGTAATCGGCTTAAAAGTAGCAACAACACAAGTCTTTTCTCCCAATATATCTATATAGTTTTTACCGTTTTCCTCATAAACCCATTTATTCCAATAATCGCCTATCACACATGATGGTTCAACAGCTTGTCGGATGATGGTATTGATATCATCTTCGTTAACTGTTTCAAGCAGATTCTCATTTTGCTTTAATATATAATAAACCCTGACAGGTCGGTTGGTTTCATTTCCTACAGGCAATTCATATTCTTTGAATAAAATACCCTGTTTGATATCATTCACCCTTAGAATATGCTGTGAAGGATTCCATTCTCCCTTACCCGTATAATTATGTATTTCCCTATAGCTATAACATGCTTGATTCTTTTTGACATCAGAAAAATGATTATAGAAATTCAGACCATAATATACAGCTACAAACGAAGTAGCAAATGAAATCACAATCAGTGTTGCAAATATAGTTTTAGCTTTACTTATGTTGATGAGTTCAGGTATGCTGCGCCCGGACAGATATATATTCACTACAAAAAAAATAATGAATGACAGAGCTAAAGCGATAAACAGCATACAGAGCGGAATAAAAATATAAACATCAAAAAACATCCTATGTTCAACACTTTCAACTAATTGCAGCTGCTTCTTCATGTATATCGAAAGCAAAACTCCCGATACTATGGCGGATCCGGTAAGCTTTATCATAGTTTCAAATAAAATAATGCTTCGTACCTGCTTTAATCCGAATCCGTTTGAGAGCCACACCCCCAGCTCGCGGTTTCGATAAATAATCGTTAGTATGTGAGACGAAATAAGAATAATAACCGTAATTATGATCAGAACCGGAGTTACCGAGGATGTAAGGTCAAGTAGTATATCAAACTCCGATAGCATTATATGCATTTTACCCTCAAGAGGGGCAGGATTGATGATTATTCCGTATTTTTCCGCTATTCTCTTTATTTCTTCAATTCCTTCTTCATAGCTGACTCCTTCCGAAAGAGAAACCAGTACGGGACCTGACATGTTGATCATAAAATCATCACTGTATTCCTGAACACTTAAGACCATGTTATCAAGCTCGATCGCATAATTGACATTCATAGCATAGCTGTTGGCGCAGGCGTGTCCGTCTATTATTTCCGTATTCTTTTCCAAAATGCCAGCTACTACCTGATCATGGATATTCCCCTGATAATCCACATTCTTTAATACCGTTCCTATAGGGATATCCTTATAATTATATCCGAGATACAGCACAGTATTATCATTGGAAGCACTTTCAAAAGAACCTTTATAGAGCTTCAGGTTATAAAAATCCAATGTGGCAGAAGATATCGCTACGCATTCTATCCCCATATTTTCCATATCCGGGTAGCCTTCGGTCCTAAAATTATCCAATCCTTTTCTTCTTATTTCAAGGATTTTTTCTTTAATACTTTGGCCTTCATAATAAAATTCCGGAGAAACATAATAAGTTCCCGATGCCCCGATACTTTGTATTTTTTCGGATGACTTAAGATCAAGCATAAAATTATTCTCAGCGGCAATACCTCCGGACATTGTATGATCCAGGACTAACGCATTATCCAACCCTGTAGGAAGAAGCTTGTCAACATCACTGTATGCTTTATGATAAAGCCAAGGAAACACTAAAGAAAAACCAAGCAAAACAAAACATATCACTGATATCACGATACACAAAATGTGTATCTTTATTAGTGACATGAATCGCTTTTTTGTAAAGAAAAAGTAACTTTTTAAACGCATAAGGACTCCTGAAAAGTTCGGGATGTCATCTACAGACATCCCGAACGGATTTTACTGGTGATTTGCTCTGGTATAAGCATAATCCTTATTGAAGAACCAATTAGAGAAATAGTCATAATAAGGTTGGTAAACCAGGTATTGACTTACCATCATCTGACTATCCAGCTGACCATCTTCATCTCCCGCAATAACCATAACAACAGCTATCAGGTCAAGTTTCGTACCTGTAACTGATGCTTGATGGGTGGATCTCCTTCCGTCGCAATTGACATAGCAGTAAATAGAGCCAGAAGCGTAGGTGTAAGTATCATCATCCCAATTACCTTGAGTAGCATACGCCTCTGCTAACGTGGTATAAGCGGATACCCCAATGCTTCCCATTGCTATTACAAAGCATAAACATAATAGCAGACAAATGTGTCGTTTTACTTTACTCATACTTTCTCCTTTCATATTTGCTCAATAAGTATTATTGAGATCAACATTATGCCTACATAACGTTAGACGCATGAAATAATGAAAAGTAACGTTTTTTTGAATATTTAGTTGAATGAGTTGAATGCCAAACTAACTTCTGGTTTGAACTCGGCCATTCTATTTTGCCAGACTTATTTCTGGTTTGGCTATTTTTCTGCATTTTTCCAGTTGTTTTTTCACGTTTTTGGGGATATAATCAAGAAAAATGCATGGATT
>JAFRSU010000061.1 GCA_017427415.1 Lachnospiraceae bacterium | reverse complement strand
GCCAAAGGCACCAGAAGGGCAAGGCCTTGACAGACTATACCTGATATTCAAAATATAACCAAGCCCGAATCAAGGAATGAAGATCTTCGCTCTAAAATCAAAAGCATCAGCGTTAGCTGATGGCTTCATTTAAAAGCCCGGAAAGCTTTATCAACTTTCCGGCCTGATGTTTGAATTATTCTGGGACATTTTCAAATGTGGTTGACAAGGTCAATCAAAGAACCGTCCCATTGTCTTAAGAAATATGATAATATATAAGAAAATATTCGACAGGAGAGAGGAATCATGTTAATACGCAGAAAAAAATTGTTGGCAATACTGCTTACGGCTGCTCTCGTGTTTGGTTTTAGGGGTACATCAGCTGTTACTGTATTTGCGGAGGAAGAAGACATTGAAAGCGGAGCGCCATATATTGAAGACAGAAGATATGTGACTACAGAGGTAAATGCCGGGTGGAGCGCCGTGATAAATGACAGAGAGCTGGCGATAGCGGAGTTTAAGGATTCTGATGTCAATGGTTTTTGTTCGGCCAGCATAAATGTCCTTAAACCGAAATTATATAAAAGCGATTACATCAAAAAATGGTTATATTATTATGCTGAAGACGTGCAATGCTCCTTCACCGGGACAACGGATTCCCGTGACCTTATACTGGATGCGTCCTGTTATATTGGTGAGAATAACAATGCCGTTTCTTTTAATATACGGCCGGGGACCAGCGGTAAGTGCCTGAAGATATATATAAAGGATTCCGAAGAAAAAAAGGTGGTTTCCGGAAATGAAAAGTATTATGAGCTGGGACCGGGATATAGCAAGTCTGGTGGCAGTTTTAAGGTCACTTTCAATACTGATGGGGTAAAATGGATAGGACTAGTAAGTGACAGAGCCGGTTACAGTCTGATTTACCTTGCGCCTGAGATGGAATTCAATCAGCCATCGGTATCGGCGAGTAAAATGGTGGGAAATCATGAAGTGACGTATTATGAGTATATACCGTATTTTGGGAAAAAACCAAAACTAAAGTACAATGTTGAAGGTATCATTGGAGAGATCATTGTCAGGGGATCGGACGGAAATGAATACAGGGTTGAGAAGTGTAAGGTGGAACGCCTGAAAAACGCGCCGAAAGCTCAAGGACCATATCCTAAGATACCGAATGCCGGAATACAGATAACTAAGCTTAAAAATGCGGATACACCTGAAGCCAGGAGAATAGAAAAGGAAATAAAGAAGCTCACGAAGGTAAAACCGAAAGACAGCTATGATAAGCAGGCGCTTCCGGTTACCATATATCCGTTTCGTATAACCAATGAGGTGCGGGAACTCAGGGGGCTGGATGGTTTAGTCTCGTTTACTGTCAAGAGAGGTAAGTGTTCTTTTAAATTCCGGGCGCTGGACGGAAAATATATCACTGTAAAAGACAAAGGTAAGGACAGCTTCAAGGGAAAAGCAGATGTAAGCTATGATAGCGGAAAAAATGTGTTAAGCGCCAATTCAGCTGATGTCTGGACCGGACCGGAGGGCTTTAGTTTTAAGTAGTCGGGCGGGAATTCTCGGCTATTTATAGCCGAGATGAAAGCCCGCTATTTTATTGCATTGGCTATACTATATGTGTCACGAAGAATTACTGTATATTATTGATTTTCTACCATCTTTAGCATATACTATATGTATGGAAAGTAAATATACCCACGCACGAACATGCGTGTACAACATCAATTATCATATAGTATGGTGCGTAAAGTACCGCAGGAAAGTTCTAAAACCTGAGATTGCCAAAAGATTATACGGGCTTCTAAAGGCTATTGGTAATGAGAAGGGCTTTACTGTTGTAGACTGCAAAGTAGGTGAAAGTGACCACGTTCATTGTTTCGTATCTGCTCCACCTAAGATATCCGTAACGCAGATAGTAAAGTATCTCAAAGGCATTTCAGGTAATACATTATTCAAAGAGTATCCTGACTTACGTAAATACCTTTGGAAAGGACAGCTTTGGAACGGTTCATACTTCTGCGAGACGATAGGTTCTACGTCAGAAGAAAACATACTCAAATATATCGAAAGGCAAAAAAACTGTCAGTTATGAATAAGGCAATCAAATACAGAGTATATCCTACAACTGAACAATCTGTTATGTTTGCCAAGACCTTTGGCTGTTGCCGTAAGATTTATAATCTCATGCTTTCTGATAAGATTGACGGATACAATGCTACAGGTAAATTTCCTACTGTTACGCCTGCTAAGTACAAGGACGAATATCCTTATCTTAGAGAAGTGGATAGCCTTGCTCTTGCCAATAAGCAGATGGATTTACAGGCGGCTTTCCGTAATACGTTTAGTAAATCACGCAAAAAGAATAACGGATTTCCTAAGTTCAAGTCTGCAAAGCATAGCCGTAAGGCATATACCACAAATAATCAAAAAGGTACAGTTGCTATCATAGATAATCGGTATATCAAACTTCCTAAGATTGGCAATGTAAAAGCTGTAATCCATCGCGTTCCTGACAGCGACTGGATTATTAAGTCCGCTACCGTATCACGGGAATCAGATGGTAAATATTATATCTCCGTTCTTTTTGAGTTTGAGAATGTCGTAAATCCTTACGTAGCTGATAAAAACAATGCTATTGGATTAGATTATGCATCCGATGGTCTGTATGTAGACAGTAATGGCAATACAGGCACTAACCATAAATATTATCGTGAAAGCCATGACAAGCTTGCTAAAGCACAGCGTAAGCTGTCACGTATGCAAGGTTCTAAGGAACATGAGCTTAAGTCCAATAACTACATGAAGCAACTCCGTAAAGTAAATAAGATACATAGACACATAGCTAATCAGCGTT
>JAFRSU010000060.1 GCA_017427415.1 Lachnospiraceae bacterium | reverse complement strand
GATAACTGCTATTATCTTCTCAAATTCCGGGATCTTGCCGATATTTGGAAACTCATCAAGCAGGAAACGTACATGTACAGGGAGTCTTCCTCCTTTATGCTTACCGGCTATATCGCACAGCATGTTGAACATCTGGGCTTCGAGTATTGCCATCAGGAAATTATAAGTTGTATCTGTATCAGACATTATCATGAAGAGCGCCGTCTTTCTCTCTCCTATGCTTCCTATATCCAGTTCATCGTAGGACGTTATGTCCCTGAGCTCCAAAAAATCGAATGCCGAAAGTCTTGCAGCACACGAGATCATAATGCTTTTAAACGTTTTTCCGGCTGAAAGCTTCAGCTTGCGGTATTGACGTACCGCAAAATGATTCGGGTTTTCTTCTTCAAGTTCCTCGAATATCAGATCAATGGCGTTCTTAAAGTCCTCGTCATCCTCTCTTGTTTCTGATGCGTTGATCATGTCTACCAGGGTGCCAAAGTTCTGCTCTTCTTCTATACATTCGTAATAGATATATCCGATGTAAGCCATATATACGAGTCTCTCTGCATTTTCCCAGAATGGATCACTTGCAGACTGTTTTTCACCCGTGGTATTTGCCATCAGTATGGTTATCAGCTTCATTATGTCTTTTTCACTCCGCAGATAGGCAAACGGGTTATAATGCATCGAACTTTCGAAATCCGTGGTATCGATGACCTTTATCACATACCCCGCCTGTTGGAGCATTTTGCCGGTCTCTATCAAAACCTGACCCTTTGGATCTGAAATAATGTAAGACGAATGCAGTTGCATGATCTGCGGTTTTACGAAGAACCTGGTCTTGCCTGAGCCTGATCCTCCTATGACCATGACATTCTTGTTGACTGCATATTCTATGCTTTTCGGTCTGCCATTCAGCCGAACGGACTCAGTCTTAGTGAGGATAATGTTGTTGTCCGGATCTTCTTCATCCATATACGGGATTATATCCTTCTGCTTTCCCCATCTGGCTGAGCCATATTCGGATCCATGCCGGTATTTCTTTGCGTTCTTCTTTTTTATGTATACGATAAGCCATAATCCTATCCCTGTTATGATCCCGCCTAACAGATCGTATCCGTTAAAACTCGGCATAGGATTAGAAAAGGCCTGTCCGAATTTACCAAGGCTGTTTACAAGTCGGAGTGCGAAGTTCTTGTCCGTGGTCAAACGAAATGCATAACAGAACTTATTGCCAAGATACCCGAATATCATATACGGGAATGCCTTTTTCAGGATCTCTGATAATTTCAGTCTTTTCAGGCCTTTTATGATATTAGACCGGGGGAATTTTCTTCTCTTTTTCCTTTTTTTCATAAGCTCCGCTCCTGATGACGGTTCTTATCCCTGGACCTCTTCATATCAAGCTGTTTGCTCTTTTCTTTATTCTTCTGTATCTTCTCCTTCATGGACTCTTTTTCTTTTTGTTTCTTCACAGAGTCCATATATTCCTTGAAAGCCATCCCCATGACATCCTTGTCCCTTGCCTTAAAGAACAGATAGTATTTGGGTGGATCCTCACCGCTGTCCTTCTTTATCGCATAATCGATATGGTATTTCCTTGCGATCTTATCAAAGTTTTTCAGACCGGTGTTTTCTATTTCCACCTTTTCTGCTCCGGCATCCTGATCCATGAGCTTACCGATCGTTGTCTTTCCATGTTTAGGTTTGTCACTTCTTTCTGCTGCATGCTGATTCAGTTTCTGATGCTCAGCTGCTATAAAGCCAGCCATGGCCCTGGCTGCTACTTCCGCAGTCATCCGCCCCGCATTGAATGATAATGATACTACCCGCTGATTTACTTCTTCTTCCATCTATCTGCTCTCCTCTCAAAAAAATAAGGCACAGGGATATGTTTATACATAAGCCTGTGCCATGTTTAAATTGTGTATTCATACTAATTCGGATTCAATTATTATTTTTTTACAGCTTTCACAATAATTACCTTCTAATTTTTTATATAACAATGAATCAGAATGTTCTTCTTTAGGTCTTTTGGACTCTTTAACATCCCGTGGTCTTCCCCATTCATCATTTATAACCTCATTCCACCAGATTCCAAAACATTGATATGTAAACTTCCCTTTTCTCTTTTCTCCATTACAATACGGACAATTCATATACGTTCACTCCTTCATGATACCTTTGTCATAAATGTCATCCCTTCATTCTCAATGACAATAATATAACACAGTTTATAGCTTGTATAAAGGCTTATGGGAGCGAATTAAAGATATTTATTACTTTTATTCCAACCTGCCGGTTATCAGGCGTATAAGGTTCACAAACACTTTTATAATAGCTGTCATAAGCATCGCTCCGCCTATAAGGCAGCCTATCACCATGTTAAGTGCAAATATACCCACCATACCGGTTAATCCATATCCTTTAGGCGCAAGCTTTAATGACATAGTCTTTATTCCGAAAGGAAATCCTGCCAGGATCCAGAAAAAGAAGTAATTAAAACCATCTGGTCTTTGGGCTATCGGTATACATACGGCAATCCAGAAACCTATTGCTATAAGTGGAAGGATTATCTTTGTTATTATGCTCTTCATGTGTCTGCCTCCGATTCTTTGTATTTGCCTAGTTTCCAGTCAAGGTACTCCTCATATGTTATGCTGCCTTTAACATATTTTGTTTTCATTTTCCTCCATTCGGTATGCTTTTCAAGTAATGCCTTATAAGTATCATTTTCCGTATTAACACTGCTGTCCTTTCTCAAGATCATACCGGGGCAAAGTTCCTCAATCCAGAGGAGTTCATAATACAGTTGTTCGGGATCCCTGAAATCCCAACGCTCGATCATTTTTATGTTAACATCGAGGACCTCTGCCATTTTTTTAAGCCTGTCCCGTTTTATGTCCCTGTCCTTTCTTTCATACCGGCATACAAGATTTCTTATCCCGTCCGAGTGTATGCCTATCTTTTCTCCAAAGGTCTGCTGGCTCATGTGGCGCAGCTGCCGTATAAAGGCTATACGTGAGCCCTGGGTCAGGCTTTTCAGTTTAGGCAGTGAATAATATACGGCCATCAGATAACACCCCCAGACATATCACGCTGGACCGCCTGCTGATAATAATGGTTTATCGTAGCCGGAGCATTATAAAGCGTAGTGAGGAGATAATTCTTTATGTTCCCTATGTCGGAAGTTGTATGTTTCATACTCTCTTTGACATATTCAAGATGAAAATGATCAAGCTTAAGGAAACGTGATTTTACAAGCTCATACGGATAATCCTGTCCTCCTATCCTGACTGTATCCCTTTTGACACATACAATATCACATATAAGCTGATACAGCTCGTCATATATCTGCCTGTCATAATGATCCTCATATTGCATATGAGCATCATACTCGATATTTTTTCTTATGAGTGCCTGAAGGGATTGTATATCATCCATCCTGTCTATCTGTCCCTTTTTTTCGGTTAACTTCTCCTTGAAGCTCGTCCTGCCACCCCATGACAGAATGATATGATCAGAGTCAGTATAACTCATGTCAGTATTATTATAATCAATATAATTAGGGTCAATTTCTTTTACTTCTTGAGGTAAAACTTCTTTACCTGCTGAGGTAAAGGAATTTGACTTGCAGAGGTCAATTTTTTTTACTTCCTGAGGTAAAGTTTCTTTACTTCCTGAAGTAAAATTATTTGACTTCTTGAAGTAAAGATTTTTTACTTCTGTGGATTTATCAGGGTTTTCAGGCTCTGAAAGCTCTCTTTCAGGTTCATTTTCATCTATAACCGATGCAAAATTCTTGACATATATAATATCCGGTTTTCCTAATCCCCGCCTGACTTTTTCAACCAGACCTATACCATTTTCAGAATCCAATTCCTTTATTATCTTAAGACAGGTAGGCTTAGAACAGCCAAGGACCTCCATCATCTCGTCTACAGCATATATTATGTACGCCCTGTTTTTGTCATCCAGCCATCCGTTTTTCATGGAGAGTGACATTCTGTCAAGAAGTAATCCATACAGAAGTTTGGCATCGCTGCTAAGTCCTTTAAACCGCTCATCCTTTATAAGAAGACGGGGAACACGATAGAAAGCAAACTGTTCAGCTTCTATCCCGTAGTAATAACCAAATTCAATCTGTTCTGTCATCACTTAGCCCCTTTCCGTTTCCATTTCTCCAACAAGCTGCATATCGTTTTTTCTATTTCTTCATCACTCGTATCCGGATCAAAATACTTATAGATAACTTCCTGCCTTAGTGTGATCCTTCTCTCTTTCGTTGGCGCAACTACCATAATGGCCAGTACCGATTCCCTGGTATATGACATTTTCTGACTGAGATCCTTTAGTTGTTGCGCCTGTGACAAGGATGGTACCACTGATTCATCATTAATTATTTCCAGTAATATTCTCTGTTGCGAATCTGTAAGATATGAAAGCTCTACAGCAGGGATGAACTTGATTTTCTTTTCATCCACCATATCAAGGAGTGGTGATACAAGTTCTGTAAGCCTTATGTAACGGTGTATCTGCCTTGCGCTTTCTCCTAACTCCTTACCCGCCATATCATCAGATCTTAACTTCGTGCCAACTTGGCACGAAGTTGTTTTTCCCTGATGAGATAAAGCTTCGAGCTTCATCTTATAAGCAAATGCTTTCTCGCTGGGCAGGATTTCTTCTCTCTGAAGGTTAGAATCTATCATGGCGATGACTGCTTCGTCATCTGTATATTTTTTGATGAGCATAGGCATTGTCTTTAGTCCGGCAAGTTCACAGGCTCTTTTACGACGATGCCCTGATATGATCTCATAACCGCCTTCTTCTCTTTTTCTTACCACACCGGGTACCAGAATACCTGACTTTTTTATGCTTTCCACCATTTCCTGCATTCTTTCATCGTCTTTTACTTTAAAAGGATGATTTTTAAAGGTGTACAGTTTTGTAAGCTCTATCTCATTGACAGAATCATCTTCCCCTCCGACTATATCAGCAAAGGTGTTTATCTTTATCTTTCCTTCCAAAGATCTGTTCATACCTGCTCACCCCCGTTCTCACAGCTTTCCATTATCTCCATGGTGAGCGATTCGTATGCTTTTGTGGCTTTTCCTTTCGGATCATTCTTATATATGCTTATCCCTAAAGCTGAGCATTCAGCTACACGGATAGACATGGGGATTTCATGCTTAAATATCGGTACTATCGTTCCGTATCCTTTTTCTATGAGCTTCATTATCTCTTTGGAATAATTTGTCCGTCCATCAACCATTGTGAGAAGGATCCCGGCTATTTTTAAGTCAGGGTTGATCTTCTGCTTCTTTACCTTTCTTATGGTACGTATAAGCTGTTCTAAGCCCTTTGCTGGAAGATAGCCTGCCTGGCATGGGATGAGTATGCTGTCTGAAGCTGCGAATGCATTTATCGTTACCATCCCAAGTGAAGGTCCGCAGTCGATTATGATGTAGTCATATCTGTCCTTTATCATGTCTATGTATTCCTTAAGAACATATTCACGGCTCATTATGTTTACTAAGGATACTTCCATTCCGGAAAGTTCGATATTGCCAGGCATAAGATCTACGCCTTCTTCATGATGGAAGATCCCTTTTTCGGGGTCAAAGCTTTCATCATTTATTATGTTTCCCATAACTGTTGCAAGGGTATATTCCAAAGAATCTGGTTCACCGATCCCGAGACTTGCGGTAAGAGACCCCTGAGCATCGGCGTCTACCAGTAAAACCTTTCTCCCTTCCCTTGCAAGTCCTATTCCTAAATTCACTGTAGTTGTGGTTTTTGCGACACCGCCTTTCTGGTTCGCCACTGAGACAACCTTACAATTGTTTCTCTTTTCCGCACTTATCGCTGTAGTATTATTCATTTCATTCCTCCATGTTCTTTTCGATTTCCATATGAACTCTTTTGTACCGATTGGATCCCTTTACCGGCAGATTGTCCGATGTACAGTTGACTTTAATCTTTTTGTGCCGATGGATCAGCTTTACGAACCACTTAATGTCGTTTGGTGTTCCCATGATCCTCAACTTAACCACTTATCTCACCCCCTCTCCGGATAGAAAACAAAAAAAGAGACCAAGCAATATCACCATTTCTGGAATACTGTTTAGTCTCTTATATAGTTTAGTTTTTCGTATTTAAATGTAGATATCCATCCTGATATCCTGAAACTGATGAAATCTGACATTCAACAAATCATCATCTGTAAGCCTCTTAAAATCGTCTTCAGTAATGATTATTGTCACCAGATAAACATCATGGTCTGTACGAATTACCCTCTTTCGCTTATAGCGGCCTGGGCTGCTGCTAACCTTGCGATCGGTACACGGAAAGGTGAACATGATACATAATCAAGTCCGATCTTGTGGCAGAACTCTACAGATGAAGGATCTCCGCCGTGCTCGCCGCAGATACCGATGTGGAGGTTGGGATTTACAGGCTTGCCGAGCTCGATAGCGAGCTTCATGAGCTTTCCTACACCTACCTGGTCAAGCTTTGCGAAAGGATCGCTCTCAAGGATCTTAGCATCATAGTAAGCAGATAAGAACTTACCTGCATCATCTCTTGAGAAGCCGTAGGTCATCTGTGTAAGGTCGTTTGTACCGAAACAGAAGAAGTCAGCGTCTTTTGCGATAACGTCTGCTGTAAGTGCAGCTCTCGGAATCTCGATCATGGTACCTACCTGGTACTTAAGGTCTACGCCTGCTGCTGCAATTTCTGCATCTGCGGTCTCTACTACGAACTTCTTAACGTACTTAAGCTCTAATGCTTCTGATACAAGAGGGATCATGATCTCAGGCTCAACGTTCCAGTCGGGATGATTCTTCTTTGTATTGATTGCTGCACGGATAACAGCCTTGGTCTGCATCTTTGCAATCTCAGGATATGTAACTGCAAGACGGCATCCACGATGTCCCATCATAGGATTGAATTCGTGAAGTGCATTGATGAAAGCCTTGATTTCTTCTACAGGCTTGCCCTGTGCCTCAGCGAGTTTTGCGATGTCAGCTTCTTCTGTAGGTACGAACTCGTGAAGAGGAGGATCAAGGAATCTGATACATACAGGACATCCCTCAAGTGCTTCGTAAAGCTTTTCAAAGTCGCTCTGCTGATAAGGAAGGATCTTGTCGAGTGCTTTCTCTCTCTCCTCAGCTGTATCGGAACAGATCATCTCACGGAATGCCGCGATCCTGTCTGCTTCGAAGAACATATGCTCTGTACGGCAAAGACCGATGCCTTCTGCTCCGAGCTCACGTGCCTTCTTTGCATCCTGAGGTGTGTCTGCGTTGGTTCTTACTTTAAGTCTTCTGTATTTATCTGCCCAGGCCATGATGCGTCCGAACTCGCCTGCGATGGATGCATCTACTGTCTTGATGATACCGTCATAGATATTACCTGTGGTACCGTCGATGGAGATCTCATCTCCCTCTTTGAAGAGCTTGCCGGCTAAGGTGAACTGCTTGTTCTCTTCGTCCATGTTGATATCGCCGCAGCCTGATACACAGCACTTACCCATACCACGTGCTACTACTGCTGCATGGCTGGTCATACCGCCACGTACTGTAAGGATACCCTGTGCAGCCTTCATACCGGTGATATCCTCAGGTGATGTCTCAAGACGTACAAGTACTACCTTCTTGCCGTTTGCTGCCCACTTCTCTGCGTCATCTGCTGTAAATACTACCTGGCCGCAAGCTGCTCCGGGTGATGCACCAAGGCCTTTTCCTAAAGGTGTATTCTCCTTTAATGCCTTTACATCAAACTGGGGATGAAGAAGTGTGTCAAGGTTACGGGGATCGATCATGGCTACTGCCTCTGCCTCGGTCTTCATACCTTCATCTACTAAGTCGCATGCAATCTTCAGCGCTGCCTGAGCGGTACGCTTACCGTTACGGCACTGGAGCATGTAGAGCTTCTTGTTCTCAACGGTGAACTCCATATCCTGCATGTCATGGTAGTGATTTTCAAGTGTCTCACATACCTGTACGAACTGCTTATATGCATCGGGGAACTGCTCTTCCATCTGGGTGATGGGCATAGGTGTACGAACACCTGCTACTACGTCCTCGCCCTGTGCATTTACAAGGAACTCGCCCATGAGCTTCTTCTCGCCTGTAGCGGGATCACGGGTGAATGCAACACCGGTACCTGACTCGTTGTTGAGGTTACCGAATACCATGGGCATTACGTTTACTGCTGTACCCCATGAATAAGGGATGTCGTTGTCACGACGGTATACGTTTGCTCTGGGGTTATCCCATGAACGGAATACGGCACGGATTGCTTCCTTTAACTGTACTACGGGGTCTGAAGGGAAGTCTGTACCTAACTGGTTCTTGTACTCAGCCTTGAACTGGTTGGCAAGTTCCTTAAGGTCGGCTGCTGTTAAGTCTACGTCGAACTTAACGCCCTTTTCCTCTTTCATCTTATCGATGAGCTGCTCGAAGTACTTCTTTCCGACTTCCATAACTACGTCAGAGAACATCTGGATGAAACGTCTGTATGAATCATAAACGAAACGCTCAAACTTAGGATCGGGGTTGCCCTTGATCATAGCGGCAACAACGTCATCGTTAAGTCCGAGGTTAAGAATGGTATCCATCATACCGGGCATAGATGCACGCGCACCTGAACGAACTGATACTAATAGAGGATTTTGAAGATCTCCGAACTTCTTGCCATTGATCTCTTCCATCTTTGCGACATATTCCATAATCTGTCCCATGATCTCGTCGTTGATCTGACGGTCATCCTCATAATACTGTGTACATGCTTCAGTGGTGATAGTGAAGCCCTGAGGTACGGGAAGTCCGATTTTGGTCATTTCTGCAAGGTTAGCGCCCTTGCCGCCCAAGAGATTTCTCATGGTCGCGTCGCCTTCGGTAAATAAATATACCCATTTCTTCATTAAAATATATCCTCCTGTGATATTTTTATTGCAGACTAAAAAACGCAAAATGAAGCGTAGTAACCCAAACCCTCAGTGGACAAATGTCCGTCTGAGAGAAACATTTACTATGCCTGCAATTTTCCGACAGTTATTATAGCATACTTTTGCAAAAAAATAAATATATTTTTTGAAAATTAGGGGAAATTTTTTCGGAGTTGTTTATATTTAGTGTGACAAGGTATGTCACAAGGTGTCACCGTAGGTGACGGATTCCTTGTGACCCGGCTTCTCCTGTCACACTCATGTCATACCCTGGTTACTATCCCCGGCAGGACGAACTCCACTCATAAACCTTCCGGCTGCGCCGTAAGCCGCCACTTACGTGGCTACTGTTTACTCGTGGATTTCGCCCAGCCTCCATGGCTAAATATAAAAAAGCGCAAATTTACAAGCAAGCTTGCATTTTGCGCTTTTATTATATTTCGCCGTGGATAGTAACTTAGAATTCCATCTTTTTCTCGAAGTAAGCCTTAAGGTCTGCTATTGCGATCCTCTCCTGCTGCATGGTGTCTCTGTCACGTACGGTTACGCATCCGTCGGTCTCGGAATCAAAGTCATATGTAACACACCAGGGTGTTCCGATCTCATCAAGTCTTCTGTAACGCTTACCGATGGTTCCTCTGTCATCGAACTCACAGTTCCAGTATTTGCTAAGTTCGTCAAATACCTTCTCTGCACCTTCGTTAAGTTTTTTAGAAAGAGGAAGCACACCTACCTTTACGGGTGCAAGCGCGGGATGGAAATGAAGTACTGTACGTACATCTCCGCCCTCAAGCTCTTCCTCATCATATGCTGCGCAGAGGAATGCAAGTGTTACACGGTCTGCACCGAGTGAAGGCTCTACTACGTAAGGAACGAAACGTGCATTCTTTTCCTCATCAAAGTATGTAAGGTCTTCCTTAGACAGATTCTGATGCTGTGTAAGGTCGTAGTCGGTTCTGTCTGCGATACCCCAGAGCTCGCCCCAGCCGAACGGGAATAAGAACTCGATATCGGTTGTGCCCTTTGAATAGAAGCAAAGCTCCTCGGGGCTGTGGTCACGAAGTCTCATCTCGTCTTCTTTGATACCGAGTGAGAGCAGCCAGTCGCGGCAGAAGCCTCTCCAGTACTGGAACCATTCTAAGTCTGTACCGGGCTCGCAGAAGAACTCAAGTTCCATCTGCTCGAACTCTCTGGTACGGAATGTGAAATTACCGGGTGTTATCTCATTTCTGAAGGACTTTCCTATCTGGCCGATACCGAAGGGAAGCTTTTTCCTTGAAGTACGCTGTACATTCTTAAAGTTAACGAAGATACCCTGTGCTGTCTCAGGTCTTAAGTATACTGTGTTCTTCGCATCCTCTGTAACGCCCTGGAAGGTCTTGAACATGAGGTTGAACTGGCGGATATCGGTGAAGTTATGCTTTCCGCATGTAGGGCAGGGGATTTTATTCTCCTCGATGAAATTCTTCATCTTTTCCTGTGACCAGCCATCTACCGAGCCGTCGAGAGTGATGCCTTTTTCTTCTGCATAGTCTTCGATGAGCTTGTCTGCTCTGAATCTCTCATGGCACTCTTTACAGTCCATAAGGGGATCCGAGAATCCGCCTAAATGTCCTGATGCTACCCATGTCTGAGGGTTCATGAGGATGGCACAGTCCACACCTACATTGTATTTGTTTTCCTGGATGAACTTCTTCCACCATGCTTTTTTAACATTGTTCTTAAGCTCAACGCCCAGGTTACCGTAGTCCCAGGTATTTGCAAGGCCGCCGTAGATCTCGGATCCGGGATACACAAAGCCTCTTGCTTTTGCCAGTGCTACGATCTTGTCCATTGTTTTTTCCATTTGAAAGTCCTCTTTTCTAATCTGATATTGAGGGTTTTCACCTCATCAGTCTGCTCCGCAAAAGTCAGACTATTATTTCTTCTTTGAAGTATCAAGGAATTTGTACACGATGGCTGCAAGGATGCCGCCTACTAAGGGTGCAAGTACGAATACCCATACGTTGGTAAGTGCGTCGCCGCCTACGAATATAGCTGGTCCGAAGCTTCTTGCAGGGTTAACGCTGGTGCCTGTAAGCGGGATTCCGATAAGGTGTACAAGTACAAGTGCAAGTCCGATCACGATACCTGCTACGCTGCCGTTTTCAGACTTTGATGTAACGCCGAGTATAGCAATTACGAAGACAAATGTCAATATGATTTCTATAACAAATGATAATCCGGCATCGCCCTTATAGAGACCGTTTGTACCTAAGCCTGTCTCCTTTCCGACTATAGCCATAAGTACTGCAGCACCTGCGATAGCACCTAAGAACTGTGCTACAAGATAGCCTGCAAAGTCCTTCAATGTCATCTTGCCGCTGACTAACATAGCGATCGATACTGCGGGATTGATATGGCAGCCCGAAACGTTTCCTATGGAGTATGCCATAGCTACGATAACAAGTCCGAATGCAAGTGCGGTTGCCACATAACCTGCCTCGGGTACTTTACATCCGGTCACTGCAGCAACACCGCAGGCACAGAGAACAAGTACAAATGTTCCGATAAATTCAGCTACATACTTTTTTAAAGATTCCATGATAATACCTCCTGTTGGTTTTTGCATATTTTACGGATTATATGCTGCCTGTACAAATACACTCATAAACCGTCCGGCTTGCGCCGTACGCCGCCGCTATCGCGGCTTATGTTTATTCGTGTTATTTGTCCAGCCTATACAGATATATACGTTTATAAGCCCATCTGCAAGCAAGCTTGCGCTGTGCTTTCAAACGTATATATCCGCATATAATCCTATTGTTACACATTATAATCAACTCCGTCAAGTAATTCAAGTGTTTTTAAAGGCTTATCGACATGAATTTTCAAATACTGTCCGACCGCCTTTTCAAAAACATTCAAAACCTCGGGGCTTAAGTTGAAACTGAACAGTGACTTATACTGCGATGTGATGACATAATGCATGGTGTACCGGACGGTCTCACTCATCTTTATGACATCACCGTTATAGCCTTTCGCATTTTCCCTGCCTCCTGCTCTTGCACAATCCGCACAGCTTATGACACCTCTGTGTATATCAAATACCCATTCCTTTACTTCTTCTTTTTTCCGGCATACCGAGCACTCAAATACGTTCGGTGCCTCGCCGTAATTGGCCAGGGCCCTGAGTTCGAATATCCTTCTGATAAGAGGAAGCGGGATATGCCCTTTTATGAGTGCTTTCATCGCCGTATATAAGAGCTTTACCTGCTCCTTTTCGTCTGAGTTTTCCCGCGTGAAATACTCAAGCAGCTCACAGAAATACATCCCGTAATATGTTTTCTCGGGATCCATCGTTATCTCATCAAAATAGACCGGGTTCTCACACCCCGTTACCGAATACGAATCCCGCCAGGCATATACGGTGAAGGTCGCATACGTGAATAGCCGACTGGCCGCCCTTAATCCCGACATAGGCCGGCGTGCTCCTTTGGCGAAGGCCGAGATACGCCCTTTTTCTACCGTGAGCAGGCTTAAGCGCCTGTCATAGTCCCCCATCGGCACGGAGCCTAACACTATGCCGGTAAGTTTTATTTCTCCTGTCATACTGTTTCCTTTTTTATCTGCACCTCATCCTACGTCGAATGCTTTAGCGTTCGACTATAACACCTTCCCCTTGATGGGAAGGCTTAGGGAAAGCTTTTAATCCGGCTCTATATCGAAGCCGTAGTTTTTTAAGAGGAATGAACTGTCCCTCCAGTCCTTTTTTACCTTTACGAACAGCTTTAAGTTTATCCTGCAGCCTAAGAGTGACTCTGCCTCTATGCGGGCAGCCGTACCGATCTTTTTAAGCATGGCTCCCTGTTTTCCGATGATAATACCCTTATGTGATTCCCTCTCGCATACTATCGAAGCCTCTATGTCGTAAAAGGGGTCTGGCCCCTTCTGAGGTCTTTCCTTCATCTTTTCTATGGCGACCGCTATACCGTGGGGTATCTCGTCACTCAGCATCCGCAGTGCCTTCTCACGGATAAGCTCCGCCACTATCTGACGCTCAGGCTGGTCGGTAAGCTCATCCTCGTCATAGTACATGGGTCCTTCGGGAAGGAGCTTAAATATCACTTTTTTAAGTTCAGTTTCATTGTTGCCCTTTAACGCACTTATCGGTACTATCTCGTCAAAATCGCACAGATCCTTATATCTGCCGATAAGCTTTACAAGTTCTTCTTTTTTGATCGTATCTATCTTATTGATGACAAGGACCTTGGGTATATCCTCTATGGATCCGAGTATCTCCGCTATATGCCTGTCACCGGTGCCTATGTAGTCAGAGGGCTCTATGAGCCAGAGTATGAGGTCCGCCTCCGTCAAAGTACGTTCGGCTGTAGTTACCATATATTCCCCGAGCTTGGTCTTGGCCTTGTGTATACCGGGGGTATCTATGAATACTGCCTGTCCCTCCTCTGTCGTGAGTATGGTGCGTATTTTTGTCCTGGTGGTCTGGGGCTTATTGGATGTGATGGCTATCTTCTGTCCTATAAGCCTGTTCATAAGTGTTGATTTTCCTACGTTTGTCCTTCCGATCAGGGCCACAAATCCTGATTTGAATTCTCCCATGTTCTGTCTCCTCTATAATAAGCTGCAGCCTGTATTTTTTATGATAAATATGTATTGATACCCATAAACCGTGTTAATTATATCAAAAAAACATAAATTTCTCAAATATTTCTTAAAAAAACGTAAATTTATTTTGACTTTTTCGCATTATTGTGGTAAAGTAGGTATAGATGTTAAAGTAACATCTATATATTTATATTTTTTTTGGAGGCAGTATAATGAAAAAGGGAACTGTAAAGTGGTTCAATTCCAAGAAGGGTTACGGATTCATCTCTGATGAAGAAGGCAATGATGTATTTGTTCATTTCTCAGCACTGAACATGGAAGGTTACAAGTCACTTGACGAAGGTCAGGCAGTTACTTTCGATGTAGTTGACGGCGAGAAGGGACCTCAGGCTGCAAACGTAACTAAGTGCTGATAACAGCACCCCAGGTTATAATCGAATGGACTAATAGCTTTATTTATAATATATTTATAAAAGAAATATTAGAAAAAGGTTGTAACAAAAAAAACCGTCCGATTTTCCGGACGGTTTTATTTATTGCCTTTATTTCACAACATATCTTTTTCGTTCAGTTCACTCTCGTACTCATCAAACATTGACACAAATACGGGTGCAAGTCCTACCATTTCGCATCCGTAGAATATCGTGCCGTCCATTCCTATTTCACGTCTGATGATCTTTACCACGCAGTAAAGCTTGGCATCCTCATGCCCCATCTGTATGCATGCATTGAAATAATACCCAAGCGGTATATCGGTCTTGGATGAAAATCCTATGCCGCCTCTTGATACATTCTGAACCTCTATCGGCGCATCAAGGTTTTTGATCACCTCGTTATCCTGTTTAAAGAGGGAACTGATCTCAAGCTTCATCGAGAATACGGGAAGCCTTTTGTCTCTTCTCTTCTCCTGCATAAAATACCTGCCCTTTCTTGTATGTGTGTCTGCCGGTCTCCTTTATCTATACTACAACGTTTTTTATTATTTTGCAACTTTTTTATTCAGATGCGGGATAATGAGGTCTTTCCGTTACCACACCGGGGATATAAGGCATTATGCTCTTGTAATAGTTATTGAGCAAGATGCTCTTTGATATATTGAATTTGTTCTTTACTACCGCCATTACATTCGATATGTAATTATCAGGGAGCTGCACGTCCTTTAACATGGTTACTTTGCCGTTATTGACATTGTACATGCAGTAATCTGTGATAAAGCTCTTATCCGAGAATACTACCAGTGCGGGTGAATCTGAAAGTATATCCGAACCCATAAGCAGTCTGGAATCATATTCAAGTCCGAACAGGTTCGACAGCGTGGGTACAAGGTCAAGGCTTGAACAGGGCTTGTCTATGATGATGGGCTCTTTTATCGATGCCGACCAGATGACTCCGCAGTTCTTATACAGTTCAAATTCCTTTTCCACTTCATGTCCTGCAAGCTCGTCGATACACTCCTTCTCCAAGCCGTAAGGATAATGGTCAGCCGAGAATGCTATAACCGTCTTATCAGCGATCCCCTTTGCCTCAAGCTCTGCGATAAGGTATTCAAGTGCTTTGTCAAGCTCTTTGTTGCAGGCGATATATGCCTTGGCATTGGATGAATAAGGAAGGTCCTTTACCGCATCCTTGTTATGCGATGCCTGTGTGTTGCCCGAGAATGTGTATTCCATGTGTCCCGATACTGTCATGTAGTATACATGGAAATGCTCATCATCGATATAATCGGGAAGTGAATTCTGTATCATCTCAAGGTCTGATTCGGGCCATACATTCGTGATCTTAAGTCCTGCGTTCTTGGCTTTAAATTCATATCCGAGATTAGGATGTGTCTCATTTCTGCCGTAATATGTGGCTGTATGTGCATGATATGCCCTGCTGGTGTATCCGAGCTTTAAGAACTGCCATCCGAAGCACATGGGAAGCGCATTGTTCTTGGACCGTTTGAAGCTGTTCGCACTGTAGGGAACAAGTCCCTGGAGGGCTACATACTCGCCGTCACTGGTACTGGTGTACCATATGGGTGTATAGAAGTTGGTAAATACAAAGCCCTCATGTGTGAGCTTGTACAGGGTAGGTGTGACATTTTCATCTATAGCCCAGGGTGAAAAGCCTTCACATACAAGATATATCAGGTTATAGCCCTTAAACATTCCCGTATACTCGTTTTTCTTTGTAGGCTGTGCGTCGGCCATATACTTGTGTATAGCCTTTATCTCGCTGTTTTTCTCCGTCTCGGCGAGTGCCGCAAAATCTATATCAAGTACATTGGGTGAAGTATCAATTGGTGTGGGTGTGGGAAGAGGCGTAGCCGTAGGTACGGGTGTAGCCGTAACTCCTTCTCCCTGTCCGTTCTTGTCCGTATCCTTCGGTGCCTCCGTGGGTATAACCGGAGGTGTAGGTGTGGCAGTAGTCACAGGCTCTATGACGAGACTTGAAAGGTCGGTAGTGTCTTCGATATTTATCTCCTCACTGTCACCGAACAGGAAGTTATTGATATCCTTTCTGGTACCTGTGATGACACCGAGTCTCTCGATGCCTAAGTCAAGCATAAAATCATTGTGGTAAAGATCATAAGCCGAGAAATTCTCCTTGCCTGCCGCAGGGAGCACAAGTACAGCTATGATATAAAATACTATACCGGTACCTAAACAAATGCCCTGATAGATAAAGCTCTGCTTCTTCTCTTCGGTACCGCTGCAGATGTAGTTCTTCCTGATCATTATGGCAAGAAGGACTATGGGGATTATGAGTACAAAGATAAGTCCGGGGATACAGTCGATGATACCGTGCAGAGCCTGTTTCCAGAACTCTGTGGCGTCTCCTGCGTTTTCAGCTACGGAACTAAGCGGAATGAACCTGGTAAATATGTGTCCGTATACCATCTGCAGGCTGCAGAATATCGCAACGAACAATGTGGCTATCCATGCTATAATGATATTGGCTATCCTGCTGAAAAAGCCGGTAAGCGCCGATACGGCAAAGCCGAACGAAAATGCAAACAATACGGCAAAGAGTACATAGATATCGACCCTGCCGAAATAATAGATATGGAATGCGATTTCCATAAAACTGAACAGTAAAGGAAAGAATAAAGCTCGTTTATTCTTTTTTACAAACTCGGACATTTCTTTTTGCTCCTGTTACTACTTTTTATTTTGCTGTTACACCTCATCCGTCACGCCTTTGGCGTGACACCTTTCCTTCAAGGGGAAGGCTGTAAGATCCTTCGCATACGCTCAGGATGACACCTTATGCTCAGATAACTCCCGAAAATACTTCTACTGCGGAGCCCGTCATAAGGACCTTCCCGCTTGCCTTATCATAACTGATATAGAGCTTGCCTCCTAAAAGCGTTACCTCTACTTCATTCCCGGTGAGCCCGTTTTCGGCACATGCAACGACTGCTGCACATGCGCCTGTACCGCAGGCGAAGGTTTCACCCGAGCCCCTCTCCCACACACGCATATCGATGTGCGTGGCATCATTTACCTTTATAAACTCTATATTGGCTTTTTCGGGGAAAAGCTCGTGCACTTCAGCCTCGGGACCGTATTTTAAGATGTCTGAAGCCTTAGTGTCGTCAACAAATGTAACAGCATGGGGATTGCCCATGGATACAAATGTGAACCCGAAGGTTTTGTCCTTTATGGTCACGGGGATGTTTTTAACACACTCTCCGTTTTTAAATGCACGGCTTTCGGGTATATCGGATAATACAGCGGTATTGAGCGGGATGTTCTCCGGCCTGAATTCGGCGGTCCCCATGTCCACTCTTACCTTTTCTATCTTCCCGTCCGCTCCTGGGAAAAGAGTAAGTGTTTTTATGCCTGAAAGTGTCTCTACGGTGATCTCGGTCTTATCGACTATACCATGGTCGTATGCGTATTTTCCGACGCATCTGATGCCGTTTCCGCACATCTTGCCGCGTGAACCGTCTAAGTTATACATGTCCATCATGCAGTCAGCCACTTTAGAAGGACGGATAAATATAACCCCGTCGCCTCCTATGCCGAAATGCCTGTCTGAGAGCTTAATTGCAAGTTCCTCGGGATTCTGCGGATTTTCCTCAAAGCAGTTGATATATACATAATCATTACCGCAGCCCTGCATTTTTGTGAATTTCATTTATCGTATACCTCTTTTGTATCCTCTTAGTTTTATTTAAAATAATTATCTATCCCGTCGGCTATACCGGTTACTATCTTTTTCTGGTACTCGGTTTCGGCCAGCTTTTTGTCCTCGTCCGGGTTGGTCATGAATCCCATCTCGACGATGGTCACGGGTACATTCGACCAGTTGATGCCGCTCATGGTGTCCGTCTCCCATACGCCGCGGTTTTTTCCGCCTGTGGCCGATACCATGCCTTCAAGTACGGTATCCGAAAGCTTTCTGCATTTTGAATAGATATTGCCGTTAGATGTATTGTTTTTAGTCTGGCAGATGGTCTCTATACCGCTTACCGCACTGTTATCGCTTCCGTTGGCATGTATGCGGACAAATGCATCCACGTTATTGCCGTTGGCTATGCCTGCTCTCTCGATGTTGGAAATGTTTACATCGTTACTGTTGCGTGTCATGACTACCCTGTAGCCGCGTTTTACAAGCTCATCCTTTAGCTGCATGGCAACATTCAGGTTCAGCTTATACTCGGGGATGCCTGTCGATGTACCGGATGTACCTGATGATACTTTAGCCTTTTTCTCCGAAGAACCGGGAGCTACAGGTTCGGTCTCGTAGTTGCCCTTGGTCTGGTGTCCCGGATCTATGCATATGAGCTTTCCGGAACCTGAGCCGTAAAATATACCACCGGAAGCGTTTCCGCTTCCGGTTTCGTTTTCAGTACCTGTTCCGTTGTTTTCCGTTTCACGCTCCGCTTTATCCGAAACTCCGGTGATAAGATATGTGGCGATATAGCAGGTCTTTCCTTCGTATTCTACTCTGGTCCAGTCCTTGTTATATCCTGTACGCTTTAATCTTAATGACTTTTCTATGTATGCCACACGTTCGCTCTCGGTTGAGGGCTCTTTTCTGATATTTATGTTATCTTTAGTATCAACATAATCCGATTTTTCTTCAAATACGATCTGAACCGGGGGATTCTCGATGTTTTCTGTTCCGCCACCGTTTTCTCCGTTGCCGGTCTCACCGTTCTCGTTCGATACGGGATCGCGCTCAGCCTTATCTGATACTCCTGTGACAAGGAATGTGGCAAGATAACATGTCTTTCCGTTATATTCCACTCTCGTCCAGTCCTTATTATATCCTATACGCTTTAATCTTTCGGATTTTTCAAGATGTGCGACAAGATCGCTTTCTGTAGAAGGATCTTTTCTTAAGTTTACGCCGTCCTTGGTATCGACATAATCCGACTTGGCTTCAAATGTGATCTCCGCTACGGGACTGCCTGTGGGTGCGTCGGTAGGGGTTAAGCCCTCATCTATGGTTGCCGCACTTCTTACGATAAGTGAAGTGGCTATGTAGCACTCCATCTCATTGTATATGACTCTGGTCCATTCCGAATTATAACCGGTACGTTCAAGTCTCTTGCCCTTATCAAGATGTGCCACTACTGCGGTATCTGTAGATGCACCGGCTCTTAAGTTGACTCCGTCCTTGGTATCGACGAAATCGGATTTTTCCGTAAATACAAAGCCGAACTCGTTATCTTCGATCGTATCCGGCTCTTTGGTAGGCTCCGGAGTGATATCCGCTATATCGCCGCCCTGGGGGTCATCAGGTGTGCCGGTAGCCGCAGGATCGTTGCTGTCCCCGTTTTTATCCGGTTTAGTTATATCGACACCGTCATCTTTCCAGTCCACGGGCTTATCCTGTGCCTTGGTAGGTGTACCTGCATCCGCTACGTTCTGTCCGGCATTGTCATTGTTCGGCTTACTGTCAAGTCCGCCGAGGATGATCAATACGATCAGTATAACAATGAGCCCTGCGAGTATAAAAGGCATTGTTCTCAGTAATTTATTGAAGTTCATGATTGTCCTTTCCTATACCGGTAAGACCGTTATATCAAAGTCCCTGATTCAAATATGCTTTCTGTTCTTCGGTAAGAACATCTATCTTCTTTCCTAATGTTTCAAGCTTCTTTACAGCCACTGCCTTATCCACATCCTCCGGTACACGGATAAGCTTTTCCGTGATCTTTCCTTCGTTCATGACAAGATATCTGGCCGATAAAGCCTGAATGGCAAAGCTCATATCCATGATCTCTGCAGGATGTCCGTCGCCGGCTGCCAGATTTACCAGCCTGCCTTCAGCAAGGATATATATCCAATTACCGTTAGAAAGCTTATATCCCATGATATTATTACGCATGGGAGCGGATTCAACTGCCATTTTCTTTAATCCGGCCACATCGACTTCTACATCAAAGTGTCCTGCGTTGCAGCAGATGGCTCCGTCCTTCATCTTTAAGAAGTCCTTTTCGGTGATGACACCGCTGCATCCGGTGACCGTGACAAAGAAATCACCTATCACTGCCGCCTCGTTCATCGGCATTACCTCAAAACCGTCCATGACAGCTTCGATGGCACGTACGGGATCAACCTCGGTAACCACTACCTTAGCGCCGAAACCTTTGGCTCTCATGGCTACGCCTTTGCCGCACCAGCCGTATCCGGCTACTACTACGGTCTTTCCGGCCACTATAAGATTTGTCGTCCTGTTGATGCCGTCCCATACCGACTGGCCTGTACCGTATCTGTTATCAAACAGATGCTTGCAGTCTGCATCATTTACCAATACCATGGGGAAGAGAAGCTCTCCCTTTTCCGCCATGGCTTTGAGCCTTATGATACCTGTGGTGGTCTCTTCGCATCCGCCTATGACATATTTTAACCTGTCCTTCATCCCGGTGTGGAGCTTATGTACCAGGTCGCCTCCGTCGTCTATGATGATATTGCAGTCATTTTCAAGTACATGGGTAAGATGAGCCTCGTATTCTTCGTGAGTGGTGCCATGCCATGCATGTACCTCCATGCCTTCGAAACAAAGTGCCGCAGCTACATCATCCTGAGTGGATAACGGATTACTGCCGGTGATGTACATCTCTGCTCCGCCGCTTTTAAGTACCTCACAGAGGTATGCGGTCTTGGCTTCAAGATGTACGGATAATGCTATCTTCTTTCCCTTAAAGGGCTGTTCCTTTTCGAAATCCTTTTTGATCAGTGTTAAAAGCGGGCAGTTGCGTCTGACCCATTCGATTTTTCTTAATCCGGACTCTGCAAGTCCGATATCTTTTATTTCAGAGCGGTTCATTTTATCCCCCGATATTGTTTTTACATTCATAATTATAGCCTAATTGCCTTTTATTATCAACCATAAAAATGCTTAATGTAAAAAAAAGTTGTATAAATATTTCTTTTTTTTACCTATCCAAAAAAAATATTCAAATTATTAACGAAAAATTCATATTTTTAACATACGCAGTTCATAATCGTATGTTATATTAAATACAGTGAAAAGCAGAAAACCTCTAGGGTTTTTCAAAATATTTTTTTCATAAACTTTTAAGCTCAACAGTCTCCTCCCCCCTCTGTTGGGCTTCTCCTCATTTTTAGGGGTCTTTTTTTATTTAAGGATAGTTTTCGGGATTATTTTTAGATGGTTTTAAGGATGGTTTTAAGGATGGTTTTAAGGATGGTTTTAAGGATGGTTTTAAGGATGGTTTTAAGGATTATTTTAATGTTTTTTTTAAAGACCGAAGCAGATAAAAATGTCATCCTGAGCTTTTACGAAGGATTTTAAAGAGCCTTCTAAAAAAACTCAGGATGACATTTATTTATCCGGAATGATGCTGCCGGAATACTTTTACTGTGAGATATAATTGATCAGGTGGAAGTCGATGTTCTTGTGTGCCTTGAACAGTGTTCCGACATCCTTACCTTCCAATACATCGTTTAATTTATTCAGATCGTCCGCATTGGTGATGACCATGTCCGCACCGGAGTCGGTTGCGATACGTGCTGCGGATATCTTGGTGGACATACCGCCCTTTCCTACGCTTGAGCCGGCACCCTTACCCATGGCAAGTATCCTCTCATCGATCACATCTACGGTATTTATGAACTGTGCATCGGGATTTTTCCCGGGGTCATCGGTATACAGTCCGTCCTTGTCGGTAAGAAGGATCAGCAGATCCGCATGCACCAGTGCGGCAACTATAGCGGAAAGCGTATCGTTATCACCGAACTCAATCTCATCCGTGGATACGGTATCGTTTTCATTAACGACAGGTACCACTCCCATCTTTAAGAGCTCATCAAAGGTACTTCTCGCATTATGGCGGCTCTCAGGGTCGATCATGGTGTTTTTCGTCATAAGTACCTGGGCTGCGGTACGGAGGTATTCCGCAAACAGCTTCTGGTATACCATCATAAGCCTGGCCTGTCCTACTGCGGCACATGCCTGCTCTCCCGCCTTATAGTCGGGTCTTTTTGAAAGTCCGAGCGCCTTGATCCCGACAGCTATGGCTCCCGAGGATACCAGGACCACTTCCTTACCTTCGTTGCACTGGTCCGTGATGATACGCACAAGCTTTTCTATGCGGACAAGGTTTAAGTCCCCTGTTTCCGGATGTACCAGTGATGATGAACCGATTTTAATGACTATTCTTTTTTTGTCTTTAATGTATGAACGATCTGACATTTTCTGTTCCTCGTATGTTATATTATAAGATTCCAATTTAAACTCATTTAATACAGGATGCCCTGTATCTTCATCTGGATACTGCGGATACCGTTATACTCATTGATCTCGGGTATGTAGCTTATGGTAAGCCTTATATCATTGTCCCTTCCCTCAAAAGCCCGGTCAACCTGTGCGGTGCCGTATTTCCCGGATAAGGCTCCTATCACTTCTTCGGCGTCCTTAAAGCATACTGCGCTGTATCTTATACCTTTGCTGTCCTCCATGGTCAGCTTTAGGAAATTGTTGTTTTTACCGATACGTCTTAAACGTATCACCTTATTGTTCCTGTCACCGAATAACGGTGCGGGGTTCTCCGGTCCGCACGGCTCAAACAGGCTTAGTTCCTCTACACTTTTTTCGTCAAAAGCACTTATCGGCACCGCCGCATCGAGCAGCACCTTTTTCTTCATGTCCTCTTCGGTAAGTGTACATATGGCATTTATCTTTTTCCTGAAGGCTGCTACGTTTTCCTCCGGCAGGCTCAGTCCGGCAGCCATGGGATGTCCGCCGAATTTAGAGAACAGTTCAGAACACTTCTGCATCTCGCCGAACATATTGTAGCCCGGTATGGAACGTCCCGAACCTTTTATCATATTCTTGCCCTTTGTAAGGACAAATACGGGTTTTATGTACTTCTCCCTTATACGTCCCGCTATGATGCCCGCTAAGCTCTCATGGCAGTCAGGCAGCTCCACTACAAGCACTCTGTCCGATACCGCTTCCTCCTCGAGAAAGTTAAGTGCTTTCCCGGTCTCGCTTATGGTCATGGCTTTACGTTCTTCGTTCAGTTCCCTGCATTCTCCGGCATACTTTAGAGCTTGCGCCGGATCCTTTGCCAAAAGCATATGAAGGGCACGTCCTGCAAGGTCAAGCCTTCCCGTCGCATTGAGGCACGGTCCGATGATAAAGCCGACAGTATGGTCCGATATGGCTCCTTTTATATCGCACAGGTCTATAAGTGCTTTAAGACCCATATTTATGCTTCCGTCATCCGTGCAGGATGCGGAATGGTATTTTTCGTTAAGTTTTTTCAGTCCCAACGACGCGATCGTCTTATTTTCTTTGTGTAACGGAACCACATCGCAGATAGTGGCGATAGCCATGTATTCGATGTACCTGTAATAAGGGGACCGGCTTGCTTTATCACTCTGCTGCGCCGAAGGGGGCAGACCCCTGTTTAAAAGTTCTACCGCAAGCTTGGCGGCTACCACTGCACCGCAGATATCTTTACAGGGGTATGTGTCTTCCGGATGCTTCGGGTCCACTATGACACATGCATCGGGGAGTATTTCCGGCAGCTCATGATGATCGGTCACTATGAGAGTGATGCCTCTTTCCTTTGCTTTATCAGCTGCATCCGTCGCCGATATGCCGTTATCGCATGTGAGCACGGTATCTATCCCGTCCTCTGCCGCCTTCGCTATCATATCAGCATTGATGCCGTATCCGTCTTTTATCCTGTCCGGAATATAGAAATCAGCTTCCGCCCCCTTTTTTTTCAACGCGTCATACAGGATAAAGGTGGACATGATACCGTCTGCATCATAATCGCCTATAATCCTGATCTTTTTTCGGGACGAAAGCTTCTCTTCTATGATGTCGGCCGCTTCCTTCAGATTTCTCATAAGGGTACCCGGATGAATGTTGTCTTCATCCGGATACAGAAATTCCCTTATCTCTTCTTCAGTGGTTTTATCCCTGTTGATGAGAAGCCTGGCGGTGGACGCGGTCACACCGAAAGTATTCATTATAAATTCAAAATCGCCTTTTTTATTGCAAACAGACCATTTTTCGTTACAATCCATCATTCAGCCTTTTTCTTTTTCTTCTGGAACAGATGCCAGATGCCGCCTGAAATACATACAGATGAGAAACCGCCCGCAATGATACCTGCCATAAGCGGGATAGCGAATTCTCTGACTGATGATACACCGAGGATGGCAAGAAGCACAACCATGATAAGAGTGGTCAGTGAGGTGTAGATACTTCTGGTAAATGTCTGTGATATACTCTTGTTTACCACATCTGCAACGCTTTCCTTAGCAAGCTTTTCAGCCATGTTCTCACGGATACGGTCAAAGATAACGATGGTAGCGTTGATCGAGTATCCGACGATGGTAAGCAGACATGCTATGAAGGTGTTACCTACCGAGATAACATCCTTAGCTATGGCATATACGGTAATAACCACAAGTACGTCATGCAGAAGTGCGATAACTGATGACAGACCGAAGCTGATGTTCTTGAATCTGAACCAGATGTATATAAGCATGCAGATGGTAGCTACGATAACGGCTACAAGCGCATCCTTCTTCATTTCTCCCGAAACAGTGGCACCTACGCTCTCGGTGGTGATGTTGTCTGCCTGTACGGAATATGACGACGTAATGATTTCGGTTAACTTTGCTCTGTCGTCGGTTGAAAGCTCCTTGGTCCTTACTGTAAAGGTAGATGTGCCTCTTTCCTGTGAAATAACTGCACTCTGTCCGAGCTGTGCAGTGATCTTCTGATCAAGGCTCTCCTTGATATCCGAAGGAAGCTCGCCGTCTACCGTAAAGGTAGTAGCTGTACCGCCTGAGAAATCAAGTCCGTAGTTGAACGGAGCATCTATGGTTGCTGTGTTAACGATGATGGCGATCGCACCTGCTAAGATAACGACACCCGAAATGATCGCGAACTTAGGGAAGTTCTCGATGATACGCATCTTCTTGTAGCCCTTCTTCTCACCGAAGCAGCCTACCTTGTCAGCACCTAAGTTAACAAATGCATTAAGTATGAACTTGGTCACAAACAATGCTGTGAGCATGGAAATGATGATACCGATGGCAAGTGTCTGTGCAAAACCCTTAACTGTACCTGAGCCTAAGAAGTAAAGAACGATAGCCGCAATGATGGTGGTGATATTACCATCAACGATAGCTGAAAGAGCTTTGCTGAAACCGATCTTGATACTTGAACGTACCGTCTTTCCTGTACCGAGTTCTTCCTGGATACGGGTAAATATGATAACGTTCGCATCTACCGCCATACCGATGGAAAGGATGATACCTGCGATACCGGGAAGTGTAAGCGTAACCTCAAACAGGTTAAGACATATAACCATAATGCCTACATAGAATAAAAGTGCAAGTGAAGCTGCAACACCGGGAACACGATACATGATGATCATGAAAAGGATGATAAGCCCGATACCTATAAGACCTGCGATAAGTGAAGTGTCAAGTGCGTTCTCACCGAGTGAAGCACCTTCTACATAATATCTTAATACTGAAAGTTCAAGAGGAAGGGCACCGACTCTGATCGTGGTAGCAAGTACATTGCTCTCGTCAAAATTAGCCTGTCCCATGATCTGTGCACGGCCTTCGCTGATAACAGATGAAACGCCGGGTGCAGATACGATCTCGCCGTCATATACGATAGCGATGATGTTCTCTAAAGAACCTGCCGAACGGTAGCTGTAAGCATACTCTGTAGCATCGGCAAACTTCTTGGTTCCTTCTGATTTGAATGTAAGATCGACTACATACTGAACGCCCTGTATCTGATCCTGATACATCTGGGGCTGTGCGTCTAAGATATCCGAACCGTCTACTACCAAGCCGCCGTCGGAAATGATGGTCTCCAAAGGACGTGCAAGCTTGTATGAGCCGTCAAGATCTCTTTCGATATTAACTGTCCCGTCGGGACTCTTACCATATATAAAATAAATATTACCTGCATCACCAAGTGTCTTAAGTACTTCATCGGCACTTGAAACACCGGGGATGGCAACGGTGATCCTGTTATCTCCCTCAGGGTAAACCTCAGCCTCAGTACTGAAGCCCTCGGCACGTTTCTGCATCTTATAAACGGTATCGTTCATCTCTGCAGAAGTAGGATCCTCTTTTACGGCCTGGTATGTGATGCTCACGCCGCCTGCGAGGTCCAGTCCGAGCTTAACGTCACTGGCACTTCCGCTCTTGTCGGTACCGAATCCGCATATGGAAACAAATGCGATGGCAGCGATACAGATAAGGGCGATAAGTAATTGTACAAAACCTTTACTCTTCATAGTATCCTCCAAAAAACTAAAGAAAAATTTCATGTTCGGGCATAAATATAGCCCATAACTAATTTATCATAACACATATTTTTCTTAATGTCAAAGAGCAAAAGTTTATATTTTTTTAATTGACGAAAATAACCGGTTATGGTAAAATGAATGTAGTTTTAAAAACTACATGTTTTGGATTTTAAAACAAAGTCATTTAATATTTGATGCCATCTATGCATTAGAATATTGGAAAGGAATGCATTAATACTTATTAATGCGACATGAAGCTATGTCAGACATTAAAAGACCTTTTATCATTTCTACCGACACTACTGCCGATCTGCCCGAGGAGTTTGTAAAAGAAAACAAACTTACACTCCACAGGCTCCATTATATCGTGGACGGTACCACATACGGTGACGATATCGAGCTTGATATCAAGGATTTCTTTAACCGCATGAGAAACGGAGCTACCGTATCCACATTTGCCACCAATCCCGATAAGTCCAAGGAGATATTCCGTAAGCAGTTATCCGAAGGCTACGATGTACTCCATATAGCATTTTCATCGGGACTAAGCTCCGCATGCAACAACGCTGAGATAGCTGCCAAAGAAGTACTCCCCGAGTTCCCCGGGGCCAGGATTGAGGTCATCGACTCCTTATGTGCTTCAGGCGGGCAGGGACTGTATGTATGGTATGCTTTAGAGCTGCAGAAGGCAGGTAAGAGCATGGACGAGGTAATAAGCTGGCTAAAGGAAAACAAGCTGCACCTCTGCCACTCCTTTACCGTGGACGATCTCGAGTATCTGCACAGAGGCGGACGTATCTCAAAAACTGTCAAGATATTCGGTACACTGCTCAATGTTAAGCCCGTACTTCACGTGGACAACGAAGGAAAGCTTGTCCCCGTAAAAAATGTAAGAGGCAGGAAAAAATCCCTCATCTCTTTAGTCGACCAGATGGAAGAACATATAGGAAGCTTTAAGTCCAAGGACGAAAACAGGCTGATCGTTATCACACACGGTGACTGCAGGGAAGATGCCGAGTTCGTAAGAGACGAAGTAAAAAAGAGATTCGGATATGAGAACTTCATGATAAGTGATCTCTCTCCCACCATCGGCTCACATGCAGGCCCCGGTACCGTAGCACTCTTCTATCTCGGAAGGGAAAGATAAGCTGCTCCGCCTGATCTTATCATATTATCTTCTTTTAAGTTTGTCGGGGGGTCCGGAACACCGGACCCCTTTTTTATGGTCGAGCCGGGGAGTCGGACTATGATCACCTGACCTTCATCCAGCAAAAATTCCGTCCCGTATACATCCGTCTTTTTAAGTATATATCCTTCTTCCGCCCACATGTCACACATACCGGCCTCTACATTTTCACTTAAGTTCGAATATGACATGATGACCGTACCATCCTCTGTAAATGCTTCGATCTTAAAACTTACCGCAAGATATCCTTCTTTCTCCCAAAATGCCTCATCGAAGGTACACCCGTCATATATATCGAGATACCCTTCCATATCAAATCCTTTATCCACACAGTACCAGGTATCAGGCAGGCTGTATTCAAAGCTCCATATACCTTTAGTGCTGTCGCCTTTATCACCGACCCGCCTGCTTATTTCTCCCCGCACCGCTGCAGGCTTTTTTTCTTCCTTTAAGATAGTCTCCCGGCCGTCCGCGTCATATCCCCGGTACCATATATCGACTTTTCTTTTTGTCCCGTCCGGAGATATATGATAAAACTCCGGGGTGATCTTAATACCCGAGAGTGCCTGCTGCATCCTGCTGCCCGCTGTCTTTAATGAAAAACTCCATATGTAACCGCTTTTAAGCATGCCTGCATTCTTAACTTTAGGTGAATCTCCGTCCAATAAAGGCAATGCTTCCGTATTAAAACCGTTACCCTCTCCGTCAAATACTCCCTTCCACTCATAGCCGTCGGAAGATATATCGTAAAGTGTCAGCCCGTACAGCCTGCCCGTTACCTCCAAAAACGTCTCATCGGTATATAAGATACTTCCGTCCGTATCCGTCACTTCCGCTTTAACACTGTATATGCCTTCCTGCACATCTGACGGTACTCTGTACGAGGGATACGGGATATGCTTAGTCCCGGCCTTTATCCTGATCCCGCCCGGTGCAAGTACATCAAGGCCGAACTCTGCCAGCACATCATCTCCGTATTCATCGATCACCAGGTAAAACTTTGAAGGATCATCATTATCATCACCGCTTAGATCATCATTTATAATTACGGCCTGGGGCAGATTCTTATCAGCATAATGATACTGCACATGCTTTAAGTTATCACCGGATATATGTACATGTATCGGCTTTCTTGTCACCTTTTGTCTGCATGGTATATATAGGACCCCGGCCGTAAAAGGAACATCCTTCTCCGGTTCAAATGTAAAAGCGAGATTCCCCGAATTGATATCTCCCGGCACGGCTATCCACAATGCAGAATTACTTTCATCATAATCATATTCGCAGTCACTGCAATTCTGATAAGTCCTGCCCGTACCGATATCTGCATCCGTTATAAAACTTCCGTATACATATCCCGCTCTTACCGGGATACTTTCGCTTTCGTTATACTTACGATAGCTGTGATAGGTATCATTTACTGAATTGTTGTCATATACACTCGTCACTGCATCCGGAGCATACGGACTGCCGGTAAAATATGTTATCCTCTTTATCTTTCCGCATGTCATACAATACCATATAGCTTCGTTCCCCAATTCTCTTCCGAGGTGCTCATGTACAGCCTCGTACGGGGCACATTTACCGCTGACAACGGAGTAAGCCCCTTCCTCCTTAAATGAAGGGATACACTCATCGCCGTCTGCTGTATATATATCCGTCAAAGGTACCCGGTATGCCCAGGAGAGCTTACCGTTTACCCCGTGCCAGTACAGCTTTTTCCCATCGAAAAAATGAGTAAGGATCTGTTCCGATATCACTTCCCTGCTCTCTTCATCAATATATCTTATAAGAAGTGAATCAGTGGCTTTGATTTCGTTGCACAATATATATACGGTACAAAAACCTCCGCGGTCCCCTGTTTCAAAATCCGCATAAACCCCGTCTTCCCTTCTTACAGAGCCGGAAGACATACCGTATACTTTTTCGTCATGCATATTAAAGGTATCTACAAAGTCAACACTGCCCGATGCCAGTAATGAAGCATTGTCCCCGAAGAGAACCCCGTCGAGTGATGCAGGCTCATACACCCTGCCGTCTTTATAAAGGGTATCCTGCAGTCTGACCGTATATGCCGCATTAAAGTCATATCTGCCTGTTCCCGATTCCCTGTTGATCACTCTTTCAAGCTTTATACAATCGGTTTTACCTTTTGTCAGGTCATAGTAAAAATATTTTACTGTAAGTTCTGAACCTGTATATCCCGGAATATCCCCGCCCCCGGGATAAGGTCCCTGCGTAATATCCGGGATAGGTGTTACATCAGGAAAAGGCGTTACATCCGGACCCGGTGTCACATCCGGTAAAGGTGTAACATCAGGGTCCGGTGTAAGCCCGGGGTTTAGCTCATTATCTGCATCGGTTACAGGTATATACAGTATCACATTATATGCATTTGCCTGTGCGACAGCGAATGAATATATGCTGTCCGTCTTTTTCAGATATCCGCCTCTTATCAGATGACTTCCGGATGCATCCGTAAGTTTTATTGTATTTCCATCGGCTGCCAGCCTGTCACGTCCCGGATCCCACAAAGGAAAATCCGTTTTATTTAGAGGTACCGTGCTATATACATAGTATGCCCTCATTATATTTCCTCTTGTATCTTTTCTGGTCCCCGGCTCAAGGCTTGCATATTTTTTCCCGTTTACTCCGTTGATATAATAAGGAACGGTCTTTATCCAGTTAGCGTTACCTGAAAGCGTACCTCTTTCCTGTCTTATAACCCGCCCGTATTCATTATAATATGCGGTATACACCTCGCAAAAGCTCTTGAAGGGGACCGGGATGTTCATACAGGCCTCCTGGGAAGCCCTTGTGGCTTCCGTATTGTTCCAGGTGAGCTTAAAAAGGTCACTGTACCTGAAATAAGGCACATTATTGACTACATTGTTGCTTTTGTGCCATGCATCATTATCACTGCCGCCCGTTATAGAAAAAACATGATGTATATACAGGTTTCCGCGCCTCCCGGAAGCTGAGGCATTTTCCAGAAACTCCAGCAAAATGCTTCCGTCTATGACATAAGTAGTAGTGATATATCCGTCATCATCTGCTTCATCACTGTCATACCAGTAAAAGCTTTTTGTCTTATCCGCATCCTTTTCCTTTATCGAACCGCCGTCATGTGCTACGGTAAGTTCCATGGAATAATCATTTCCCGAAGCATTTAATGCCGATAGATCATCATATTGCGATATCTCCTTAAGAGATATCACAAACTTAGATGTATAATATCTTATGCTGCTGCCGGAAGAAAAATGCTTTCTTGTATAATACACCTTGTTATCGTTTTCTTTATAGGTAATGTCCCCCGTACTGCCAAGGCGGTATGAGATATCATTTCCGCCGGCGGCAGAAGCTATGATACCGGTTATGGCAAGTATAACCGCAGCAGAAAAAACACATACGGCCGCTATCATAAATATCTTATGTCTTCCATGCAGATGTCCCATATCAGCCCTCCATACTTAATATCCCATATCAGCATCCATACTTATCTTCCGGGAAGTTTATACAGCCACGGATAAAGTCCCGAGTAATCGATCATGATGCCGCGGGATGTATTGCTACAGCATAAACTTCCGTACATATCGGCAGAACCGCTTGTATTAAAATAAAAATCCGTCCACGTACCCATCTTGTATCCCATATATAAGTTTCCGAGCACGCTTCTTGTAAATAAAGTTCCCGGTTCATACCCTCTTTTTACGGGATACAGGTATCCGTATGTATCCTGATCCATGCCAGTTGTTTTGCCGTTTTCAAGAGGGATATCCGATACCACTCTCATATGTGTATATATCTTGCAGTTGTATTCCCCGTTATACCAATATACAAGGGAACTGTCAGAGTATACCGCATCGCATTCTATGATGGTTTTGTTTTCCTTACAGTGCCTGATATAGTCTGCAAGCTCATTTTCACTCAGGTATTTTTTCATTACGGACTGCCATTCCTTATCCTTCTCAATGGTCTTATAATCCACATTAAGGGCATACTTATAGAACTCAACCGAGCTTGATACCAGCTCTTTAGGTACATTATCATTCCTAAAGGTATCAAGGAACACATTCGAGCCGTAAGAAAAATCAGGTCCGGGATATTCAAGTGAATTGAATTCTTCTATCTCTTTAGGGAATACAAAGGTAAAGTTCTTCCTTTTCATCCTGGTCAAAAGATCATCCGCTCCTAAACCTTCCCCCTTGTCAAAAAAAGTCCCCGAGGTCATACCGTTAAACCCTGTCTCATATATCCCGTTCGGGTACGAATCAAGGATATACGCATAAAGACCGGCGTTTTTCGGGAGACCCACCTTCCTTATAACCTTTAGATCCGACGTTAAAGAATATCTGGCTTTTTCGTCAAAAAGCATATCTGCCATCTTTAATGCTTCTTTACGGGTTATTTTCTTTGCCGGATTTATGACTCTTAAGGAGGAATAGTTTTGCTTAGCAGTTCCTGCGATATACCCTCTTATAAAAGCTCCTGCAAGCTTTTTAGCAGCAGCTTCTGAAGAAATCTTTTCTGCGTCCGATATCCTCTCATTTAGTGCCAGTTTTATATCGGTATCCTTTACCTGACTTTTATAAAGCAGCCTGTCGGCATCATATATAAGTACCGCGGCTCTTTCGATATTGAGTTTTTTCTTTAACTTCTTTATCCCCGATGTTTTTATAAGCTTTATCTTTACGGCGGCTATGCAATATGCCGCATCTTTTTCGGAGATCTTATATTTTGAAGCATATTTCTTTATGCTCTTTTCCTTTATCTTACTTCCGTTTATCCTGACAGTTCCGTTTTTTATGCTCAGAGTGTATCCGCCTGCTTTTAACCCGCTGTCCGATATCCCGTCTTCTATTTTTTTCAGTAAGTCCAGCCCCGTAATATACTTTTCCGCGCAATAAGTATCCGTTTCAGGCAGAATAAGCGCTAAGATCACGGTTAATAAAAACAAAGTAATGCTACTCATTAATATTCTATTTTTCATTGGTTCCTCCCTAAACAACTACTGCAGGGTAAAGCACCCATCGCGACACATCCTTCCTCGGAAAAAAATACATATTCCGTATCCCCCGCCGCTTTACATCCCGACAGGTGATATATACCGTCGGTATCGATGATATAACCTGTTCTTTCGGTAACAAAAGCCGAGGAAAAACAATATCCGTCAAAGTTTTCCGTTCTTAACGGATAACCTTTAAGATACGCTGCAAATACGATATCATGCTCCGCCATACCGTCTTCATAGCTTATAAGGCTGCTCTTTACATATCCTGTACCGTCCGGTCCGGTAAGGGCTTCCAAATCCTCCGGCCCATCAGCAATCCCTGCATATGTATACAGATAATACCCGTCCTTTAATCCGATCATAAATACAGGCACATATTTTTTAAGATCGTTTATTGCCTGCGGCATATCAATGATCCCCAGGGAAGCATACATGGAATAAAAGAATGCATCTACAGCCCGTCTTTCGGCAATCTCCCCCGTACCCGTACTGTAAGCAGCAAGTTCTCCTGCTGCCGCTTCAGCTGCCTCATCCAGCTTTTCCTCTAATATGTTTCTCTCTTTTTCGCTGTATCTTTTTTCCGACAGCCTCATATCCGTTACCATGATCGTCCCTATGGCAAATACGGCAAACAATAGTACAAAATGATATATCTTCATAATAAAACCTTCTAATACGTTCTTTTCCGTCTGATGGCGGTATACAGTACCGAATCCCTGTCAAAAAGCTTAACGGTAATAATATCTCCCGGAAGCAGCCTGAATTCTCCTTTTACTTTGATCTCTTCCGCTATCTCATTAAACGTTATGATATTTCTTGCAGAATACACTGCACTGCCCCCGTCGCCTTCAGCTTCATCGTATACAGTCTCTCTAAGTACATATACGGTATAATATAATCCCGCATTTGTCTTTACGCTTTCATTAAGCCTGTCTAAAAGCTCCTCTGATATCCCTTCCGCTTCTATCACATGCGCTAAATATATGTCGGCATTCCGCACGGCATCCTCCGTTTCAAGATTATGCACTGCCGAAACTGCCCAAAGTGAAGGTACCAGAAACAAAACCGTGATAAATATCAGGATATCGTAAAGCTTACCTGCTGCATCCATTTTCCCTCCGCTTTATATGTTCCCGCATTTCATCATATAAGGGACCTTGTCCTTTCTCCTTTAGTTTAAAAAGATGATCCGGCATGTCCTCGTATGATCTGCCTCTTATAAGCTCCCTGTATATCAGCATGATGTTATTGTAGATACGCCCCAAATCCTTATCTCTTTTAATCTCCCTGTATGTATATCCGTCCGAATATACCGACCCCCAAAAAAGATTATATATGCCAACAGCGATACCCGCCGCACCGAAATACAGGGCGATGATCCTGTATACGATCCCCGTTACCGCAAATCCGCATATGATAAAAATCATCCCCGATACAAGGTTTGCTAAAGGACCGCCCAATATCATCATTAACGGCACCGCCATGCTTCCCGCAGGATACATAAGACACTGTCCGGGCGGAGCTATGCCGCCTAAAGAGAGTTTTTTCCCTGTACCCGTATCTGTTAACATAAACCATAAAAACTTAAAAGATACAAAACGATAACCTGTGATAAGTCCGAACACCAGATGTCCGGTCTCATGTATCAAAACAGCTACAAGCAAGACTCCTCCTTTAACTATTACACTCATGCAGCTAAAGATGCCGTAATGAAAAGAAGCAAGACGACTGCCACGCAGAACAGGACCGCACTCACAGCAGTCTCTAAAGTTAAAGAAAACTCTTCCATTTTATCCTCCGACGCATATCTTTTTAACCGGTATATATGAAACCCAGAACATATTTGCAATACCCGCTATCGGATTTTCAGATACGGGCACTGCCGATATCGAGACAAGCTTTCCTCCTACATCCAATATGCTTCCCTCATCCGATATCTCTTCAAGTATTTCATCGGTATAGGTACACCTCAGTGTTTTTCCGGTCCTCCCGATAAGGATCGTCCCGACCGTTATACTTACACTTACCGGTATTCCTGTTGCTTTAAGCCCGTTTTTGAGCTTATCCCATTTATCTTTGTCAATGTATCTGTCAGCCATGATCTCTTCATATGCAGTCCTCAAAACCGATCTTACCGCATTTTCCATACGCTCAGCTTCATGCACGGCCTTCATTTTTAAAGGAAGCATTGTAAGCATTATCACCGCCAGCAGTCCAGCCGTTATCCTTCCGATCATACTCCCGACCTTTCACCGCTTTTTTAATGCTGAGTAAATTCTATGTTTACCACAAGTCCGTTGCTGTTTTTATAGACCTTACCGCGGTATGATGCATTTTCATTTATATGTGCCTTATCCGTGATCTTTGATTCCTGTGAGGAGCCCGTGTACTGGTTCCCCGACGGGGTTATGGTCTTGTTGTCTGTAGTTTTGACCTGCGTTTTATTACCTGCATTGCTGTAGTTGGTACCTGTCGTATCTTCCTTGGTAATGACCGTCACCGATACATATTCCGTCTGACACATCTCGTTTATGACCGATATCACTTTAGACCCCGATACATCAAGCCCGTCATACATGGTGGCGCTTATCTCCGAATAATCGCTCATGAGCTGGGTATACTGGGTGGTCCCTCCGTTAATGGTACTCTTTGATGAGTTGGCCATGTACAGTGCAAGAGCACTTAATACCACCGCTATTATCACTGTCACTGCTAACACAAGCCCTTTTACTCCTATCTCCACACAGTTTCTTCTGTATATGGCTGCCCTTCCTGTCATTTCAGTTCCTCTTATCTTTCTTGCTTCCTGCATCATTTTCTCTCCTTTTTCTCTCTTTTTTTATCCGATCCCCGTAATAATACGTTAACTTTTTTTACGGAATATCACTTCCGTAATTATCCCGTTTTTGTTCTTTTTTACACTGCATATCCATTTTGAAAACGGCCTGATGTATTTTTCATCTTCAGGGTCCGTCAGACTGCCTAAAGCAGACGTATCCGTAAATGACCGTGAAGTTCCCGATACTCCTGTAAGCGTGACCGTTATCTGCCCCTGCATCTCGGCTCCCTCCGAGAGGTTTTTCTTAATGAAGCTTATAACATCCTCTCCTGTCACTGTCATTCCGTCATATTGCATTATGTCGCTGTTCCGTATCTCCTCCGCTTTATTGCTCATGACCTCGGAGGAGGAATTAACAACCTCACGTGCAGAGTTATACTGTGATATCATTATCGATATCAGAATAACGGACAGCATAACCGCCGCCGCCATAAGCAGTGCCCTGGGTGCTATCTCTATACGGTTCAGTTTAGATATATTATCCGGTACTTTTCCATCCATATCGCTCCTCATATATCCTCACATTCTTTATCTCTTTCAGAATCCTCCCATGGCAATGCCCGACTGATATTCGTTGAATATCTGTACTGATCTGATCATAAAAGGACCGAGCAGATATCCGAACAGTATCAGTCCTCCCGGTATGACTGCCAAAAGAGACGCAAGCATTACCTCTGAATCCAGCATTATCTTTCTGTCCAGTTTCCTGTTTTCCTTAAAGTTCTCGATCTCCCGGGATATCTCCATAAAGGCATCCTCGATCCCAAGCTCCGGAACCTGTCGGAAGCAATCGGCTATCCGTTTGAATTCCTTATCCTTTTTAGCTTCGTACATCCGGTTGATGGCCGACTCATCGGATATATTGTATTCGTTTATACACTGCCTGATAACCGGCTTATACAAACGTGAAAACCTCTCCATTTCCTCTAATAAAGATACCGCACTTATACCCGGGACATTTTTCAGCATATATATGATATTTTGAAACTGTATGATCTCATCCCTGTATCCGGATGCGGATAACGCACATTTAAATACAAGCCCGATATCAGGGAAAAAGAAGCATATAAGAGACGCTGCAAAAGCTAAGATCAAATCGAGGATCCCGAACTTTTCGTTTTCATACTGCGATATCCTTTTTTGTATCTCATCCGCTGCCGCATCCGCGACCTGGTCCGTCCGGATATCTTTTTCAAGAAGAAGCTGTTCCTTTAAGGTTTCTTTTTCCATAATGATATCTTCTTCTATCAGCCTGTCCGTATATATCGGGATAAGTATTTCCATTGCCTCTATCTGTCTTGCATCGGCTGTCGCGGTAAGTCCGGTCACATCAGGCGTATCATACCTGTAGATACGGGCAGATGCGTTGTGCCCGAAAAAAAGGACCATACAGCTTATTACAAATCCGGCTGCAAAACACAAAGCCTTTTGCATATAAAAGGTCTCGATTTTGTACCCTGCACTGCATCCTTCTATCTGCTCTGCTCTTTTCAGGGCTTTTTTAGGCCCGAGACCTATAAGAAGCTGCGGTATTTTTTTCAGATACCTTACTCTTACCAGTCTTTCTGCTGCAGGATACTGTTTTTTGTTCATCATATCCCCGTCACGCAGTATCCTTAAAGCCCTGTAACCTATAACCGTGATGAGGAACATAAGAACCTTAAGCACTGTGCCTGAATATCCGTAATAAAATATATTAAGCGAGGGAATGGTAGATACGCCCCACATCGCTATGAACGGCAAAGCTGCAAGAGGCAGGACCGCCGTATATATAAGTCCCGAAAACCGGTGCTTTTTTTCCGTAATGAACCGGATATCCTCTTCTGTTTCATTTTTCAGATGCATACAGGAATTAAGGAATACAGACCCCTTTTCACCCTCTGCGTCGCCATTCTCCTCTACCAGTCCGGAAAGTGTAAGAAAGAGCTTAAGATATCTGTGATAAGGCGTAATGAGGTATTTCTCCGACTCTGCATCCGGATCGGAAGAGTCAAGGCATCTGTATATTTCCCTGATGTGCCCTTTCATAATATCCTCTGCCTCGTTTTCCGAAGCCGCTATCGCTGTCTTCACCGAACCTGTGATAAAATAGTTGTGACGCACCATGCTTAAAAAATCATCAAAGGCTTTTAAGAATCTGACTTCAAGTGCCGTATATGATGAGATGATAAAGCTGTCTGCAATGAAACGTGCCGCAAAAAGAGCGGTAAAGAATGTAAATACTGAAGGATCCGTCCAGAATATCAATACGGATACCGGGACCGAAACCGCGTATATCCTGATCAAAGTACCTGCCACTTCGGCAGAGCATACCTTCATATCATAGTTAAGGTACAGCCTGTATCTTTTTATCAGCGGCGTAAGAAAAAAAAGAAAACCGGGTATTTTTTCAAGGACATCATAGATCACGGAAAGATAACGCACATTTTTATTCTTCATCCGGTATTTCCCCTCCCGTATGATCTTTTAAAAAGAAACGGTCCCAGTCGTTTATCCTTGCCATTCCTGTTTTTTCGATGATCTTCTCCCTTGTATGCTCTGAAATACCTGTACAAAACCGGTACTCCATGTTATCTTTGTCAAATCTTACGATATCCGATAATCTGTACATGTTATCCGTAGTTTCGGGGATGATCTCCGTGATACGTTCTATATAGAAATTACCGTCCACGTCATGTACCATGTGTATATCGAAATTCAGTATATCCACGACCTGTTTTTCCGCGATCCTCACATCGTTTATGCCAAGCTCGGATACCAGGGCGTTTCTTAAGTATTCTATCAGTTTATCCGTAGTTTCGTGATGAAGTGTCGTCACTGCCATCCTTGAACCCGACTGGGCTACCTGTACATATGCTCCAGCTATCTTCGGTTCATTCACTTCTCCGACTATCAATATGTCCGTATCCATTTTCTTGGTACCTGTTATGATGTCATATATGGTAAAATCCCCTCTCTCCTGCATCATATGTATATTTCTCTCCGGATACACATTATTGAGGTTCAGTTCAAATGAGCTCTCCGCCACACGTATCGTATACTTCGGGTTCATGAATCCGACTAAGGATTTTAAAAGCGTGGTCTTTCCGCCTCCCATAGGCCCCGATATACAGAAATTAAGTTCCCCTCCCGTGATAAGCTTCAGCAGTTCTATGACCGTATCCCCGTTTTTATGTGTTATAAGAGTGTCAATCCTCCGGGCATCGGAAGACTTGAATTTTCTCAAATAAAAAACCCAACCGTCCGATACGGGAGGACGGGCCGCCACTATACGTGAGCCGTTTTTGAGCGTACCGTGGATGACAGGATTTTTTCTGCTCAAATTGGTCCTTATGTTGTATCTGTATATGTTCTTTACCACTCTTTTTAAGTTTTCTTCCTTTTCAAAAGATAAAAACCCCATCCTTATGAGCTTTCCGTGAAGGACGCAGTATACCGTCTCATAGTTCATGCTTTGCGGCTTCTCCCGCCTTTCGTCATTCAGCTCTTTCATATAATCATATTCGACCCTGCTCCGTCCGCCCACTCCCGCGGATACTCCGTCTACCGATTCATCCATTATCAGGATATCCGCACAGTCATGTCCGTAAAGCCTCTGATATATCCTTTGTGCTAAGACCTCGAGTCTTTCCGTGAAGCTGCCGCCCGGCCGCATATCGTCATATGCTTTTTCCACTTCCTTTTCCGTGATACAGTATGGTGTATCTTTTTGCACCTGTCCCGTACCCTCAGCCCAACCGAAATCACGTGCCATAACCGCAAAGCTCCTGTTGCCGTACTTTTCCGAATAGCATTCATACATATGCTCGAATTTATCCTGGGCACTCATCATATACGGTGCGTTAAACCTTATGAACCTGTTTATATTTTCCGAAGTCACCTTCATTTTCTTCTGCAGGAAATCCTTTATATATTCCTTAAGATATTCCCTGTCACCTGCATCTCCGAGGCATGCCTCCCGTATGGCTGTTTTCAGCCTTGCCTGCTGTTTTTCTCTTTTTAATGTTTCTTCCCGGTTCAGATACAGTTCCGAATAGTCCCTGCATACGGAATCATTTATATATATCCTGCATTCATCGAGAAGCTCATTCATTCCGAAGTTGTCCCGGCCGTCTTTATCAGTATGTTTTTTCCCTGTGGGGTCAGTGATCAGGAGCAATATTGCCGGGATAAGGAAAAACAGTATAATCACGATCCATACCATTGAGCATCCTCCGTTTTCCCGGCACTTCCGCTTTTTATGCTTTCCAAAAAAATCTTCAGCTTGTCTATCGTACTTTTAAGCCCGGTAAAGAATTCATAGTCAGCATGATCGCTGTCGCAGTCAAGATTATCCGTTATATATCTGTATGTCTTCTTATCACATATGGAATCAGCAAAACGGGCGCTGTGAGGGATTATCCCGGAATTGTTCTTCCCTATCTGCTTATACTTTGCAGAGATGTTTTTTATATTGTATTTTCTCCTGCTGTCATAATCCGTAAACAGATAGAACATTTTCTTATCCTTAAACCTTTCGTTATCAAGAAAGGAATCCAGCATAAACAGATTCTGATTTAAAGATACCACCACCGCATCACACTCTTCGAGTATTTTCATCGAATAAACACCGAATCCGGAATTGGTATCCGTAAAAACAACGTCATAGTATTGCCCGTACAAAAGCAGGATATGGATTATCATACTTTCTACCATATCATTTTCAAAACCTTCCCTGTTACTGCTGTGGGTTCCTGCCAAAAGGTACAGGTTTTTACCGATCTTGATCGTGCAGTCAGAGAGCTGCGTATCCGTGACATTTCCCGATTTAAAATGCCTTAGTGCCGCATCGATCCCGGTATCACGGAAAAAATCATCCTCTCTCACATCTCCGAGTAAAGGATACTCGAGATTATTAAGATTGTAATGGGTTTGCGATAGCAGCAGTTTTTTTCCTTCCATCTCCCCATATGCAGCCGCTACGGCCAGAAGTGCCGAAGTGGTACCTGTCCCGTGCATAGGGCTCCAAAATGCTATATTCATTTTCTACCTCCCCCGGCTGCAGTTTTATATGCCTTTCTTTTCTCTTTTTCGGTCAGTTCCGGGACGATAAGGCCTGTAAGCACTGTTAATACTTCCTCTCTCTCCCTTGATAATCCCGAAAACTTAAACCTGTCGTTATAGCCTGCGAGGATTTCCAGTTTTCTGTCTCTTAAATTAAAAGGCAGCACATATACTTTTTCGATTCCAAGCTCCCCGGCTGTGTTTTCTATCCTGCGTTTTATCGCGCCGGTATAATCATTTATTATGAGAATACTGTCAGATCCGGGGGTGGTACGAGAAAGTACAGCGATGTTTTCTGCCTTTTCGTCGGTGATGAATAATGATAAATCTGTCTTTTTATCATCATCTGACTTTAAAATATCTTTACGTGAAAAGTTTTTTAAGTCAAACAGATTAAACAGAATATCATAGCTGTCCGTATTTTCTTTGATATCTGCGGTCATTTCCCTTTCTTTAATTCCGGTCAGGATAACATATCCTATCCCGCCGTTATCAATTATATTATCAACCGGGTCTATGCCCTCCACATGTGGAAAATACTCCATCATGTTATGCTCTTCGGTATGATCGGCGAATAAAATCTTTTTCCCCGCACAGCACAATATTTCAGCCAAAAACAGCATGAAGCCTTCATAGCCTGAGCCTGCTACGTTCACCTGCTTTTCCTTTAGTCCCATGCAGACCCTCCTATATCATACGACGATGTATCCCTGCCGGAAGAAACCTTCTGTCCGCCCGCATTCATAAAACCTTTTAAGGACTCTTCAAGCTTTACCCTTTTCTCATAATCAAATGCCGAAAAAAACGGTTTAGCTTCAGGGATGCTTTTCATGAGTTCACATGTAGAAAGAGACGGCACATAATTGACCGTTGACGCCGGCGAGGACGAAGGTGCGGCATACTTTGCCGGGTAAATAATTGTCCCGTCATATATCCCGGCATCTGTTACTGCCGAATCCATCAATAGTATCTCCCTCTCATTAACGCTAAATAACACCTTATTCTGACGCATATCCGATTCTCCCATCTGCTTTTTCGACAGAACAATATAATCGGTTCCGTCGGGATATCGGATCCTTATATCAACATAATCTCCCGCCTTGATATTCCCCGGGATATCACCGATCTCATATTCGATCTCCTTGCAGACATTTTCCTCCGAAGTGTATCCGAACAGATTTTTAGTAAGCTCTGTACCGGTATCTATATCTATAAGCGCCACACCACCGAAATCAGCTTCGGATATAAATCCTGCCGATTCCGTAAGCAGCTGTGTCTCCGCAGTCATACCGCGCTCTAACACCGTTCCCTTTGGGATATATTCTGATGCAATATATACTGTCTTTGTCCCTTTTTCTATCCTGCTCTCCAGTTCTGAGTTTTTAAGTCTGTACAGTGCTGCTTCCGGATTTTCACGGATCACAAAAAAATACATGACAGCCCCGATAATGCAGAAAACAAAAAATCCCGCAAAAATAAAGACAGTTCTCCTGTGCCCTTTAGACGCAAATCTCCTGATCCTTTTGCTCATCAGGCAAAAAACCTCCTTAAAGTATTAAGTTTAAATTGGAAAAAAGTGAATAAATAACATAAGACGGGTATTTTCACACCCGTTTGAAACGCTGCAAAAAGCGTAAAGATAAAATGATATTATAGAAATAAGAGTACCGACTCTCTCATTTGTGTGGTTATTATACAATACGGTTTTTGATTTGTAAAGAACTTTTTAATGGAGCCGGGGTAAACCCTATCAAAAATAGGCTTGTATTTACAGATAAACTATTGTAAAATCAACACATATCATATGTAATGTCACTATGAAATCGCCTTCGTCGTTTCCACAGAAAAAACGAAACTCCGATAGAAATGAGTAGTGTGACATCTAAATTAAAATAAAAGGACCATGTCATGAATAAGGAATGCATAAAAACATTATATGAAAATAAAAGCATAAACGTAGAAATAGAAGCCGGTATCACCGTTAAAATAAAGGAAGACGTATTCCGTCCCGGTACCGTAAGGGTGCATCTGCCCGCACCTATTAACGCTTCATGGCTTAAGGAAGGCCGTCTCATCGATTCAGAGCCCATGTTCAGGATGATGAGTGTTGAGGATTACCCTCAGAGAAGTGCTTATTTTAATGAGATAATGTCGGAGAATACACCTTTCAGTATTGTGTATGCTTTTAATTCCGAACATACATATACCGAGCCTGATATAAGCCTTATAGACCACACTCCCCAGAAGAGCTTTGCCAAAGAAGAAATAGCGAAGTTTTCCGCTGCAGGACACTGCGGATGCGAGTCATATACCGCTCTCCCGTTTGACCGTGTGACCATAAAAGATGTTGCCGGGGAGAAAGGACTTAAATTTAAGGACAGCTATAAGCATTTTCTTAAAAAAGGCGGCATAGATACAGATACAACAGATGCATTAAAAGCCCGTGGCACTCTTGCCCGAAAAATATACGACCTGATAGTTAACGAATATACAGCCACAGAAGACGAAACCCTCAATATGGCTTTTGTTTCCATGTGCAGGATGTGCGGCATACCCGCACGCTGGCAGGGCGGCTGGGCAATGTCCGATCAGTCTGAGAGCCCGTCTGCACCTGATATGTCCAAGCAGCCTGCTGCATCCGGTATGTCCGAAGCATCAAAACCCGGCTGTACTCAAAATGCCGTATCTCATGACTGGGCACTCATCCATCTTCTGCCTTACGGCTGGATATATGTCGACTGCGAATTTGCAAAAAAAGCCGGGAACGAAAAAATCCCCGGCACCGATATTTTACTAAAGGACTACTTTTTCGGTAATATCGACCCCTGTATGGTCCCCACTGCTTCTGCACCTTCGGCAGACCTCTATCCCGCAAAGGATTATCCCCGTGCCGATGAAATTTTTAACACACGCGGTGAAGTAGAACTTATCCCCGACAAGATGACCGGTGAAGGCCACTATGATGGATACGGACTAAATTGCAATGAATTTGAGTCAGCTGTAATTATCAACGTCCTAAATATCTCATGATATTTTAAAGCCTAAAACCTGCGATGGTCTGTGTCCAATCAATCATATGGACGGTCCTCCGATTCATCTGTGACGTAAGCAGGCACGTCACAGATGTGTACCATGCCTGCGACAAGGTACGAAATATGATCAAAATTCCGGATGAAAAGAAAATACGTGTAATAATCGATACAGATGCAGCCTGTGAGGCTGACGATCCCTACGCAATAGTCCAGGCCCTCTTAAGCCCGAAGCTGATCGTAAAGGGAATACTTGCAGAGCATTATAATGAGAAAGACTCAGTTAAAAAAAGTTATGATGAGATCCTGACCATACTTGATGCCATGGATATGAAGGTCCCGGTATTTATGGGTGAAGAGGATCCTGTAGAGATATCCGGCTGGCCTGACAAAATAAGTGATGCTGCAGATTTTATTATCAAAGAAGCATTAAACGACGATCCGAAACCTTTGTACATCTTATGTCAAGGCGCTATCACCAATCTGGCTGTAGCTATAAATAAAGAACCCAAAATAAAAGAAAAGATCAGAGTCATATGGATCGGCACCCACGGTACAGAAAAAAGAAAAGCTCCCTTCAGGGAGTTTAATGCAGGTAATGACGTAACTGCCGCAAATTTCGTGCTTGAAAGCGGAGCCGAAATATGGCTGGTTCCTTCGGATGTTTATACCACGATCACTGTTGGTCTGGCCGAACTTAAAGTCAAAGTCCTTCCTTACGGAAAGATCGGCAAGCATCTATATGAGAATATGATTAATTACAATCTGTCACCTTCTGCCGGCTGGACACAAGGTGAATCATGGTCATTGGGAGATTCTCCCGCCATCGCTTTAGCCATAAACCCCGGATGCGGTAAATTCGAATACGAGCCCGCACCTCACGTAAGTGCGGATACCACATCTACCCTTCGCCCAGGTAATCCTGTGATCCGCGTCTACAAAAGTGTGGATTCCAGATATATACTCGAGGATTTCTTTGCTAAACTAAAACTGTTCCATGAGGGGAACTGATCATTAAAACGGAGAACCTTTTTTCAATTAAGAAAAATGATTCTCCGTTTTATTAAGCGAATTACTATAAAGCCCAAAGCCTACAATAGTCTGTGACCGGCAGTCACACATCCAGTTTCATGTCCACGTGCCAGATGCCTTCTTCAAGGTATTCATTCGAGGTAACTTTAAATCCGAGTTTTTCATAGAACGGAACCGCATGTTTTTGTGCATCCATGACTATTTTACTGCAGCCTGTCATCTCCTTGATCTTTTTAACCGCATAATGCATAAGCTCAGTCCCTATACCCATGCAATGAGGTACGGCCAGTATTCTTCCGACCTTAATGGTCATGTCATCTACTGAATATGCTCTTAAATATGCACATACTCTCCCATCACGAATAGAAAAAATATGTATGCTTGAATAATCTACCGTATCAGGATCCACACAGTTGATCCCCTGCTCTTTTACGAATACTTCCGCTCTTACCCTCAGTATCTCATATAACTCACGTGTGGTAAGTTCATCAAAGGTTTTTGCTGTCCATTCATTTGAAGCCGTTTCCATATTTATCTTATCCTATCTTTTCTTTCATAAGTTTGATCCCGAACTTTGCCACTTCAAGATCCTCTTCGGATAAAGCACCGCTGAACGCAAATGCCATCTTATATCCGTTATACTCTTCAAATGCACCACCGACAAAACCGCATTCTCCAAGGATCTTTTTATGCTCAGGATTACCGCTGTCTGCCTCTGTTGCAATGGCTTCCCCACACTTTGACCATGCTATGGCCACCAGATTCCAGCCTTCCTTAAAATTACAAGGTGTCCCGACTACCTTCATCTCTCCTATCCAATCAACATCCTCACCCTTATTCAGGACAGAAGCAACTGCCACACCCTGTATTCCCATAGTTTCAGCTTTTTTCTTCATTTCCTCAAGAACCAACACTATGCTGTTTCTGATCTCATCATTTGTCATATTTAAACCCCTTCCATTCTTATGATTTATTATCATAGTCACCTAAAAAACTTCGGCTTTTCCTTGGTAACAAAATGATACTTTTCATCTCATTTCATTCGTGACTTGAACCCCGACCGAAACAAAAATCTCTCCCACCTGCACTCCGAAAAGAGATATTGGATATCTTCTATTTTATTATAATATCATAAAAACTGATTTATTTCGATGTTCTATATTGTATTTTCACTCATTGGTCAATCATAGGGAGGATCCTCTATCAGGATTTATCTTTCTTTTTGTTATCCGTTACACAGGATTTTTATGGCAGGCCGGGACGGACCATCCGGTATGAAACCATAAAGCGAGCAGCAGATATGCTATGACTTTACGCTCATTGTAATGAGGCAAAATCCGATTATCCAAATCGGATTTTGAGCGTAGCACAAGGACGTCCGGTATCAAGCGGACGTCCGATTGCAAGCGTCCGAAATGAAAATGAGTATAAAGTCATAAAGCATATCCTGCGATGCGGTAACGGGTTTCATACCGGACGGTCCGTCCCGGCCTGCCTCCAAAGGGCAACTTGCAAACGTCCGAAGCGTAATTGAGTATGAAGTCATAAAGCATATCCTGCGATGCGGTGACGGGTTTCATACCGGACGGTCCGTCCCGGCCTGCCTCAACCTCCACAAAAAAAATCAATCAGAGAACCGTCCCTCTGATTGATTTTCACATTTATTCGGTTTTGTCTTCTTCAGCAATCCTGATATGAACTTCCTTAAGCTGCTTCTCGGTTACCTCGCTCGGAGCACCTACCATGACATCCTGAGCCTTTCCGTTCATCGGGAAAGGAATAACCTCTCTGATGGACTCTTCGCCGGTAAGAAGCATGATCATTCTGTCCACTCCGGGAGCTGCACCTGCATGAGGCGGTGCTCCGTAGCAGAACGCATTGTACATAGCGGGGAACTTGGACTTAACCTCATCCTCGCCGAGTCCTACCAGGTTAAATGCCTTAACCATGATCTCGGGATCATGATTTCTTACTGCTCCCGATGCCGACTCGTAACCGTTGATTACGAGGTCATACTGGAATGCATTGATAGTAAGAGGATCAACCTCGCCTTTTTCTGCCTTCTCCAGGATCTCTAATCCGCCGTTAGGCATCGAGAAAGGATTGTGACAGAACTCAAGCTCTCCGGACTCCTCGCCTATCTCATACATAGGGAAGTCAACGATCCAGCAGAATGCATACTGGTCTTTGTCCATATGGTTAGGAGATAAGATCCCGAGCTTCGAACGCATAACACCTGCTGTCTTCTGGGCT
>JAFRSU010000059.1 GCA_017427415.1 Lachnospiraceae bacterium | reverse complement strand
CAATGCGTCGGCGCTTTCTGAGTATTGGGCGGCTGACTCACAGGCGGCTGAAAGCTTAAGAAGCTATGTATCAAAGGTCACCAATGAAAAGGATAATGAAAACTTTATCCCTAAAGAAGACCGTATCGCCGTATTTGATATGGACGGCACGCTTACCTGTGAGACCTTTTATACCTATTACGATACGATGATGTTCATAAATTACTGCCTTATCGACCATCCGGAAAAAGTTTCGGATGAATTAAAGGCAGCGGCTGAGGAGATAAGGCCCGGATATACCGCAGGAGAGGAGCTTGCGAGGAATTTCGCAAAGGCCTATGCCGGAATGACGGTTTCCGAGCTTTATGACTACGCCGTAACTTTCGGACAGAAATATACGGACAGCTTTGACAATATGCGTTATATCGATGGTTTCTACCTCCCTATGGTGGAGGTAGTGAAATACCTTTATGACAACGACTTTACTATCTATGTGGTCAGCGGTACGGAGCGCACGACCACAAGGGCGATCGTGGCTAATTCCCCCATCAGTGAATATGTGTCCCCTTCGCATGTGATAGGAACCGAGTTTGAAGTGAAGGTTAAGGGCTATGAGAATGAAGCTTCAAATATGGACTTCAAATATGCTGATGGGGATGACCTGGTGTTCACCGGCGGATTCATACAGAAGAACCTGAATGCCAACAAGACGATATGGATAGAGCGGGAAATAGGTAAATACCCCGTGCTTGCATTCGGGAACAGCGGCAGCGACACGAGCATGATGAACTATGCACTTGATGACAGAAACCCTTATCCTGCGGAGGCTTATATGGTGGTGGCGGATGATGATGCGCGTGAATGGGGGACTCAAAGCTGGGAAGAGAAATCTGCGGCGTATATCGAGCAGGGCTATGTACCCATATCCATGAAGAATGATTTTCTGAAAATATATCCGGATACGATAAAAAAATCTGAGGAGCAGTACATTGAACCGGAAGAGGAGTCAGAGGATGCAGCATAACAGACTAACTATTAAAGAAAGTCAATAAAAATGTTTTAAAACAGAAATGTTTTAAATATAGCGACGATGACTTATTCATCGTATTCAGTACCTTGAAAACTGCATGACAAATAGAGCATCGCTTTAGATGCTCTTGAAAGAAGATTTGTATGGAATTAGTTAAGCTGCTTTGTTGTATGACTGATGAGATTTCTCAAGCTGATATATCAGTCTCACGAGCTTCTTTGTTGCATGGGATACAGCAACATAGTAGTGCTTTCCTTCGGCTCGCTTTTTTGCAAGGTAAGCATTGAATGTCGAATCCCAATGGCAGACGTAAATAGTGGCGTTAAACAGAGCATATCGTAGATATCTGGAACCACGCTTTTCCATTCTTGGATGGCAGTTATCTAATTGTCCAGATTGATATGTGGATGGCGATAAACCTGCATAGGCAAGGATTTTATCTGCAGAGTCAAATCTATCAAAGTCACCAATCTCGGCAATTATCATGGCGCCCATGCGATAGCTTATTCCAGGGATGCTAAGGATTGGAGAATTGATGGTGTCCATAATGGCATTGATTTCTCCTTCAATTTCATCAATCTCGGAATCAAGCTCACGTATCAGTTTGATGGTATGCTTTAATTCAAGGGATTTCGCTGGCATATTTGAGCCAATAGAGGCTCTTGCTGCGTCTCGAAATGCTATGGCAACATCCTTGTCATAATGACCCTTAGAAGCTTCGTTCAGTAGATTTGAAAGTCTTGTAAGATGCGCATTTGCCACTTGTTTTGCACCTGGGAATTCATAAAGCAATGAATACACAGAATTCATGTGTATAGTTGGAACAAGCTTTTCTAACTCAGGGAAAAGGATACAGACAAGACGAGAGATAGAAGTTTTAAGCTTTGCCCGTTCTTTGACTTTATCAAAGCGGTAGCGGGTTAGTGACTTAAGTTCTTCGTTGTGGTACGATGTGTCAGAGTAGGACTTTAAGTTCACATCTGACATGAGCATAGAAGCAATCGTACTGGCATCTACTTTATCCGTTTTCGTCTGTCTAAGGCTTAGACTTTTTCTGTACAGATTGGTATGTAACGGATTGATAACGAAGGTGGGCAAACCTTTATCAATGAGATACCCAAGAAGATTGTAACTATAGTGTCCGGTGGCTTCTAGCCCTACTTTTACTTTTGATACATCTTCCATTACGGATTCTATTTTATGATAAAGATCATTGAACCCATCGAGATTGTTTTTGATGGTGAATGTTTTGAAAACAACTTCCCCAACAGAGTTTTTGATAATGCAATCATGTTTGTCTTTAGCGACATCAATTCCTACATAGATCATATAGGACCTCCCTAAAATAGTATTGATACTGTTTCAGATCCACAGGGCTCCTTGCAATCGTAACCTACTTCTTGATAAACCGTCATGCGGTAACTAACTGATTAACAAATAAACAAAGAGACTGTGGTTGGAGCCTGTTAGAAACCGTCTATGCGGTAGGAGGTAACAACCAATCCACAGTATCTTAAACAGCATAGTCGAACCTATTGAAAAGGTAAAGAAAGACTATGACTAATACTAATAGTAGGAGGATAAGAAATGCTTGTACCTACCGTCATAGAGACCACTAATCGTGGCGAAAGAGCATATGACATTTATTCCAGGCTACTGAAAGAGAGGATCATCTTCCTCGGAGATGAGGTGAATTCTCACACTGCGGGGCTCGTGGTCGCTCAGATACTGTTCCTGGAGGCAGAGGATCCGGAAAAGGATATCCATTTCTATATTGATTCTCCCGGAGGCTCCGTCACTGACGGAATGGCAATATATGACACCATGCAGTATGTAAAATGCGATGTGTCGACCATATGTATCGGTATGGCGGCTTCTATGGGAGCCTTCCTTTTAGCCGGGGGCGCAAAGGGCAAGCGCATGATACTTCCCAATGCGGAAGTCATGATACATCAGCCCTCGGGCGGTACGCAGGGACAGGCTACAGAGATACAGATCGCTGCCGAGCATATATTGCGCACCAAGAAGAAACTGAACGAGATACTTGCAGCCAATACGGGCAAGCCGGTGGAAAAGGTCGCGGAGGATACGGAGCGTGACAACTGGCTTACGGCAGAGGAAGCTCTGGAATACGGACTGGTAGATAAGATCATTGAGAAAAGGCCGGAAAACGACGGCGATAAAAAGGAAGATAAATAAACCATGGCGACCAAGATAGGATTTGGCGAAGAAGAGATCAGGTGTTCATTTTGCGGTAAGACCCAGGACCAGGTCAGGAAGCTGATAGCGGGTCCCAGCGGGACATATATCTGCGATGAATGCGTGGCCATATGCGCTGACATCATTGAGGAAGAGGACGGAGAATCGGGAGGTGACGGCAGCTTTGATATCAATCTGCTCAAGCCCGAGGAGATCAAGGAATTCCTGGATGAGTATGTGATCGGTCAGGAAGACGCCAAAAAGGTCCTGTCTGTTGCTGTTTACAATCACTACAAAAGGATACTTGCTCCTCAGGACGACGAGGTAGAGCTTCAGAAGAGTAATGTAATGCTCCTGGGTCCTACATGTTCCGGTAAGACTCTTCTGGCACAGACTCTTGCAAGGATAATCAATGTACCGTTTGCCATAGCTGATGCGACCAGCCTTACTGAAGCCGGCTATGTGGGTGAAGACGTGGAGAACATCCT
>JAFRSU010000058.1 GCA_017427415.1 Lachnospiraceae bacterium | reverse complement strand
GAAGAAACAGGACTTACGGATGATGCGCTTATACAGTTCAGACAAGCACTCTTTAAAGTAGGAAGAGGTGAAATGTCCGTAGATGAGGCAATAGCCGCTTATGGAACCTTTGTCCAGTAATGTAATCTCTCTCCTTAAAGAAAGAAGCAAATATGCGTTAAAATAAGTAAAATATACTTGAACTGTATACTTAATGTGGTATAATAAAATGGATGTGTAGTATCGAACTTTAACTTTAAAATGTTGGGGTAGAATACATGGATTTAAAACTATTATTCTTAATAATGATCATTCTTGAGACCTTGGTTATTGGCGTATTGTTATGGCTCTTGTTTAAGGCTAACAGATATACCGGAAGGTTTATAAAGAAAGCACAGTTACTTAAAGAACGGTGCATTGATTTAGATGATATTGATGTCGCTGACCTTAACGTACCTACCCAGAAAGTATTGGCAGAGGCTGTCAACTCTGTTAAAAACAATATGCAGACCTTCTTAGAGGCTACAAAAGAAAATGTGGTAATATTATCGGATGCGATAGATATCATAAATGATAATGCCGACAAGAACAGGATGGGCAGCCGTAAGATAGCGGACAGCCTCTCTGTAGTCGTAGAAAAGGTAGAAGAGCAGCTTGAGACCGTCAGATCCAACTTAGCACTTGTAGAAGATAATGCGACCAAGATCACTGCTATAGACGAATCAGCAAAAGAGATCGGTGAGAGGCTTAATGAGACGGTAAATGACTGCTCATCAGGTCTTGAATCTATCATCAGATGTGAAAAGAACATGAATTCCGTATCTGAAAAGCTTGCAGAAAGCGAGCAGATACTCCTTGATTTTTCATCACGTATACATGAGATAAACGAGATCGGTGCATTTATCACAGAGATAAGTGATTCACTGGAGCTTTTGGCACTTAATGCGTCCATAGAGGCAGCCCGTGCCGGAGAAGCCGGCAAAGGCTTCGTAGTAGTAGCAGGTGAAGTATCTAAGATGGCTGATAAGACTTCTGAGAGTATAAGCAACATCAATCATATCTTGGAGAGCATCATTTCCAGCAGTGAAGCAGTAAAAGAAGGCATACAGGAGAGTGTGGAAGTATTCGCGAAGAGCAGCCGTGATTTCGATCAGGTAAGTACATCCTTCAGATCCATTGATAAGCAGTCTGCACATATTAATGATATGATGAAGGACATCTATCTGAAGATAGAAGAAATAAATTCGAACTCTAAAGAGAGCCGTATACAGGCTGACAGGGCATTCAGGGCTTCTGAAAAGATGGCAGTCGGTACACAGGATATCGCTAAGGTATCGGATGATACCGCATCTGCATCATTAAAGATGAGCGAGAATATAGAATCGCTTGATACCATGCTTTCGGGCATCAAAAATCTGCTCTCGCAATATCAGACTTCAGTCGTACCCGTAAAGGACAGACCGTCCAAGAAGGTAAAGATCGGTATATACTGTATCCTTGATAATGACTTCTGGCATGCCGTAAGACGCGGTATCATATATGCCAAGAATGAGCTTGAGACATTAGGTGCAGAAGTAAGGTACATTCCTTTTGAGAACTGGGATATGGTAGCTGACTTACCCGCAGAATTTAAGAAAATGCAGGATGAGGACTTTGACGGATATATCTGTCCCGGATTTATGACGGACAGAGGAGCGGACTTAAATCACGCAAGGGCACTGGGTAAAAAGGTATTTGTATTTAACTGTGACTCCCCCGATACCGGATGCAGGGACGCTGTGTTCCAGCCCGACACCTTTGATGCAGGTATAACCGCTGCAAAAGAAATGGGTAAGGCATTAGAAAATGACGGCAGGATCATAATCCTGTGCGGTGATGAGGATATACTGGTAAATAAGGTAAGAAAAGAAGGCTTCTTAAGCCAGATATCCGGGATGAAGGGTATGAAGGTACTTGATACCGTATATATTGAGGATAATGAGGACGACACATATGCTAAGGCAGTAGAAGCCATTAACAGATATCCTGATGCAAACGGTATATATATCACTACCGGTACACCTTTGGCTGCAGCACGTGCCATAGAAGAAAGCGGCAGGAAGATATCTCTTATTGTATTTGATCATTCCCAGGAGATATTTAAATATATCAGAAAAGGCATCATCAAGGCTGCTATCGGTCAGGATCCGTTCGGCCAGGGCCATGATCCTATCATATATATGTATAACTGTATAGTGACCGGAGAACCGCTCCCGAGCACAAATATGAAGTGCCGTGTAAATGTGGTTGACGGGAATAATGTAAATACTTTGATCGAAATGTGATAAAATAAATGTCATTCTGAACTATAGCGGAGGATCTTAAAGATCTTTTGCTTAAGCTCAGGATGACATTATTATTAGAATGATGTTTTATTACAATAATACGGAAAGCACGATAAGTACCTGTGAGGGCAGATAGAATGTCCACATAAGTATGGTGGATGCGTTTTGAAGTATTACGAACGTTTCGGAGTTGATGCTTATATATGAGCCTAAGTTAAATATCAATACATTGATATCACATATAAGGAAAAGCAAAAGTCCTATAAGGAACATGACGGGGTGCGGAAATTCGCATACTTTTGTATTTTCCTGTGTACGGTCCGTATTATGATTGATTATCTTTACTGCGAGAAGCAGTATATTCCATACAAAAGATATCCCGTATATTATTGCAAGGAATAATACCGCATTCATCGCGGAATCGTTGGAATACCTTATTACACCCGCAGCATTTAATATGATGGTGATGACCAAAGCTGCTCCTATACGTGCTGCGGTATATATCGCAGTGGTTTTAATATCCTTACAGGTGATGACGAACAGGTATATGCCGTGTACTATACAGAAGGATATAAGTCCCGGCACCAGATAATCATTTTTTATAAGAAGAAAATAATCGGATACGGCGGTAAAGAATATCGCGCCAACAAGCAGTGAATACTCGTTTATGCCATCCTTGCTTCTTTTTTTATAATAATAGATCACGGATATGATAAGACAAAGTATGATGGAGTAGTACTTGATATATATCGGGCTGAAGACACCGATCCTCATCAATGCTGCCAGTGTGGAATCAGCAGCTATTTTATTGCTTGCGATCATTATATCCATATACATATATGTCAGATATAACAATATCTCAACTGATATGAATATAAATATAAGAAAAGATCCCTTTTGTCTTTTGGCAGATGACTGCATCAGTATTTACCTCGCTTTTAGTCTTAAAATCATAATGTAGTATAGCACTTAAAAGTTATATATACAAGTTTTTGTTATTTTTATCAGGAACCCGGAGCATTATTTCTTCGTCTAATCTATAAAGAGTACCGAAGAGGTACACATATACGAGGGAGGAACCATCATGACGAAGTCATGATTTTAAATGTTCCGACCGATATGCCGCCGAACGAATGTGAGGGGGCAATACATATTATACAGGAGGTTTATCATGAAAAAGAAAATATGTTTATTACTGGTATTTGCATTGATACTGGGTATAGGGCTCGGATACCCCGGATATAAGGATGCTGAAGCTAAGTCCAAAGCAAGTGCTTCAAAGGTGACCGGAAAGGTCATGAAGATATCTAAAAAGTCCAAGCTGTCAAATGAAAAGATGATAAGTGATTATAATACTTTTTCTCTTAAAGCCTTAAAGGAGACCTTAAAAGGAGAAGAAGGTAAAAATGTAATGATATCACCTGCATCCCTTATGTTTGCACTTGATATGGCAGCCATGGGAGCAAATGGGGAGACCTATACCCAGATGGCTGACATTATGGCAAAGGGTGCAAACAAGAGAGATCTTATCAATTTTGCAAAAAGCTATCGTAAGACTCTGGCAAAAAGCGGAATGATGAAGATAGCAAATTCCCTTTGGATAAATAATGATAATCTTACGGTAAACGGTGTAAAGGTTAACGAAGAATATCTGAATTTACTCAGAAAAGTATTTAAGGCAGCTGCGGCTTCAAGATACTTTAATGATGACACTAAGAAAGAGATCAATAACTGGATCGCAAAGAACACAAATGATATGATCAAAAACGCAGTAGATGATCTGAGCCCCAAAACATTGATGCTTATCATCAACTGCCTGGCGTTTGAAGGTAAGTGGGAAGTACCTTACGAGTCTTATAATATCAACGAGAACGGCATATTCACCAATTATGCGGGAGAACAGGAAAAAGCAAAGATGCTTTCTTCCGAAGAAATGTGTTATCTTTCTTCCGATACCGCACAGGGCTTCTTAAAGTATTATGAAGGCCGCAAGTATGCATTTATGGCTATGCTTCCGGATGATAAGAACATTCCTATCAATGATTATGTGGCAGGACTTGATGATGACGCATTTGAGAAGTTCTATAACAGTATGAGCAGACAGAGCGTAAATACTTTAACACCTGCTTTTACATTTGATTACGGTATCAAAATGAATGATATGTTAAAGTCATTGGGTATGAAGCTTCCTTTTGATCCGAATGCTGATTTCTTTAAGATGCTCGACCCTAAAACAATCTCTCCCGATATCGTAGTATATATCGGAAGCGTTATCCAGAAGACTCATATAGAGCTTGATGAGAACGGTACCAAGGCTGCAGCTGTTACCATCATTGATATGAAGTGCGAAGCTACAGCGATACGTCCCGAGATAGAGAAGAAGAGTGTAATACTTAACCGTCCATTCGCATTTGCCATCATGGACACCGAGACCGGTACACCCGTATTTACAGGTGTGGTTAATACTGTAGCAGGAAAATAAACTTCAGGCGAATAGTAAAAAAGCCTGTCGGAATAAGAACCGGCAGGCTTTTTGTTATTTATCATTTAAGGATGTGATTATAGGATTAAGTTTATTTGCTGCGTTCATAAAGAAGAGTGCCATCGCTACCGAATTGATCAGGCTTAATATCTCTGCTATGGCTGATACTACGGGACTGATGTGACTTTGTTCTTCAACATAATCGATCATAAATCCCATAAATCCGGCAGATATACTGTCATCAGCCAGAGCCTGCCTGTATAAAGGATTATCGAAATCTACTTTATCCATTAAGCTGAAATATGCGAAAATATATATTATAACACTTAAAGCCAATGAAACGAAGATGAAAACAGGTACAAATAACGATATCCTTTCGGGGTCTTCTTCATTTGTGATACAGTATTTTACGGATTTAAGACTCTTGGTCATCGCGCGGTAAAAAAGTATTCCGAGTATGATCCCTATCAGAGTAACAATGATGAAAATACTTAAGACTGCTTTAAAATCGCTTTCGGCTATGTCGATGCCCAATAATAACAATGAGTAATATATATCATTGACAGAGCCCGCCAATATACTGATAAGAGTAAATACAAAAAATACTGCGGCAATAATGATGATAGCCATCATTATAGTGGATAAAACGCTTGCAAGTCCTATACCGTTTGCCTTTGGCAGCTTGTTTTCTTTCTTTGACTTATGTGCCGAAAGGTAAGTGGTCCATCCTGCATAGCAGAGCAGCAGCATAAACGGATGCAGATAACTTTTTAATCCGATGAAGTTATACAGAAGTAGTACTGTCAGAGATACAGTATATACAAGTACTATAGGAGACGCCATAAGGTCACGTGCTGCCACAAACTTAGGAGCGGACATGAACTTTTTTAACCGGTCTTCTTCGGACATGTATGTATGCTGATACTTAGGAGGTGTATCTGTATTCTGTATCTGTTGATCATTTGCTCCCGGTATCCGGGAAACTGTTGTGGAAGGAACGTTCTGATTATTATCCATATAGTCCTCCTTTGGTATAATCCACCTCATCCGCCTGCTAACTCAGGTACTTCCCTTCGCCGGGGAGGGCGGACAGGGTATCAGGCTTTATTCTGTGCATCTACCAGGCTTTCACCGCCGTACATCTTTCTGAGCTTCGGTTTCTCGATCTTTCCGGTAGGATTTCTAGGGATGTCATTAAAGATGATATGATGAGGTCTCTTGTAACGGGGAAGCTTGAGACAGAATTCGTTTACTTCGTCCTCTGTAAGGCTGAAGCCTTCCTTTACCTCTATAACGGCAAGAGTGGTCTCACCCAGACGCTTATCGGGAACGCCTATTACGGCTACATCTTTTACCGCATTATTGGTACGGATAAAGTCCTCGATCTGAACGGGGTAGATATTCTCACCACCGCTGATGACTACGTCTTTCTTACGGTCTACAAGGAAGATGAATCCGTCTGGATCCTCCATAGCCATGTCACCGGTATAAAGCCAGCCGTCAGCGAGTACTTCATCGGTTGCTTTTTTGTCATTGTAGTAGCAGGTCATGACACCGGGGCCTTTTACTGCAAGCTCGCCTACTTCGCCGCGCTTTACAGGCTGTCTCTTTTCATCTACGATCTTTGTCTCCCAGCCGAATCCTGCCTTACCGATAGCACCGACTTTATTGATATTGCCGATACCGAGGTGTACACAGCCGGGTCCGATGGACTCGGAGAGACCGTAGTTGGTATCATAATCATGCTTGGGGAATATCTTAAGCCATCTGTTGATCAGACTCTGAGGTACGGGCTGTGCACCGATATGCATAAGTCTCCACTGGTCAAGCTTGTAGTCATTTAAGTTGACATCACCTCTGTCGATAGCATCGAGGATATCCTGTGCCCACGGAACGAGCAGCCATACGATGGTACAGCCTTCATCAGATACTGCTTTTAAAATAGTACCGGGCTTGGTGCCTTTAAGGAGTACTGACTTAGCACCTACCAAGAAGCTTCCGAACCAGTGCATCTTAGCTCCTGTATGGTACAGAGGAGGGATACATAAGAATACGTCGTCATGAGTCTGTCCGTGATGATTCTGCTCACATCTGCAGCTGTGCATAAGGCTCATATGCTTATGAAGGATGGCTTTAGGGAAGCCTGTGGTACCTGATGAGAAGTAGATAGCTGCATAGTCATCATCGGTAAGAGGTATTTTATTAAAGCTGCTTGAGCAGTTAGCTGTAAGCGTATTATAGTCCTCTGCAAATGTAGGGCAGTTCTGGCCTACAAAGAATAAAAGACGCTTTTTGCTGATCTCATCGGCTATCTCCTCTACACGGCCGATAAATTCGGGACCGAATACGAGTACATCCGATTCGGAAAGGTCAAGGCAATACTTGATCTCATCCGATGCATATCTGAAGTTGAGCGGTACGGCAAGCGCACCTGTCTTAAGTATACCGAAATATATAGGAAGCCATTCGATGCTGTTCATAAGAAGTATGGCTACCTTATCGTTCTTTTTGATACCGCGCTCGAGCAGGAGATTGGCAAAACGGTTTGCCTTCTCGTTAAATACATTCCAGGTGATCTCGCGGCGATAGTGTGTGGTGGGGTTAGCTTCAATCAGGTTATATTCCTTCCAGGTAACCCTTCTGTTATCTGTAACTTCGGGATTGATCTCGACCAAGGCGGTCTCGTTTCCGTACAGTTCGCAATTCCTCTCTAGGATATCTGTAATAGGCATTGCAATATTCCTCCGTGTTTCTTTTTGATTTGACATTAAACCGAATTATTAATATAATAAGAACGGCAACTATTTAATACTATACCACTTTAAAGCGCAAAGGTAAAGAGAAAAATGTACGAAAAATTATATGACGAAAATGCATATGCCGTAGAGTTTATATCCGACGTGGCATCAGCGTATGTTACAACATGGAATGAAGAGGATGTTTTTGAGTTTGTATTGGAAAAAACATGCTTTTTCCCGGAACAGGGCGGACAGACATCCGATACGGGCATGTTTTATGATACAGACAGTGAGAATGAATTTGAAGTATTTCATGCATATATAAAGGATGATACCGTATATCATTTGGCAAGACTCGTAAAAAAGCCCGTTGAGACAAAAAAGAGGAAAAAAACGGAAGAGGAAGAAGAGGTAACAGACCTTAATTCCGTAAAGCTTCCCAAACGTATAATTGGCAGGGTCAACTGGGATGAACGTTTTGACAAGATGCAGCAGCATTCCGGAGAGCATCTTGTGTCAGGTACCGTACACAGGCTGTTTGGTTATGATAATGTCGGTTTTTCCTTAAGCAGCGATAATGTCACGCTTGATTTTAACGGACAGTTTAAGGATGAGGATATATTAGAGATAGAAAAAACAGTCAACAGGGCTGTATTTGAGAATTTTAAGGTAAAGGTATATTATCCCGATGCGGATGAACTTAGAAAGATACAGTACAGAAGTAAAAAGGAACTTATAGGCAGGATAAGGATCGTGGAATTCCCGGGATATGATATATGTGCATGCTGTGCGCCCCATGTAGCTTCTACCGGAGAGATAGGTATTATAAAGATAGTATCCGCCGAACATTTTAAGGGCGGCACCAGAATGTCAATAAAATGCGGATACAGGGCATTAAGGGATTACACAGGTCTCCTTGAGTCCGTAAAAGGTATTTCAAGACTTCTGTCCGTGACTAAAGAGGACGTGGCCCCTGCAGTGGAAAAACTGAGCAAGGACTTAAGGGATACTAAGTTTGAACTTGCCGGATACAAGGCAAAGGTTTTGGATGCGGCATTTGAAAGTGCGGTAAATTCAGCAGATAAGGATCATAATAATCCTATCATGTTTACCACAGGACTTGATGCAGCTATCATCAGAAAATCCATAAACAATGTACTTGATAAGACTAACGGATATTGCGGTGTCTTTTTCTCCGGTGAAAAGGAAGGATACAGCTTCATCATAGGAAGTAATGTTAAGGACTGTACGGTACTTGCAGCGGATTTGAGAGAAAAATACGGCGCAAAAGGCGGCGGGAACAAGAGTATGATCCAGGGAAATGTTATCGCATCGGAGGATGAGTTAAAAGAATTCCTTAAAGCTTATTCTGACGGAGTGTTTATATAATATGGACAGAATGAACCGAAAAATAATACTTGCATCCGCATCTCCGAGACGTAAGGAGATCATGGAAAAGCTCGGTTTTGCATTTAAGATAATAGTAAGCGGCTGTGAAGAGATAACTGATGAGACAGAACCCGGTAAGGTGGTAGTGCAGCTTGCAACCGTAAAAGCAAAGGATGTAGCGGAAAATCATGCGGATATATGCGATATCGTGATCGGTGCCGATACCGTGGTAGCTCATAAGGGATGCATCATGGGAAAGCCCAAGGGCGCGGATGAAGCATTTGACATGATAAAAAGCTATGCCGGTGATGTACATAAAGTGTATACCGGAGTATGTGTGGCAGTACCTTATAAAGATGAAGCGGATAAAACTAAGATCATCGAATCAGCAAAGAAGTTTGAAAAGGCAGCCGGAAGTTTTTACGGAGTAGAGAACCTGAATACGGCCGAATATCTGTCAGGCATTACAGATAAGCCGGAGAATAATAAAAAATCCGGAATGATCACCATATCATACAGTGTGTATACGGATGTGCATGTAGTGCCGATGGATGATGAAGAGATAAAAAAATATGCCACAAGCGGCGAACCACTGGATAAAGCAGGGGCATATGCCATACAGGGCGGATTTGCACCATATATCAGTTCGATAAACGGTGATTATTATAATGTGGTAGGACTTCCGGCATGCTCGGTATATGCATTATTGAAAAATTTATAATAAGATACTTCGGACTAAAGTCTTTAGGATGACAATGATGATCATATCATTATAATAGCGTGGGAAGGCTTATTAACAAACCCCATAGAAAGGTATGAGACATATGGAACTTACGGATTCCGTAAAAACGATTAAGGGTGTCGGGGATAAATCTCTGGCACTTCTTCAAAAATTGAATATAAATACTGTATGGGATCTTTTAAGGCACTATCCGACGGATTATGATAATTTTCAGATGCCGGTACAGATATCGGGAGTATCGGAAGGGCAGATCGTCGCAGTAGAAGGAGCCGTATCCAGAGTGACTACGAGACCTGCTGCGAGGAAAAAGGTGGTCACCTGCTATGTATCAGACAGAAGCGGAGCGTTGAAGCTCATATGGTTTAACCAGCAATATCTTATAAAGATATTAAAACCCGGCTTCAGATTCTTATTCAGAGGTACGGTAAAAAGAGATAATGCCGAGTATGCCATACTTCAGCCTAAAATGTACCAGCGTACAGAGTACGCTAAGCTGCTCGGATCCCTGCAGCCTAAGTACAGCCTTACAAAGGGCATTACAAGTGCATTTATTTCGAAAGCGGTAAAAGAGTCTTTATCCGGGGTAAAGATAGAGGATAAGCTGCCTGCATCATTCCGCAAGGAAAACGATCTGATGAAGCTTTCCGATGCCATAAAAACCATTCATTTTCCCAAAGATATGAATGAGGCATTAGCAGCCAGGAGAAGACTTGTTTTTGATGAATTCCTTGATTTTATATTGGCATTACAGGCTTTAAAAATAAAAAAAGAAGAAGCGGTAAATAATTTCGTTATCACAGATTATTCCGCATGTGAGAAACTTATCGGTGAACTGCCCTTTAAACTTACAGGTGCACAGGAGAAAGCTTTTAATGACATAAAAAAGGATATGTCTTCCACGCGTCTTATGTCCAGGATGGTGGAAGGCGATGTAGGCTCGGGTAAAACCGTTATAGCCATGCTTGCTGTACTGTCTGCAGTTAAAGCCGGATATCAGGCGGCAGTAATGGTACCTACCGAAGTGCTTGCCAAGCAGCACTATAAAGATTTTGAGGAAAAGCTTGCATCCTACGAAGTAAGGACGATACTTTTAGTCGGATCGATGACTGCGGCACAGAAAAGAAAGGCATATGAAAAAGCAGAAGCACATGAAGCCGATGTAGTGATAGGCACTCATGCACTTATACAGGAGGGGCTGCAGTTTGATAACCTCGCACTTGCAGTTATAGACGAGCAGCACAGGTTCGGTGTAAACCAGAGAAAGGCTTTAAAGGAAAAAGGACTTCGTCCGCATGTGCTCTCCATGAGTGCTACCCCTATACCGAGGTCTTTAAGTCTGATACTGTACGGAGACATGGATCTGTCCGTTGTAAATGAGATGCCGGCAGAACGTCTTCCTATAAAAAATGCCGTGGTAGATACGGGCTACAGACCTACAGCCCTTAATTTTATAAGAAAAGAAGTATTAAGCGGCCATCAGGCATATATCATATGTCCCTTAGTAGAAGACAGCGAAGACTCAGACGGTGAGAATGTAATAGATTACACCGATAATGTAAGAGATTTCTTTGCAAATGCCGCTATAAAAAACGGTGACGGAAAACTTATAAAGACAGAATATCTGCACGGCAGGATGAAGCCATCGGAAAAGAATGAGATCATGGAACGCTTCGCGGCCGGGGAAACAGATGTACTTATATCAACGACCGTTATTGAAGTCGGTGTTAATGTAAAAAATGCTACAGTTATGATGATCGAAAACTCCGAGAGGTTCGGCTTAGCACAGTTACATCAGTTAAGAGGACGTGTCGGACGAGGAGCATATCAATCATATTGTATATTCATGAAGGGCTGTGAAGGTAAGGAGATAGATGACAGGCTTGATATCTTAAAGAACAATAATGACGGATTTAAGGTGGCCGAAGAGGACTTAAGACTCAGAGGTCCCGGAGACCTGTTCGGTGTAAGACAGTCAGGTGAACTGTCATGGAAGCTTGCGGATATATATGCCGATGCACCACTGCTTAGTCTGGCATCAGAGTATGCAAGAAATATAACTTGATATAATAAAAGAGATTATGCTATAATATAATGTTGTGATAAAACATTACACCTCATATGTCACGCTTAAGCATGATACTTTCCTTCGTTAAGGAGAATTTGAGGATCGGAGTCAGGAATGATCGGTATATATTACCTTTTCATCTGCTTTTTTATGGGATTTTCCATACTGGAGCCGCTTTTCGGCGATATGAAGGTATTCACCGGTAAGACCTTCAGCAAAAAGCAGATCGTTTTAAGCAGCTGGTATATAAGGCTGCCTGCTTATTTTGTTACGGGTGTGCCCGTACTTACATGGGCAGTATATATATTTGCATATATTTTAAGAAATACGGCCAATCCCTTAGGATATGCCAATGTGATAGTGATAATAGCCGCTACCGTATTCTGTTCGGTTATGCTTGTCCTTTTGTTAAAGAAAAAGGTAAGCAGATTTAAGGGTGAGACGGATAAGATATCTTCAGCAGAGATCATAATGACAGGTTTTATCGTCATGCTCTCCATGTATCTTATGTTCAGATCCTTAGGCATGGCAGACGGTAAGCTTAAAATCGGACTTTCGGTATTCAGTGATTTTTCGACTCACCTTAGTATGATAAGGTCATTTTCACATCTTGGAAATGTACCGACACATTATACGTTTTTCGGCGGGACGGATGTTAAATACCATTTCATGTTCCAGTTTTTATGCGGCAATCTGGAATTTTTGGGATTGAGACTTGACCTGGCACTTAATATACCGAGTATTTTAAGCCTTGTTTTTTCGTATTTCCTGCTGTATGTGCTGACAGTTAAACTATGCGGTAAAAAAGCCATCGGTATGGTCACGCTGGTACTTTATTCGTTCAGAAGTTCAAGTGCATTTTTTGAATATGTATTATCCCTTCCCGAGGGAGAGGTATGGTCGACACTTACCAATAAGGATATATGTGAGTTTATCGGTACCACCAACCATGAGGACTGGGGATTATGGAATCTTAACGTATATGCCAATCAGAGGCATTTTTCCTTCAGCCTTACCATAATGCTGCTGGTGCTTATACTGATGCTCCCGGCATTTTATGAGGGCTGTATAAGGATAAAGAATTATTTTACGGAAAACAAGTTCAGTATTAAAGAATATATAAATACTTCCTTTGTCACCAATGAAGGCTGGGTGGTAAAGGATTATAAAAGTTGTGTATTTGCAGGACTTTTGCTCGGGTTATCAGGATTTTTCAACGGGGCGGTACTTATAGGTACGGTTATAATACTGTTTTTTATTGCGGCAGCAAGTGACAGAAGACTGGAATACGTGATCCTGGCAGGTATAGCGGGTGTGTTAGCCCTCTTACAGAGCAAATGCTTTATCAGTTCATCGCTTTTTACTCCGCAGTTCTTTTACGGATTCTTAAGCGAACCGAGGACATTGTTCGGTACACTTGATTATGTAAGAAGGATGATGGGACTGCTTCCCTTGGTACTTATCATACAGCTGTTAAGAGTTAAGACCATGCACAGGTATCTGATGTTTACCTTCATGGCACCGATAATATTTGCATTTACCGTGTCACTTACACCGGATATCGCAGTAAACCATAAGTATGTGATGATAGGCATCATGCTGCTTGATATATATGCGGCTGCATTCCTGGTTGATCTTTTTGAAAAAAAGGATGTGCTGTACAGGGCTGTGGCTGTATTACTTACGATCAGTCTTACGATAACGGGATTTTTTGAATTTATCATATTTTCAAGAAAAAATACCAATGAAAGATCGATAGCGTATTCGTATGAAGATGATATCATGCGATGGATATGGGATAATGCGGATAAGGACGATATATTCCTGACAGCCAACTATTTCCTTACTTTCGGCGGATACGGCAACTCCATGGTGCTTTCCGGAGCACAGCTGTATAACGGCTGGGAGTATTTCAGCTGGTCGGCGGGATATGATGTCGGAGAACGTGACGACTTAGAGATATCGATATATTCCGCAAGCGATAAAGAAAGCTTATATGCGGATGTGGAAAAAGCCGGTGTCGATTATATCGTGATAGACAGGTTTAACAGAGATTCTGATATGTATGAATTAAATGAAGCGTTAATAAAATCCTCATATTTAGAAGTCTTTCATACAGATAACGGAGAAGACAGGTTCTCAATATATGATACAAGCAAAAAAATAACCGTCATACAGGATTAAAAGTAAAGTAAAATTCCCGATACCGGGATTACAGAGGTATTATCAATGAGTACATCAAATAAAAAGCTTGAAACAATGAACAAACAGAATAAATCGACTGTTAAAGAAGTGGTCCCTTATGAACAGAAAAAAGTAAAAATGAAAGAAAAGTTCGGCAATCATGATTTTGTTGCAAAACTTATTGTATTTGCATTTTCTTTTATTACTTTACTTTATATTTCTTCCAGGCTCTTCGGAGATGAAATGGGAGAAGTTATAAGATGGTGGCTGGTACTTGCCTGCGCGGGTCTGGCATTTATGCCCTTAAGCATGATACTTTTCAGACGATTCAGGGATTCGGGCTGGCTTTTCTCCAAGGTTATCGGTATCGCTGTCTCAGGATGGCTTATATGGTTTTTGTCATCTATAAAGGTTTTAAAGTTCAGTGAAGGCGGATGCTGGTTTTCTCTTGTTTTCTGCTTTGCGGCAAATTGCGCTTTATTCTTGCTGTATATCAGAAAGCATAAGGATGATTTTGAGATATTTGAAAGACCTGAGAGTGTCATTACACATGCGCTTCTTGCCGAAATGCTGTTCTTTACCGCTTTTATCATATGGAACTATATAAAGGGATTTAAGCCCGAAGCATATGGTACTACGGAAAAAATGATGGACTATGGCTTTATGAAGGCTATGTTCAAGTCCGATTATATGCCTCCCGAGGATATGTGGATGGCAGGCGAGCCTATTAATTATTATTATGT
>JAFRSU010000057.1 GCA_017427415.1 Lachnospiraceae bacterium | reverse complement strand
GTAAGTAAGTAAGTAAGTAAGTAAGTGTACCCTGCCTTAAACATACTGTCAACTCCTTTTGCCGAAATCGTTATCAATACTGAAACATTTTAACAATATTCTCGTCAACGTTCTTGCCTGAAAGATTATGCTCCTTCAGGTACTTCGCATATCCACGCAAGTCGAACCTAAGCGGTTCAGGCTTTTGGTAAGGGTTAATGCGTGAAATGAACTCATCCACGATAGCCAGTTTATCCTTATATGATTTCGTCTGTCCATTCATACGTATACACCTCCCTTATATGAGCAGTAGCCTCATCTGAAAGCATAAACCTGTACGGGTTATTGATTGCCGGTAAATAAGCCGCTCCAAACTCGTCACAATAATAATCGTAAAGATCCTTGTCCATTGCTTCGGCATACAAATATCCTTCATATCCGTGCTTTACAGACAGATCTGATGCAATCGCCAGCAAGTGTCCTCCGACGCCTGAATACTTTTTAGTGCCATATTGCCATATGTTATTTTGGGGAGCAACGCATCCCCAAAGCACATGCACCGCATGAGATTCATCATCGTATTGCACCGCTACCATACCCTGAATATCATTCGTCCCTTTAAGTACGAGAGCATATACCTCTGTTCCTTCCGGGAATTTGCTCCAGTTTACATACCAGCCGGTATTCTTATTATACTTCGACAATATGCTCTTGCGGCGGATCCTTACAACCTCGGTATCATAGATGTCCCCGGTAGATACTTCCTTTATGCATGGTATTATGTCATCAACTTTGAATGTAATCATATTTACAGCCTTGGATCAAATCCGATCCATTTCCCCTTCCGTAATGCTGGCCAAATGCATATCCCGTATGATCACATACATATTATACAACAATTTTGTAAAATTTACAATCTGATTGTAACAAACGGCAAAAAAATGTAGTGGAAGGGCTTTATTTTCTACCTGACTTTTCAGATTCCTTGTCTCTTTATACACTCAAAAACAGAGGCAGTCTCCGTCTATCTTAGAAACCGTAGCATATCCTGTGCAGCTCATGATGAATCTTAATTCGTCACTGACTGACTGCAGGAATTTTTCTACGCCTTCCACGCCTTCTTTTTCGAGAGCGGGAAGCATCGATCTGCCGACTGCCGCAGCATCTGCACCAAGTGCTATGGCCTTGTATACATCTGCTCCCGAAGCTATACCGCAGTCCACTATTATCTTCACATCTTTGCCTTCTAATGCTTCCTTTATCTCGGGAAGTACCATCATAGGGGGTACCGCGTAGGGAAGGCGTCCGTGATGATGGCTGACTATGATGGCTTTTGCACCTATCTCGGCACATTTTACGGCATCTTCCGCGCTTAAAACTCCCTTTACCACAAAGGGAAGCTTGCTTGACTCTATGTAGGACGCCAGCATATCCGCAGTCTGCACTGCCATCTGCTCACCTATGACGATATCAAGTCCTGTGGTCCCAAATATATGGTCTATGTCCATACCTATACCGAATGCTCCGATGCTTTCGGCATACTGCATCTGATCCCTTACCTTACCGTTATCTGCATAGGGCTTAACGATACGTACGGTTTTGGCTCCCGTAGCGGCTATTTTTGCAAACAGATCGTTTTCCATCATGCCTACAAAGTTCAGGATATTTTTGTTTTTCGCTGCTATGGAGTATTCCTCAAGTCCTGTCAGGTCTCTGCCGTTATATTTCCCAAGGTGGGAAAATGCAGGGGTAAACACAGGCATATCAAAAGTCTCTCCGAAAAACTCTGTCTTAGTATCCGCTACAACCGAATCTATCAGGCGTTCCTTTATAAGGATGCTGTCCATATATTTTGCGGTGATGATATTTGCATCTGAAATTCTGGTGTATTCCATGTAAGGGTTCCTTTCTGTGGTATAATGGTGGGTTTCCCCTCAAGGGGAAGGCTTACTTCATCAGTTTTTTATGTTTCATTTTTCAATTTATAACATGAGTTTTCAAGTACTCCATATACTTGATATATTCTTCATCCGTGTTTAAGTGTTCCAGGATGATCGGCATTTCGGGGTCGAGCTCATTCATCTTTTGCACGTAATATTTCAGAGGGAACTCGCCGCAGCCGGGTGCACATTCTTCAAGCTGTATTGTGTATTCCTGTTTTAGATGCACATCCTTTATATGACAGCTTCTAATCCTTTTTCCGAGAAGCTTGGCACATTTATCTACAAACTCTTCGGCATTAAAATATCTGTCGGCGGAGTTTATCATGTTTATGATATCCATATGTACTGCAAAACGGTCACGGTTTACTTCTTCTATCAGCCTTATATAATCCTCGGGTCCGGTCGGTACCATCCAGGGCATGGGTTCCAGTGTAAAATAGGTATTGCTCACCTCTGCCCGGTCGATGATATCCTGTACCATTTTTACGGTTTCTGTTCTGGCTTCCTTCGTAAAGTTTTCCCTGTAGGGACCGTCCCATCTGGACCCAAAAGCTCCTGCTACATTTACCGCACATCTTGCCCCGAGATAATCTGCCAGTTTCAGCTGGGCTACGCAGTAATCCCGTATCCTTGCTCTCTCATCCGGGTCAGACGCAAGTGCATTTCTCCATATACCTACTTCGGCTATCAGCAGATCATGTTCTTCTGCTGCCTTTTTATATGCATCTATTTTTTCTTTCGGTTCGTTGCTCTGTACAGGAAACACTACTGCCCTGCAGCCTAGCTTTACCTGATTTTCAGCCCACTCCTGAGGTGTACGGTGCGTTAACGGTGATGATGTTCCAAGCCTCATGATGATCTCCTTCCCCGTGGTATAAGATTTTTCGGGCTTCGCCCTCAGAATGACAAATGTTACCAGCATGACATCCGGTATCAACATAACATCCGGTATCAACATGACATCCGGTATCAGATATTATATAATAACCACGGAGAAGATAAAAGACGTTAAAAGATGTATTACAGCATTCTACATTTGAAAACCAAGATGTTACAGTTTCATCATCATTCTTTTACGCTGATTTAAGATACCCGGTATCACGCATTTTGATAGTATTTAGCCTGGGCATTCCACAGCTCGGCATATTTTCCGAAAGTATCTTTTAACAGACTCCCGTGATCGCCCTTCTGCACTATCTCTCCCTTGTCAAATACCGTGATCTCATCACAGAACCCGCAGGATGAAAGACGGTGGCTTATATATATGGCGGTTTTATCTTCCGTGATGGTACTGAAGTTCTTAAATACCTCTTCCTCCGCTTTAGGGTCAAGTGCCGCTGTGGGCTCATCGAGCACGATGATCGGAGAATCCTTATACAGGGCTCTTGCAAGCGCGATCTTCTGTGCTTCGCCGCCGGATATCTGCACTCCTTTTTCCGATACATCTTTATACAGATATGTCTTTAGTCCGTCGGGCATATTTTCCACTCTTTCCGATAATGATGCTTTACCCGCACAGTCTGAGGCTTTTTCTTCGTCCGGTTCGGTATCGGCAGCTATATTTTCTCCAAGCGGGAAAGCAAGAAGTTTAAAGTCCTGGAATACAAACGAGAACACATTAAGGTAGTCTTTATAGTCATACTCCCTGATATTTTTCCCGTTCAGAAGGATCTCGCCTTCCGTCGGGTCATACAGTCTGCACAACAGCTTTATAAATGTGGTCTTCCCGGCTCCGTTTGCTCCTACAAAGGCCTGTTTTTTCCCGGTCTTAAACTTTGTATTTATATTTTTAAGAACGTAAGTTTCCGTACCCGGATATTTAAAGGATACGTTCTTAAATTCTATCTCGCATTCTTCTTTTAACCTGTCTTTATCGATATGGACATGCCCTTCATTTTTCCTGTTCGGAAGATCGAGATATTCATAAAGACTATCCAGATGTTCGGTGTATATCTTATTTTCCGAGATAACATCAGAAAGGTTTCCGAAGCTTTCGATAAGCTTTATAAGCGCGCCGACATATTGTACGATGCTTCCGACTGCAAACGCGCCAAGCCCTGCTTTGGCTACTACCAGGAGGTAACACATGCAGGCACAGATACCCCTAAGGAAAGTAAGTCTGCTTTGGCAGGAACTCATGGTTTTTAAATATCCGTTATCCTTCTCGTTGTTCTCCTGCAGCTTACACATCTCCCTGTCGGCGATCCTGTCCTGGCGGTATATCCTTACATCCTTTGCTCTCGACGTATCGGCATAGAGCTCATGTCCGTAAAACATAAAGGCTCTGTTAAACCATACATTGCTGTCGGTCCATTTTTCAAAGATCTTCTGTTCCTTAGTCTTAAGCTTGGACGTGATGATACCTGACAATATGACAAGTACCGCCATTACTGCTATCCAAAGGTATGAATCCATCACCGCATTCCCGGACTTTGATGTAAAAAACGAGACAGTCAGCGCTACGGATGCCGCGATCCCGATAAATACATTTACCAGACCCGCAGTATCCCATACCAGCTGTGCAAGTCCGTTTCCGAACATAAAGAGATTCTCTTCGGCCTTTTGTTTCTTCTTACGTATTTCGGGATTTTCCAGATCCACGAAATCCATATCCATCTGCTTGTCAGAGAAAACTTTTTGGAAAAATATCCACATACGGGATTCTTTTTCACTCGCTTTTTTCTCCATGGCATTTTTGATCATCGAAAGGATAAATCCTATGGTAATGGTAAGTATGACATATATGGAAAGTCTCGTAATGTTTCTGGCCCCGCTTATCTCATTTATGATCCTTGCGGAAAACCAGATAGTTACAAACGGAGCTGTTGTGTCTGCTATGCTCGTTAACACCTTTGATCTGATAAGTCCCGGGCAGTATTCATTGAGTATCCTGTAGCCGCGCTTGGTATATTCTATGCGTTTTTTAAGAGTCATATGTCCTCACCTCCATCCTTTTCGTTATCTTTCTCAGGCAGCTCTTCTCCGGATATGATTTCTTCTGATCCGTTGCGGTAGTACTTTGCCTGAGTCTCGTAAAGTTCATAGTATCTGCCCTTTTTTCTTATGAGCTCATCATGGGTACCTTCCTCCACGATACTTCCGTCCTCTATCAGGACTATACGGCTGCAGAACCTTGTGGATGCCAGGCGGTGCGAGATAAATATCGTGGACTTTCCCTTCATCATCTCATCATAAGTCTCATACAGGCGGTTCTCCGATACAGGATCAAGTGCTGCCGTCGGCTCATCAAGTACCACTACGGGCGAGCCTCTGTACAGTGCTCTTGCAAGCAAAAGCTTTTGCTGCTCCCCGCCGGATAATGATATGCCGTCGTCCCAAAAGGTTTTATCATATTTTGAATCGATGCCTCCTGCAAGTGATCCGATTTTTTCCTTTAGTCCTGCCGCTTTCAGGCATTCCGATACTTTTTCACGGTCTGCCATGCCTGCATCATTTTCTGCCACAATCTCTGCTATAGTGACGGGAAGTATCGAGTGATCCTGCAGGACCGCTCCGAATATCTCATAGTATTTATCACGGTCATACTCCCTGATATCGGTACCGTCATAGCATATGCTGCCTTTTTCGGGTTCGTTAAGGCCCATGATAAGCTTTACCATAGTGGTCTTTCCGGCCCCGTTCAGTCCTACCACAGCCAGGTGCTCGCCGGGATTTATCTTCAGATTGATGTCCTTTATTATATATGCTCCATCGTCCGAATACCTGAAGCTTACGTTTTTCATCTCGATAGCCCCGGGATTTTGCGTATCCTTTATTGCTTTTCCTTCTTCTCTTTTATAGCTTTCAGGGTACTCCAAGTATGACCTAAAACGGTTCATGGAAATATTTAAACGGCTAAGTACATTTATCTGCCCGAGCAAGCTGCCGAGCCATGTTGAAAAGCCTGCCACCACATTAAAATACAGCACAAATCCGGCTACCGTGATATCCCCGTTAAATACCAGATATAATAAGTAGAGATACACCACTCCTTCTCTTATAAGCGACATCCCGCTGTCCACCGCCGATACGCCGAACAGCTTTGCAGTGTATCGTCTGTACCACTTAAGGAGACCTTCCATATACTTGTTGTAGCGTTTGCTGAGCCATACCTTCATGTTATACAGCCTTATATCTTTTGCTGCCGCAACATCATTTGATGTCTCTATTATGTACTGCATACCATGCTCATATCCGTTTTTTTCATCCATGTTCCCTTCTACCCATTTAAGGACCTTGCGATTAAGCAGAAAACTTACCAGGGTAGTAACACATATAAACAGGATTACCCGGATATTCAGTGTAAACAGGATGCCCGCGAAAGCCAGGAACCCAAGCAGGTTTGAAAAGAACATGATCATCGCGTCATAGGTCTGTATGAAGCCGGAGAAGTTGCCGTTACAGCTTGAAAAGCTCTCGGACTGTAATTCCCTGAAATGTTCGTTTTCCTGGTTTTTGTAATCGGTAGTAAGTGCCTTTTTTGTTACCTTCCTTAGGAAGTGCGTATTCATCTTAAACTTGTTCCAGTAGATCATGCGCTCAAGATATTTTTGCATGGTCTGTGTAAGGCATAGTGCCAATGCCATAACTCCCGTTATGAGCAGTAATCTTTTAAGTCCTGTCCCGAGCTCTATCTCCTCAATTATAACTTTAGGCAGAAATGCCGTTATAACCGGTATCAGGCAATTGGCCAGGATAACACCTATGCACAGATACGGGAGTTTTCTGCAGCCTATTGTCGTTTCCTTCAGGCAGTAGGACAGGTTATCGGTGATCTTATATTTTCTATCCATAATTATTCCTTATCTTTTTTAGTTTAAATATAATAAAAAGCCTGTCTTGTGCACACAAAACAGACTACGCAAATAAACCCTATATAAAAATATAAGGAAATACTATCCACGTATAGACGGTTTTAAGTGCACGCCAAAATAAACCTGTATCAAAACAGGCTTCCGTGTTCATTTAAAACATTATCATCTAATACGTAAAACCAGCATTTCCGTACCTTTACCTTTCAAAAAATTTATTATGGAATGATATTATCATATATTTCAAATAATGTCAAATAAGAAAAAAGCCTGTCTTGCTTACGCAAAACAGGCTTTAAATATGCGAACCTGATCAGTCTGCATGAACAGTACCGGTTTTTCCGAATAACTTCTTATAACTCTTAAGTTTTGAGGAAGGCACGGTAAAGCTAATGCCGCCTCCGGCCGTGCCGGCCTTCTTCCATACGGATTTCCCGATATTCTCTGCCTTCAGGCGTTTACTTACTACTATAACATTTTCCAAGGCTGAGGCTTTTGCAAAGGCCTTTTCTCCGATAGATGAGATATATTTTCCTATCGTTATCTGCTTAAGCTTAGTGTTGCCGTAAAATGCCTTAGGGGCGATACTTGTTACTATATAAGTGATCCCGTCGATATTGACCTTTGTATGAATGATGTTTTCAGCCTTCTCTTTTATAGGTCCTGAATACTCAAGTTCTCCTGTTTTGCCGTCTGTATCACCGGTTTCAACGACTTTGTATATGGCATTGTATTTTTTAGACTTAAGTTCCCCGCCTTTAACTATAGCAGTCGGTGTGATCTCGGGTGTGGGCGTAGGACTCACTGTGGGTGTAGGTGTAGGAGTCGGCGTAGGTGTAGGCGTTACAATCGGATCAAGTGATGCTGTCGGTGTAGGCGGTATATACACCGGTGGATTATATACAGGAGGTGTCACAGACCCAGTAGGATTCTCTGTACCAGTAGGTTTGTCTGTACCTGTGGGGTCGTCTGTTCCTGTGGGATCATCCGTTCCTGTGGGGTCGTCTGTACCTATGGGGTCATCCGTACCTGTAGGGTCTTCTGTTCCTGTGGGGTCTTCTGTTCCTGTGGGTTCACCTACTTCTTCTGTAGTTGTAGTCCAGGCTCCGCCTTCATAATCGGCAACGGATATGGTATAGGTCGCTCCATCTGTTAAGGTAATATCTTCTATCGATGCAGAAAAAGCACCGTCCGAAGATACTGCAAAGCTCTGCAGAGCGATTATATTTTTAGATTCATCTTTTATTCTTACCATGACCGCCTGCGCTGCGGTAGTTCCCGTAACAACAGCGGAAGCCGTTGTTAACGTACATGTCTCGATAGTTACTGTTTCATCTTTTGCACTGACCGGAGCAGCTGTCGTAAGTATCAGACATAAGGTCAGTAAAATGGCTATTATTGTTTTTTTCATAACAGTCCCCCTTGGTTACTGATTTTTGATTGATCTGACTATATGGCATCTTCATAGCATTAATACCAGGAAATGTGGCCGTCCCAATATATGCCCTTACCTGAGCCTACCTGAGTGCCGCCGAAACTGTCGTCGTCATCCCAGCCGGCATTAAGTACGCTTGCGTAGAAGCCTTTATGATCTTTATTGCCTTCATCATAGTAATCTGTTTCTGTTTCATTGCCAACCCATAATTCACCATTAAATTCTTTAGCAGGAGCAAATCCGATAAGGAATATGGTGGTTGCGACAGAATCTTCAGTCGCGGCAAGTCTGCCGTCAAATCCTCTTTCAACCGTACTGCCGTCGCTCATGGTCAATATATCATTATTTACAGCACTGACTACACGATGCTCTCCGTCCTCGAAGGTCAGGTAAAGTGAAAGATCGGAACTGTTACCTGTAGGATCATTGGTAGGTGTATAGTAGATACCGTATACTACGATCTGCTCACCTGCGAAATAGTCATAATTAAGTACGGCTGTCTTATCAGTGTTGTCGGATCCCATTTCCTGCGAATCCGGTACATCACTGTCCATGTTAGGATCTCCGTGAAGGAAACCATACTGTATTACAAGACCTACACGGTTTATGGTCAGCTTCTTTGTCTTGCCATCTGAGTATGTAATATTTAAAGGAATAGTAGCATAGAAATTGGAGTCGAAGGTAAGCGTTATATTGTTCCTGTCATCGATCTCTATATGAACACCACCACTGAGGGTTTCATCTGCAAGCTCCACTGCTGTGATCTCACGCACTCCAAGTCCGGTATCTTCTGCCAAAGCTCTCAGATACAGTTTGTTAAGACCTATATAAACATCAGCCTCTGCGCTTCCGTCCTCACTAGTGTTCCATACATTATCGGTACCGAAGCCGTTATTGCCGATGCCGCCGTAACGCTTTGTTTCACCTTCTCCTGTGATCATGACATAGGTCTCAGACTCGAGCATGATACGGACGGATGTCCCGTAATTGGCCGGGTCGCTTTCACTGCTCGGACCGTTTATTTCTCCATTCAGGTAACGTGTGTAAAAGTTAAATGTGTAAATGTTATCGGTGTTCAATACAGACATCTCTGCACCCATACCGCCTGCTACTATTTTTTCAGGATCTATAGATTCTACAACAACAGGGATGGCAGATCCGCCGACACCGTCAAATGGTATCTCGTCCGCATTTGCCTTACGGATATAGAAGGTGGTTCCGGTGCCGTTACCCTTGTCAAAGTCTGTACATATAAGAAAATCATCCGAAGCGGGGAGTGTATAAACCAGTAGGGTGCTAACAACCGGATCTCCTGTTTCCCCGTTATATCCCCATCTTACCTCGTAATCATTTACAGTGATGGGAGTAACTTTTCCTTCCTTATCTATAACATTGATGCTGCCCTGACGGTCGGTCTTTGTTATACGTGATACAAGATCCTCGGCATTCCCCAGTCCGAAATTTTCAAACATAGGCACTTCGATAAATCGGTTGTAGAGCTCGGTAGCAAGATAAGTTTTGATCTCTTCTTCGTTGCCTGCATATGCATATAGGTAATCATTGGCTGTATCTGTTATTGCCGAGTTACCTGAATTCAGGTATCCCAAAGAAATGTCCAGGAAATCTCCCAATTTGAATTCATGTTCAAAGACATTGCCTGAGATACCGTCAAAACTTTGAGAATCGGGCTCTGGAGTTTTCCACCAGCAGAGCATGGTCTTTAATGAGCCTTCGGGCGCGGTATAAGTTACCTTAAGATAGAAAGAATTTTCATCTACAGGTTCAGGCATACCTATCAACGAGAATGCAAAGCCGTCGGCAACCCCGTCATTATAAGGAGCTACAATATTTGCATCAATATACTCATCATCAGGAGAGAATTTATACTGAACCTTT
>JAFRSU010000056.1 GCA_017427415.1 Lachnospiraceae bacterium | reverse complement strand
GCCGTTAGCATATACGATGACTTCATCATAGAATGCCTTGTTTACTTTCTCACCTACATACTTGTATACAGTAGGAAACATCCACAGAGCATCATCTGCACGGTATGAAGGATGTCCTGTCTCTCGCACGTATTCGGGATCGTCAGGAGTATTCTCATGCCCCGCATTATGAGTAAATTTAACTAAGGGAAGTCCGCCGCCGTTATCTACCTGCGCGGACAGCATGAAACGGATCTTATCACAAGCCATCTCGGGATCAAGGTGGATGATACCCTGGATATCCTGTACTGTATCACGATAGCCGTAGCCGTTACGGAGTCCGCAGTATATAAGTGATGCGGCTCTTGACCATGTAAATGTGATGAAGCACTGGTAAGCATTCCATACGTTTATCATGTTATTAAACTCTTTTGAAGGAGTGTTGACTGCGAAATTATCAAGCTTTGCATGCCAGTAAGCCTTAAGTTCTTCTACTTCCTTATCTACTATGCTTCCGTCTGCATACTTATCAAGTATCTTATCTGCTTCCTTAGGCTTCTTTTTACCGAGTACGAATACAAACTGTTTGGTCTCGCCGGGAGCTAAGGTAACATCGCTCTGAAGAGCACCGCATGAATTGCTGTTGTAGTTCATGGAACCGTCGCAGGCACCCTTTTCAACAGCTATAGGATTGGAGAAGGTTCTGTAAGCTCCTATAAACTTCTCGTAGTCGCCTTCACCTGCGGTTACAGGCTGGTTAGCAAGACCTAAAAATCTCTCATGTCCGTTTTCACCGTTCTCATCGCGGCCTATAAGCTCATTGATATGCTGAACTATCTTGCGTCCTGCAAGCTCTGTTCTTGAAATGAAAAGTGTATACTGAAGGTTTACACCGTCCTGCTCGTAGTTGTCCTCATTGGTAAACTCTACAAAACCAAATATGGAAAGATCTCGGGCAGCAGCACCGGTATTAGTGATTTTAGCTGACCATATCTCATACTCGGCATCCTTCGGTACATAATATGTAACCTCTGACTTTATATCCGAATAATCAGATGTAAATACAGAATAACCTGTACCATGACGTACAGTATTCTTATACTCATCAAGGCTCTTTCCTACAGGCTGCCATGATGTGGTCCAATAGTCACCTGTCTTCTTATCTCTGATATAAATATAACGTCCGGGCAGAGCCATCATAGAATTAAAACGATATCTGGTGATACGTCCGTTTGCACCGCTCTTTACAAAGCTGTAGCCGCCGGCGTTATTAGATATAATGGCACCGTAAGCGGGTGAACCCAGGTAATTACACCAGGGTGCCGGGGTATCCGGGCGTGTGATAACATACTCTTTGTTCTCGAGATCAAAGTAACCGTACTGCATGTGATTTCCTCCGTGAAATTATAAATTAAGGCGTACTGCCTTTTAGTTCAAAATAGAATCTTATAACATTATACAATTTTTACATATATATTACAATGTAGTTTTTTGCCTATTTTGCAACAGGGGACGGTTCTCTGTTTCCTTTTTTCAGAAGTGTAACAGGGGACGGTTCTATGTTACTTTTTTTTATATGTGTTATGAAGTATTAATTCGGGATTTATTTCTTTGATCTTGTTGTAAATATTGTCAAATTCTTCGGGATAAACATCTATATCCGCTTCTTTAAGATTTCCAAAATAGAGAAAACAATAATCATAATTACAATCACGACCAAATGGATCAGCATCATAGAAAGAAACATATTTAAATGCTGATCTTTCATTTGTTCCAATATCCATAATTACATCTTCAAGGCTATAGCATAAAATGGTATCAAAATCTTTATGTAGCTCATCTCTATAAAAATTTCTAATTGAATATCGTGAATATTTATGACCATAAGAATAATCACAAAAAGTAATACTAATCTTATAACCCTGATTCAATATGCTGTCAGGATTTTCCGATAGATAATCTGCAAAAAGTCCTGTAACTGAAGTACCGGAATATCTTAACATATTATTAAATACGTACCATATTGTTTTCTCTTTATTGTCGATTTTAACATTAAAAGAAGTATTTTTAGAGAGGTTTAACGTATCTATAATATTATATATTGGTTTGTAGTATTCACTGTTATGCCTATAAACAGCTTTACCTATCTGCAATAACATAAGAATAATAAAGACTAAACCAATAAAGTACCATTTGATCACTTTGCGTCTTTCTCGGCGTTCTTTATGTTTTTCGGAGGCTTCATCCGTTTTGTCCGACTCGTTTTCTTTCAATAATGATTCTTCAATAAGTTCGATATCTTCCATGTATATTATCTCCAAAGACTAAACATAGGTGAAACTGTTCGATTAAATGAAAATAATGAAAAAAACGATTAATGTAACCAGATAAATAAAATCAATGATGATCATTATTCTTAAGGTTTTAAGTGGGTTTTTAGGTGTACCGTCTAATTTTAAGGCATTTTTTTTATAATTGTCTTTTTCTTTAACAGTTAATGAAAGAAGTATGATAAATACAATAATAGTGATGGTTAATGCCAAACCGTTCCCAAAATCTTTTGAAAACATTTTGTCAAATCTCATTACATCAAGGAAATATGAATTAGCCATATACTTATTCCCCTCTCAGTTAGTCTCCTATTACTTCACTCGCATTCGGAAGCGTAACAGAGAACCGTCCCCTGTCACCTATGCGTGGTATACCTCGCCCATATAATATATAACCCCGTCTATGGACATGCAATCAAAGTCATTAAGGTATTCATACATGTTACCATCGATATCAAACATAGG
>JAFRSU010000055.1 GCA_017427415.1 Lachnospiraceae bacterium | reverse complement strand
CAGAACATCAATCTGATCATAGTTTATCATATGGATAAAGTTAGTGAAGATAATAAACCGGCTTTTTGCAGACTATCCGGGCTTGGATTATTGGTAATGGGGTGTGGTTTTATTGCATCAGGCATTTGGACGATAGTTTCAGGTGCGCTGCTCAGTTTTATACCGATGATAGTAGGGATTGTAGTTGGAATTGCATTACTCATATCAGCGGGTGTTAAATATAATAAATAGTATAGGAACGGGCTTCTGGAAGTTATGAAAAAAATATATAAGAAACTTATTACGATTTTTGGCGTTGTTGCCGGTATAGAAGCGTTTTTCAGACTGTATCCGGCATTTGGCGGGAAGGTCACGGATGAAGACAGGGAAAGCTACAAGTCCAGATGCAGATACATGAAGGGTAAGAAATTCATATACCCCGATGAATGGAAAATGGACGGGCTTTCGGCAAACGAAAAAGTATCTTCAAAAGGTACCAGACCCGATTTTAAACTGCCGGTATATACACCCGATTTTAATACTCCTGAAAAAGGAAAACTAAAGTTTACCTGGTTCGGGCATTCATCCATACTTTTACAGGTATCAGGAAAAAACATATTGATAGACCCTGTGCTTTTTAAACGGTTCTTCCCTATACCAAAGATGGGACCGAAGCGTTTTTCCGACAATCCGGTAAAACCGGATGAGCTGCCGCATATCGATATAATGCTTATCACGCACGATCATCATGACCATTTAGAGCCCCGTACTATCAAGAAACTCGATCATAAGGTGGACAGGTACTTTGTCCCGATAGGTGTAGAGAAGCACTTAATAAAATGGGGTATAGATGCCAAGAAGATAAAGAGCCTTTCATGGTGGGAAAGTACTACGGTGGACAATATAGAAAATTCCGAAGAAAGTATCGAGTTTACATGTACTCCTTCAAGGCATTTCTCAGGCAGGAGGCTTACAGGACAGAATCAGACTGAATACAGTTCGTGGGTTATCAAAACACCGAAGTATAAAATATTTGACAGCGGAGACGGCAGTATAGGCAGGCATTTTGAGAAAATCCATAATTGTTTCGGCGATTTCAATCTGGCTTTTATGGAGTGCGGTCAGTACAGTGATAAATGGCACTACAGCCATATGTATCCTGAAGAATCCGCGGATATGGCTGAAACAGTCGGTGCCAAAGCAGTCGTCCCCATACATTGGGGTGCATTTTGCATAGCCGATCATGCATGGGATGACTCCATCATAAGATTTACCGCCAAGGCCGGTGAAAAAGGGCTTAATGTCCTTACACCGCATATATCTGAGACGGTGGATTTTGAACACCCTGAAGACTATAAGGATAAATGGTGGGAGATTTGATATGTTTGAATTTAAATTTGGTACAACAAAGCCGGTAAAATTAATAGAACCGATAACGGAAGATATTGAAGAAGAAGTATTATGCCGTTCTATCGGCATTGTAAAAGTAAAAGAATATAGTAAAAGTCTGTATAATTCAGATGAAGAAGTTAAACAATATATAAAGTCAAATATCTGCGAAATGTTTGACCGATGTTTAAATGATCGCTGGCCCAAAGGTGTTTCAAAGATAAGAGGACTGGCAGCCTGTAAGAAACTTGGTCCCATATTAGATGAGCTTTTTGAGGAGATGGGAATCGTTTCTGAAACGCAGATAGTAAATTTAACTTTAACTCCCGAATCCGAGATGAGAATAAAAGAGCTGCAGAAACTGTACATTGAGTCTGTTAACGTGAGACCCGGGTGGGATCATATTAATGACCACATGCTTGACGGCCCCGGTATGATGTATAAACCTAATGTGGAACCGAAGTTTTATCCCGAGGCATGGAAATGTCCTAAATGCGGTGATAGAAAGAATCATGGCAACTTCTGCCAGTCATGCGGTACGAAACGTCCCGAGGACAAAGCAGAATTGGCTCCAGGCGAGTGGATATGTGTATGTGGTGCCAAAACCTCCGGAAAATTCTGTTGGAACTGTGGGAGAGCGAAGGAATAGGTGACAACATGTAACAGGGGACGGTTCTCTGTTACGCTCAAGGAGTAAGTAATATAATGAAAAAGATTAATTTTAGATCTTATAAATATAGCATTGTATTTTTAATGTTCATTTTGGTAATTTTATGTTTTGCGGGTTGTTCGGATAATAAAGTGTCGACAGATAATGTTGCTGTGAAAAATAATATTACGCCTGTTATTACCGAAGAACAGTCAAACATTACGGATGAACCCCAAAATATAACCGAATCGGTAACGACACCTACAGATATACCTTCTGCAGCACCGACTGAGAAACCTGATACCGTTATTACTGATACTCCTGAGCCTATTGTTACCGGTATTAATAATTTTCCATCACCTAAGGTTCATGATCCTTCTGAAACATATGTTTTGACTGATCTTTATAAATTTTATTTTCCTTCTAAATGGTGGACGCTTGTTTATTATTCTGAAGATGACGAAAACGTTGTAACTGTAAAAACCATTTCAGAAGATAAAGAAGTGCTGAAAATAATACCTAAAACCGATATTGAAAGTGCCTGGGCTTTGCTTGACAATGATGAAGTCAAGTATAGTCAGTGTGTTTTTGCGTACGACCATATATTTGTATTTCAGTTCTATAATATTGAACTCACTGATTATAGTTTTTATATGGGATATTATGATTTCCTAGAGATGATTGATAAAACAGAAATAATCAATGACGGAGTGACTTACGCAGCAATTAATTCTATACAACCCGAGCATATACAAAGATACTTGGATTACAGTCATGATGAAGATATACCCGTGGAAAAGCTGGACAGTTATGGAATTTATGGCTTTTGGGGAAATTTCAGAACATTATCAGGTATAAATCTATATGCATTTAAAGGTACGAAGGATCCAATAATTGATCTGTTTATCATTAATGATGGTAAAGATATATATTACACAAATTTTCCTTCTGTAAAAACCGCCAATTTAACGACTGTATATTCATTTGATTATAATAATGACGGGATAAATGAATATGGTATCATCCCCTTTTATAACAATCCGATTGAAGGATACATAGAACATGAGTATGATCATTTATGGATTTCCGAAAAAGTTGATGATCTGCATTACAATACATATGAACTCGATTCTAATATCATAATCGAGTATATAAAGGAAAATGTCACCTTATCAGTTGATACATCTGAAAACATTGCAAGCTTTAAACTGAATGACGACGAGCCTCTTGATGTTAAATGTGATCTTCAGCTTGAAGACGCCGGTTATGAACTTGAATATCTCGGGGTTTTACAAGCTGAAGAATATGGTGATCTTTATGCCAAAAAAATAAACAAAGACACTTATTCATTTATATGCCGGGCAAGTTTGCCTGTAAAAGATGTAACTAAGGAATGTGCCTTTGATTATGGACCGCTTGTCTTTGTAAACGTTATTTATACCGGTGAAGGAAACTATGATATAACCGATACAATTATAAGAAAATGGGGCAAAGGTCTCGAGGCTTTGAATTTCCCTGATGAAAATTTTATAAATCCGGGAGATGCATGGACTCTTTATTATGATAAATATGATGAACTGGTAGAGAAAGCTAAAAGCCAGGGTAAAACAGAGGATGATGTTAAAGTTCAGAATTACAGGATCATATCTATTGATGAAGATGGGACAGTAGTTTTACGTGCTTACTATAATTATTTTGATATAGATACAGCGGGTGAGCCTCCCAGTACCGATCCCGAATCTTACGAGCTTGAAGAAGGTAAGACTCCTTTGGGCGAGGATATAGTCATGAAGATATCTGATGACTGTATATTTGTATAT
>JAFRSU010000054.1 GCA_017427415.1 Lachnospiraceae bacterium | reverse complement strand
TAGGATAAGGAAGTGATGCAGGCTGGTTATAGTTGATATCCTCGATCGGAACTCCGATGTACTTGAATACTTCGTAGAGTGCCTTTCTATGATGACCAAATGTAACAGCGCCATGATGAGGATAGTTCTTCTCAATAAGAACGTGACGATAGAAACGTCCCATTTCCTTGATAGCGAATACGCCGATACCACCGAATGACCTGGTAGCTACAGGAAGAACTTCACCTTCTGCAAGGTATGCTCTGAGCTTAGCATCAGCTGTTGACTGAAGTCTGAAGAATGTGATATCGCCGGGAATGATGTCGCCTTCAAGAGTACCATTGGTAACTTCGATAGGAAGTGCTCTAGCCATGATCATCTGATACTTCATCTCATGGAATGCAAGCTTCTTTGAGCAGGTATTTCCACAATGGAAGCCCATGAATGTATCGGTATGCTTGTAATCAAACTTGCCTTCGATAGACTCTTTGTACATATCCTTAGGTACTGAGTTGTTGATATCAAGAAGTGTAACAATATCATCTGATACAGCGGTACCGATGAACTCTGACAGACATCCGTAGATATCTACTTCACAAGATACGGGGATACCGCGTCCTGTTAAACGTGAATTAACATAGCAGGGAACGAATCCGAACTGTGTCTGGAATGCAGGCCAGCACTTTCCGGCAATTGCTACGTACTCTCTGTATCCCTTATGAGCCTCGATCCAGTCAAGGAGTGTTAACTCATACTGAGCAAGCTTAGCAAGTACTTCGGGCTTCTTGTTGCCTGCGCCGAGTTCTGCTTCCATATCCTTAACAACCTCAGGAATACGAGCGTCGCCTGCATGCTTGTTGAATGCTTCGAAAAGATCAAGCTCTGAGTTCTCTTCAATCTCAACGCCTAAGTTGTAAAGCTGCTTGATAGGAGCGTTACAAGCAAGGAAGTTAAGAGGTCTGGGACCGAATGATATGATCTTTAATTTGCTGAGACCAACAAGTGCTCTTGCGATGGGAACGAATTCGTTGATCATCTTAGCGCAATCCTCTGCATCACCTACAGGATACTCGGGGATGTATGCACCAACGTTACGAAGCTTTAAGTTGTAGCTTGCATTAAGCATACCGCAGTAAGCATCGCCACGGCCGCCGCAAAGGTCATTCTGTGTCTCTTCTGCTGCTGCACAGAACATCTTAGGTCCGTCAAAGTGCTTAGCAAGAAGTGTCTCAGAGATCTCGGGACCGAAGTTTCCAAGATATACGCAAAGTGCGTTACATCCTGCCTTCTTGATATCCTCAAGTGCCTGAACCATATGGATCTCGCTCTCTACGATACAGATAGGGCACTCATAGATGTCTGTTGCATCATATTTTGCCTTGTAAGCGTCGATCAAAGCTTTTCTTCTGTTAACTGAAAGACTCTCGGGGAAACAGTCACGGCTGACTGCTACGATACCAATTTTAACCTTGGGTAAATTTGTCATTTTACTTCTCCTTATTATAAATGTTTTGTTTTATATGCAGTGCAATACAGATTACTTACCATTTTGCACTAAATATACTGTGATCACACCTCATCAGTCAGCTGCGCTGACAGCTTCCCCTCAAGGGGAAGCCAATATTACTTAATAAGTGTATAAATATCCTTCAATGCGGGATATATCTGTACGAACTTCTGATACTGAGCTTCATATCTTGCTGCGATAGCGGGATCGGGCTCTACCGTATCAATGATCTTTACGAGCTTGGCTGCAGCATCCTCAACACTTGCATACTCGCCGTTAGCTACAGCGGCTAACATAGCGCCGCCGAGTGCGGGACCTTCCTCGCTCTCGATCACATCTACCTTCATGTTCATAACATTGGCGATGATCTTCTTCCAAAGAGGACTCTTTGCACCGCCGCCGCAGATCTTGGTTCTCTCGAGCTTGATGCCGAGCTTTCTGGCTACTTCTACTGAATCCCTGAGGCCGAATGCTACGCCTTCCAAAACTGCAAGAGTCATATCCTCACGGGTTGTATCCATGGACATGCCGATGAATGTACCACGGGCATCGGGATTGTTATGAGGTGAACGCTCACCCATAAGGTAAGGCAGGAAGTAAACCTTGTTATTTCCTAACATATCCTCGGTGATATTCTTCTGCTCTCCTGCATAATCCTTGGTCTTTAATATCTCATCCATGAACCACTTGTTACATGAAGCTGCTGAAAGCATACATCCCATAAGATGATATGTTCCGTCTGCATGATCGAAGAAATGGATTGCATTATTGTCATTTTCCGAGAAATTCTTGCTCGAGATAAATACAGTACCCGATGTTCCGAGTGAGATATTGCACATACCGTCACCGACAGTACCTGTACCTACAGCAGCTGCTGCATTATCGCCTGCACCTGCTACGATCTTAACTGAAGTATTAAATCCGAGCTCTGCAGCTACATCTGCCTTTAAATTGCCTACTACTTCGTAGCTCTCGTAAAGTTTGGGAAGCTGTGCCTCTGTGATACCGCAGATTTCAAGCATTTCCTTGGACCACTTACGATTCTTGACATCAAGTAAAAGCATACCCGAAGCATCTGATACGTCTGTACAGAAACTGCCGCTTAACTTGTAAGCGATATAGTCCTTAGGAAGCATGATCTTTTTGATCTTTGCAAAATTATCAGGCTCGTTAGCCTTGACCCAGAGGATCTTGGGAGCGGTAAATCCGGCAAATGCGATATTTGCGGTATACTCTGCAAGCTTCTTTGTACCGATCACGTTATTAAGATAATCGGTCTCCTTCTGGGTACGTCCGTCATTCCAAAGGATAGCGGGACGGATAACATTGTCATTCTCGTCTAAGATAACAAGTCCGTGCATCTGTCCGCCGAAGGAAATACCGGCTACCTGGGACTTATCGCATTCAGCGGTAAGCTCCTTGATACCTGCTATAACTTCAGTCCACCAATCCTCGGGCTTCTGCTCGGACCAGCCGGGATTCGGGAAGTATAAAGGATATTCCTTTGATACGATTTTTTTGATAGTGCCGTTGCCTTCCATAAGAAGAAGTTTTACGGCTGATGTTCCTAAATCAACGCCTATGTATAACATTTGATTTTCTCCTAGTTTTATTTTCAATCATACAGATACGTTCTCACCCTTAAGGCCGATGAATGCTCTTGCATCGCAGCCGCCGTCCTTGTGAGCGATAAGCCACTTGTTCTCAGCCATGAGAAGCTTGTCCTCGGGAGTCCTGTCAGGGAACTCCTTTACATCGGCATTGGTGCCCTTAGGAAGGATAACGATGCCTCTGAAGCCCTTATTGCCTTCTGCTGTGCAGGGTGCATAGTGAAGAGTTGTACCGTACATCTCAACTGCTACGCCTGCGGGAACCTTAAATGCCTCGATCTTTGAAGTGTCATATGTATAATCATCCTCGATATCTCTCTGATCTCCGATAAGAAGGATCATGTCATAAAGAGCGATGTTAACTTCTGAACATCTGTGATACTCAACTGCATTAAGCAGATGATTGTTACCGTTGCAGTAACCAACCTGGATGGGAAGTCCGCCGTAAAAGCTCTCCTGGAACTCTTTGGCTGTCTTGGTAGCCTCAAGATCTGCATCTCCTGCTACGTATACAACCGAATCAGCGGGCATGGGCTTTGTAGCAAGTACGTCTAAAAGTTCTTTACAGTCGATACCTGTAACAACCTGGCCGTACTTCTTAAAGTCTTTGTCCAATACACTTTTGATAACCATAAGTAAAACCCCTTTCTGTATATAAAGATTCATTGACAAAAATGTTCATACAGCCTTTACAGACAACGTCTTTAAGACTCTATGAACCTTTTCGTCCATTTAAACATATTTTATAATCTTTTTGCCATTTGGTCAAGTAATATTTGCTTGTTTTACAATAATTTAATCAAAGGATTTTGCTTCTTTTTCTTCCAGCTTTTCCTTTAACCTCATAACGGATTTTCCAAGTACCGGATGGATGACAAAAGGAGCGATCTCGCACAGCGGTCCGAGTACAAACATCCTGTTGTGCATGTCAATATGAGGGATTTTGAGGTCATCGGTATATACGGTCTCGTTGTCATATAGAAGGATATCGATATCGAGTGTCCTGGGTCCCCAGTGAAGGGTCCTTACTCTTCCTTCTTCCTGCTCTATCTCATTTACCCTTTTTAACAGTTCGGAAGGTGCAAGAAGCGTCCTAAGCTCAAGGCAGCCGTTCAAGAATTTATCCTGCTGTACATTACCGTAAGGTTCGGTTTCGATAAAACCGGATACCTTTGTGACAAAACTGTCGGAGCGGTTATCCAGCTTTTTAACCGCATTTTTTAAAAACTGTTCCCTATCTCCGATATTGGACCCGATGGAAAGATAAGCTGTATGCCAGCCTCGTTCTATCTCTACCGCAACAGTTTCAAGGGGAAGACGTACAGGTGCCCAGGGTTTTTCTATTATTACTTTTACTTTTTCCACCGGGAAATTTTTAAGAAGTGCATCCGCGATCTCTTCAGCCAGTTTCTCTATAAGCTGGAATACGGATTTCTCGGATATCTGTTTGATAAGGACCGCAGCTCTTCCGTAATGGATGGTCTCCTTCAGATTATCCGTTTTTCCGGCGGTCCTTAAGTCTTTATAAAGGTCTGCAGATATGATGAATTTTTGTCCGAGAGTGTTTTCCTCGGGGATCACTCCGTGGTTGGCGAATATTTCAAGTCGTCTGATATGTATTACATCCATTTTTATACACCCTCTCTTATCGTATGATCCTTCGCTTACGCTCAGTATGACAGTTTTTTAGGCCACATTGCTCTTATGATGACTTTCTGATCGCTTCATACATTTTTATAAATCTTGCATTTTCCTTAATATCATGAACTCTCACGAACATGCAGCCGGCATCGATCGCTCTTGCTGTTGTTGCTAAAGTACCCTCGAGCCTGTTATCCTTATCAAGGTCAAGTGTCAGACCTATCACGGACTTTCTCGAAGTTCCGAGCAGCATCGGAAGATCAAATGCATCGCATATTTTTTCAAGATACCTGATCGTATTGATATTATCCTCATAGGTTTTTCCGAATCCTACTCCCGGATCGAGAAGTATGCGATCTTTATCTATGCCTGCTTTATATGCTATATCAAGGCTTTCCTGTAATTCCTTTATTATCACGCCGGCTATATGGTCCGGTGTCTCATCGGTATCTTCACTTTTATTTGGCACCCTGTTATGCATTATACAGCAGGATACTCCGTATTTTTTAATGACCTCCGCCATACCTGACTCAGGCACTTTTAAGTCTTCTCCCTTTAGTCCCCAGATATCATTGATAAGAGCGGCTCCGCTTTTTACAGCCTGCTCTGCCACTGCCGGCTTATATGTATCTATGCTTACCGGTATGTCAAATCTCTGTGTTACGGCCTCTATCACGGGTGCGGTACGTTCAATCTCCTCTTCGGCTGTGATATGCTGATATCCGGGTCTTGTGGATTCTCCGCCGATATCTATCACATCGGCCCCTTCGGATATCATCTCTTCTACGCGTATCAAAGCTTTATCAAATGTATTGTATCTTCCACCGTCCGAGAAAGAATCGGGTGTAACATTAAGGATTCCCATTATATAAGTATGGCCGGGAGCAAATGATTGATTACCTATGATCATGGTTCAGATACCTCATTATATTAATCCTTCCTACTCGCTTAAATACTGAGGGGACCGTCATCTTCTGATAGAATCAAGTACTATGGTCTGAAGCTCGGTCTTTTTCTTGAATTCACCTCTGGTAACGGTGGTAACAGTCTGTGAGCCGGGCTTTTTAACACCGCGCATCGTCATGCATGTATGTTCTGCTTCTATAACTACCATAACGCCCTTCGGTGACAGATTTTCCTCTATGGCATCCGCTATCTGTCGTGTAAGCTGTTCCTGCAGCTGAAGTCTTCTTGCATAGACCTCTACGGTTCTTGCAAGCTTGCTTAAGCCCACTACTTTCCCCTCAGGTATATATGCTATATGTACTTTTCCGAAGAAAGGCATCAGATGATGCTCGCATAACGAATAAAATGTAATATCCTTTTCTAAGACTATATCACTGCCTTCGACATTAAACTGCCTTGATAAATGTTCCTTAGCATCCTGATCCATACCTGCAAGTACTTCTTCGTACAGACCTGCTACACGTCTGGGGGTATCTGTGAGTCCTTCTCTTGCAGGATCTTCACCCATACCTTCTATCAAAAGTTTTACGGCTTTTTCAATCTTTTTTCTGTCTACCATCAAAATGGCCTCTTTTCTTATATATTCCGTTTTGTTATATTACCACATATTTCGTAAAAATAAAAGAAGGAATTTTACTTCCTTCTTTTACATCTGTATTATGTCGTCAGTATTACCTCAAAACCGCATCAGGTTCATCGGTAACAGAATTATCTTGTTTTCTCGTAGTCCGATCTTTTACCGAGCTCGACAGTGATAGTTTTTTCTTCATAGCCCGATGCCGAACGTCCTTTCGTGGATATCTTTATCTCTACTTCGGTACCGTATTTTATATAGGAAAGGATTTCCTTTAACTGTTGCATATTTACTACTTCTCTGCCGTTTATCTCAGTGATTATATCACCTGCCCTGATGCCGGCGGTATCGGCAGGCGATCCGGGATCAGTAGAAAATACATAAACACCTTTAGGCATGCTGAAGGTTTTCGAATATGAATCACTCACATCTTTGCCCTCTATACCGAGATATCCTTTATCTTCCTGATCAAGTTCCACCCTGTTCATGAGCTCATTGATGACAGGTATTACCTTGGATATAGGTACAGCAAAGCTCATACCCTCAACCTTGGTGCTTGAATAGGATGTATATTTCTGTGATGCAATACCGATGACTTCGCCTCTGACATTTACCAAGGGACCGCCGTTGTTACCGTCATTGATGGCGGCATCCGTCTGGATCAGCTTCATCTCCCTGCCGCCGATAGATATCTTTCTGTCCAATGCACTTATATATCCTACGGTCACCGATTGTCCGTTTCCGAGCGAGTTGCCTATAGCCACAGCCATCGAACCTACGCTAAGCGAATCGGAACTGCCTATGGTCGCAATCTTTATACTGTTCAGAGTCTCTGAAGACAGGCTTGACATATCTACAGCCAGTACAGCCAGATCATAATAACTGTCGGCGCCCTTTACGGTTCCTTCCACTTCCGTTCCATCGCAAAATGTTATGGATACCTTTTCGGCATTTGAAGGTACATCATTGTTTGTCGCGATCAAAAGTTCACTGCCGTTCTGTCCGATTATAAATCCCGTACCGGACAGTGAATCATCATTGTATCCGAAATCTTCAAAATAAAACAAATCTTCCCACGGGTCTCGGCTGTAGTTTTTAACTTGTGTACATTTAACTGATACTACAGAAGGCATAACACTGTCAACTATACCCGATACATCTGCGCTTGATACCTCCAGCTTCTTTGTTTCTGCAGGCGTATCCTTACTGTCGGTTTTAGAGGCATCAGGAGTGTTATTGCCGTCCTTATCATCTGTGTCCGACACTTCACTTGCCACATCGGATTTCATGACACCGGACGGGTTGCTGTCCTTTGTTCTTATTATCAGGAATACTACTGCCAATCCTACACCTATGATGATACCTGAGATCACGGTTATAAGGAATATCCTCAATTTTCCAAATCGTTTCTTTTCTGTATTGTTTTCACTTGAACTCATAATAATCCTCCTCGATCAATCCGTCAATTCACACGGAAAACATCTTTTATGTTTCTCAATATTATTTTTCTAAATACATACCGGCATATACTCTTAATTCCTTTAACTCTATGTTAGTGCAAATTTGTGTAGCAATTGTGATTAAGGTATGAAAAAAGTGTTATGTTTCTGATATTATTTTTTTATACATATATTGCCATGTATATTTTAGGCTCAGATGTATTTTTTTGTCATTTATACTAAAAAATGTCAAAAATTTAAATTAATTCTTTACGTTTTTGGTAAAATGTGATAATATGGCGTTGTAGAAATAAGCATACTTGGTGAAAGGAGTGAGCAATAAGTGAGTATTTATCCTGCATCTAAAAACAGATCTCTTATATATCAGCTTGCTACTACGCCTGAAGATGTTATGGGCTTTTACAAAAAGAACAGTGATTTCCCGGGATACAGGGAGGTTAAGGAAAATGTTGAACAGATCAGCTACCGCAGTGATTCCGGTATAAGGATCTGGTATAACAATCTTCCCATTACCTTTGATTTCCACAGGCATAATGCTTTGGAGATCATAGTTCCGGTCGAGAACTGGTATAAAGGATACAGTCAGAGCGAATGCTTCGAAGTAAAAGAAGGCGACATACTTATCATCCCTCCGTTTGAAATGCATAAGCTCGAGGCCCCGCATAAGGGCAGCCGTTTCATATACCTGATAGACATTGACAACATCATAAACTCAGCAGGCTTTACCGGTATAAAGCCTTTGTTTACAAAGCTTATACACATAACACCCGATACATATCCTCAGGTATATGACGAGATACACAGACTGCTCGCACATATGCGCGACGAGTACTTCTCTTCCGCAGATTTTTACGAGCTGTCCATATACTCAGATCTCTACCGTCTCTTTGTCCTTTTAGGACAGGATCACTTAAAAAAGACCGATGCATTTTCAGGCCTTAACCTCATAACAAAAAAGGAATACCTGCATCGTTTCAACAGTGTACTTAATTATATCAATGAGTATTTCTGTGATGACCTTACATTGGAGATGGTAGCCGAGCACAGTGGTTTTTCGAAATTCCACTTTTCAAGGCTTTTCAAGAAATATACAGGTACCACATTCTATGATTACCTGATATACAAGCGCCTTCAGGCTGCCGAGCAGATGCTGGCAGAAGCCGACCTGTCGGTTACCGAAGTTGCCCTTCGTACCGGGTTTTCAAGTATATCAACTTTTAACCGTACATTTAAGCGCAAAAAAAACTGCACACCACGCGAATACCGCGTACTGTGCAGGCAGGTAAATTAATTATACCGGTAAACAAAATTTCCAAAGGAGGCTGTGCCTCCTTTGGTTTTTGTGGAAAATACAGCCAGACCGAATCTGTTGCCCGTAAAGTGTTCCAGGCGGAATCTCATCTTCTTTTTATACGGGATCTGTTTCCAGCCTAAACCGCAGTCATAGAAAAATGTTGCCTCGTCCTTTCTTCCTGTAAAATCAGCCCTTATCTTAAATCGTACCACAGGAGAAGGTATCCTATCTATTTTCTTAACTATATCCTTATTCCCTTCTTCTTCTCTTTCCATATATACGATCTCGTATCCGCCGTCGCCCTCGGTGATACCTATAAAAGCGTACAGATACTGCATTACAGCGAGTCCGGCGAAGTCACCGTTTTTCAATTCTCCCCCGAGAACGGTTATCTCCGCCTCGCAGCACATCTCGTGCATCCGCTGTGTCAAAACATTTTGTGCACCGGTAAGTGAAGAACATATCTTATCCGTCGTGATCGAGAAAATACCTGATTTGGTATTCCTGTTGATAAGCAGCAGGTTCGGTTCATGATTAAACTGCCAGATATTCTTAAACCCGAAGCATGAGTCTTCGGTATAAACTTCCATAAAGTCATCACTTTCGACAAGCGGCTTATATTCACTTTTGTCCTCTGCCGGCAGTGCAAAGTTCTCCGGCATCTTACCGTTACTTCCGAACACAGGGAAATCATTCTCCCATGTGACCGGAACTATATAAGGGATACGTCCCGATGCTCCCCTGTCCTGAAACAGCATTGCATACCATTTTCCGTCGGGTGTATCCACTATGGCTCCCTGTGCTATACCGGAACAGAACCATCCTGCATCATCAACAAAAACGTCTTTTCCGGTAAACTCTCCATCCACGCTGTCCGCTGCAAAGCAGCTTTCAGCCCTGAACCATCTGTTCTCTAACGAATGGATAAAAAACAGGTAATATTTTCCGTTTATCTTATAAAAATGAGTTCCTTCATATCCGAGAGGTGTTTTTCTCGAATCAGATACAGCCAGCCTGTGGAGGCCGCCTTCCTTAGGACCGGTAAGCTCGGCATTCAGCTCTGTGATATAGATATCCCGGTTGCCGTAAGCTATATATACCTTATCGTCATCAAAAAGCAATGAGCAATCATGGTAAAAACCGTCAATATAAGACTTTCTCCACGGTCCCTTGATCGATTCCGATCTGTATAGATAGGTTTTATGTGTATCGTTACATACGAAAGCTATATAAAATGTACCGTTATGGAACCTGAAACTGGCCGCCCACATGCCTTTTCCGTATATATCGGCGTCACCGATAAGCCTCTGGGCATCGGTACCGTCCAAAGTATCATACACGTATGAAGCATGCTCCCAGTGGATAAGGTCTTTAGACCTCATTATCTCACAGCCCGGGCAAAAGTACATGGATGTACTTACCATGTAATATTCATCATCAACTCTTATTACATCATTGTCAGGACAATCTATTCCGATAATAGGTTTCATAACAGCGTTACCGCCTGTAAACAGATTACAGGCGGATCCTCCTTAAAGTGATCAGTTCTTACCGATATATTCGGTCATAAAATCTACAAACTCAGAATTACCGTTTGTAGGGATGCTGCCCTGCTTGATGAAATTCATCTCGCCGTGTACCTTATCGGTATAATTGGTCCAATAAGGCATATCAGCACCGTCAGCGTCTTTACCGTTGGGATTGCCGGTCTTGACGAAATTGGTGATATAATTGCACATCTGACGTGCCAGATCAAAATGTCTGCCGACAAAAGGTCTCCAGCACTTAGCCAAAGTCTCAAACCAGAACCATAAATCTACGGAATGGAATGAACCGGGATTATCCCAGCCGGGGATATCGGGATTAAATCTGTAATAGTAATATTTCCTGCCGGTATTTTTCTCCGAAAGTTGGTTAAATACATTCTTGACCGCACATTCAATACCCTGAACGGATGCAAACATCTTCTCTCCCTTTTTCTCACGTGCCTCAGGGAATGAAAGGAACTTTTCCGCATTCTCTCCGAATATTTCTTTAGCCTTTGCCTCAAAATCAGCATCCGAATCTGCAAACAGTGCTGCAGGGAACTCATCCACCGTGTTGCCGGCCATGATATTTACATCATTGCCGCGTCCTTCGGCAAGCTTTTTATATGTATCGCCGTCACAGAATACATCATCCTGAACCGTCGCAAACATAAAACCCTTCTTATTCCTGAACTCGGCATATTTATCACGGATGAAGAAAGCATCAAGCTTTCTGGCTTCCTCTAAAGTCTTTACTCCGAGCATCTCAAAAAGTTCTTCACCGAACTTACCTGCCTCTGCTAAAGTCAGCTGCTTAAAGAAAGGATTGTTCATATAAGGATTTTTGATCATACCGCTCATGATAACGGCATTCTTTATCAGTCCCTTGTTCTGGTCGCATGTGATCTGAGCCAGTGTACTTCCGCCGCCTGCTGACTGGCCGGCTATAGTGATATTGTCGGGATCTCCGCCGAACTCAGCAATATTATTATGTACCCAGCGAAGTCCTGCCTGCTGGTCAAGATGTCCGAAGTTTGCGGGATTATCAGTCTGGCTCTTGGTAAGCTCCGGATGTACAAGGAATCCCAATGCTCCGAGTCTGTAGTTAACCGATACAACGACGATGCCGCGTCTTGCCATTCTCTCGCCGTCAAATTCCATCTCTGCAGTATAACCCCACTGGAAACCGCCTCCGAAATACCAGATAAATACCGGAAGCTTTTCATCGGTCTTTTTAGCAGGTGTCCAGATATTAAGATATAAGCAATCCTCATCCATGGGGATATCGGGATCCACATGCCACTCTCTGCAGTAAATGTCCGTACCTACGGCAGGCTGATCCTGTACCGATATAGGTGCAAACTGATAGCAGTCCCTTATACCTTCCCAGTTTGCTGCAGGCTGGGGAGCTCTCCATCTGTTCTCTCCTACAGGCGGTGCTGCAAAAGGGATACCCTTAAAAGAAGTAATTCTCGGATCTGCTGCAGGCAGACCTCTTACCAAACCGTTTTCCGTTTTCGCTACTCTTAACATTTTAATACCTCCAGATCTTTGTTTTTAGGTTACTAAAACCTTTTACTACCCCTATGGGTCAATTCTATAATATTATTTATTTTTTTTCATTCGTTTTTTTGCTCATAATTATACTTATTTTGCGTTTACTAAGCTTTTCGCATAAAAAAAAGAGACCGGTGACCCCGTCCCCCCCCGGTCAAAAAAAGGACCGAAGAAACCTCCGGTCCAAAATGTGCTCAATAAGCCAGTCCGCTCGATCCGAACAGCCATTGTAATGTTACAGCAACAAGTGCGAGAAATATCAGTCCGAAAACGATTAATCTGAAATACTTATCCGCTTTCTTTCTTTTTGCCTTAGCATTTATTTCTTTTACTTCAATCTCTTCCTCACGCTGCTTTTTATACTCTTCCAATTCCTGCTGGCGCTTTTGTTCTTCTTCATTCAGCATTACCTGCATGATTCATACCTCCGATACGATCACATGATCTCACCGCTGAAATCATCATTGTCTCCGTCATAATCATCCATTCCGTCGCAGTCATGATCGTGATTGTTGATGATCTCACGGCCGGTTACTCTCTTTCTGTCACGCTCATCCTCAACAAGCTTGGACATCAGTTCCTTTACTGCCGATGACCTCTTTATGTTTAAAAGCTCAAGTGTGGGACAGGACTTGTCAGAAGATAACACCTTAAGTGTACCGAGACCGAATATCCTCTGCCAGAACTTTCGGGTCAGTGCAAAGTCCGTAACACGGTAAAGCTTAACCTCATCCTCTATGATATTAAAGAATCCTTTTACACGGGTAAGCTTTTCACCGGTAAGATAATATCTGGTAAATGAAAGAGGAAGTCCTAAAAATGTTCTCTTTCTGTCATGCCATTTATACTTGGAATTTTCTTTTACACTGCCCGATTTTGCTTCGCTCAGGATAAAAATCTCAGCTACAAACAAGCAGGCAAGAATGACTGTGAATATGATCTTCACCAGTATTTCACCAGAAAGAGGATTGACAACCCATACGAGTACACACAATCCTATAGTAAAAAGCATACTTATGACACTTGCAAAAATAATCTTTCCACTGTTCATAGTAAACCTCCGTTTTTTACGTGTATTACACGCATCTTTTGCTTGACAGACTCATTATACCCCATTGATTTATTTACAGTCAAGAAAAATATAAGCAAATTATAAGCAAATCTGCACAGTTTTTTAACAATATTTGACTTTATTTTATGCACTTTTTTTGATATTATATTGACTGTCGTGTTTGACGGCTTTTATATATCCCGCTCAAATCCGGCATAAGTAACATGTACTACGGAGGTTTATAATGAAAAAAAGCACCATAAGGGCAGTAGCATTAAGTCTTGTCCTTACACTCATCGCAGCACTTTCCGCTTCTTTTGTGAAGGTCAGTGCAGCAACAACTTATGTTGACACATCTGAATACGAAAGCCTTGCAGAAGTCTACAAGGATTACTTCAAGGTCGGTGCGGCCTGTGAAGCGATCAGCCACTGGAACCAGTCCAATAAAGAGATCGGCAATCCTCATAAAGAAGCCGTTCTTTCCAGGATATTTAACAGTATCACAAGCGGCAACGAATTAAAACCCGCATATAATTTTGACAAAACATCGGAATCCCTTTTTAAGATCAACCGTGCCGGAAACGAAATGCTCACCTGGGCTAAAGAAAACGGCGTTGCAATGCGTTTCCACGTACTTTTATGGCATTCACAGGTGAATCCCAATTTCTTCGCCAAGGACTTCAAAGCTACATCAAAAGGTGTTCCCACCAACTCGGATACGGCAGAGCTTGATGAAGAATGTCTGGTAGACAGGGAAACTCTTATCGAACGTATGAGAAGCTATATATACGGTGCTGTAGAGTATATATATGCCAATGATTTCGCACAGACCATATACGCCATCGATGTTGTAAACGAAGCTGTCGACGAATCAAAAGACGATGGATTAAGGAGAAGCTACTGGTACAGGATCATAGGACCGGAATTCTTATACTACGCATTCCTTTTTGCAAGGGAAGCCGAAGTAAAGTATTCTAAAGAGTATGCAGCCAATTACGGACTCGATGCTAACGGCGACCTCTCTTCCATCCTTCCAAAGCTCTACTACAACGATTATAACGAATGGTTCCCTGCAAGAGTAAGCGTAGTCACCGATTTCGTTACCAACCGTCCCTGGAATGCGGATCAGAAAATGATCGCATCTTCCGTAATAAAAGCAGGCGGCAACGGAACACTCGCCGGTGACGGACTTATCGACGGTATCGGAATGCAGGGGCATTTAAGTGACAACAATAATGTAGAACAATATATCAAGGCTATGCGCCAGTATGATGCGATCGTAGATGAAGTACAGGTAACTGAGCTTGATGTAAAATGTACACACCGCGGTGAAAACCAGTGGTATTATCAGGCAAAGTTCTATTATGACCTGTTTAAAGCTATGATAGATGCTAGAAAGGACGGTGTAAACCTTACATCCGTAACCGTATGGGGACTTACTGACGATGCTTCTTGGATCACAGACGGTTATCCCCTGCTCTTCACCTACAACCTTACCGCAAAGCCTGCTTACTACGGAGTACTCATGGCAGGTAAAGGTGAAGAATTCAACATGAGTGTAGCCGAAGCTATCACCGAACTGAAAGATATCAATGTTGACTTTGAGCCTTATGTAGATGACATGGGTGTAAAGACCACATATACTGCCGAATCTGCAAGATTTTACAAGCGCGGTACGGGACATATGCCAAGCATCAGACTGATGGCACTTATTAACCATACTCCCGATGTAAAAGTAGGCTATTCTCTCTTCTGTGAAAGAGCCGAGCAGGATGCGACATGTATGCTTGACATATCAAAGTTCTCAGGCAAAAACATTACATTTACATCTTACGTAAAAACAGATGATACCGAGATCACCATCGGCCTCAGTACCGGCGAAGATACGGTATTAAAGACAGTAAAAAGTAACGGAGACTGGACTCCCTTATCCATCAATTTCGATGTTCCCGAAAAGCTTTCTTCTGCATATATCTACTTTGAGACCAACGGAAATGCCGATATGTATATCGATGATGTATCCGTAATATTTACAAAAGACGGTGAAGAGGCTGCTCCGGTTATAACCGGTGCCGAAGAGATCACACCCGATGACACTGATACTCAGATTCCCGATACCGATACCGACACAGCTGATACAGAAAACACAAACAGCAATACCGAAACAGCCGTTACAAAGACAGAGTCCCAAAGTACCGACAGCAAAACCTCAGGCATTATCATTGCTATCATTCTTATAGCCTTCGGTTCTGCACTTACCGGTTACGGCATCTACCTCCTTGCAAGCAGCAAAAATAAACAATAAATATAGGGGTCAGGTACCATTAATATTATATTAACAAAAGAAAGCTCCGTCGGCTAAAAACCGGCGGAGTTTTCGTAATTGTAATATCTTTGATCTTATAACGTGATCCTATAACATGATCCTATGTATATTGATATCCGGGCTTTCCTTTTTCTTAGCACAGACCGCATATGCATATTCTTCTCTTCCGTCCTCAAGGATCTCAATATCTGAGAGGAAACTGAAATCCTCATTCCCGGCTATATGATATCTTTCATCCTCGTATACAAATGAAAAGCTATCCATAGGACACTTAAGTCCCTGTCCGGTACACTTAATATAGCTCTCCTTAAGAGTCCATAACCTGTAAAAGCATTCCCTGTATTTTTGCTCACCGTATTCAGAAGCCTCTTCAAGCAGTTCGTTATCCTTCGCAGAGAAAAACCTCTTAGCTATACCGGCATTAGCCTTCTTGATATACTCAATGTCGCATCCGACAGGGATTGACCCAAGTACACACATTACCTTGCATCCCGAATGTGACAGGTTAAAATACAATTCCGGTGCTTCCTTAAAATACGGCTTCCCGACTTCTCCGTATCCGTATGTCATGTCCTTTTCGCGGAATCCGTATTTTTTCAGAGCCTCGTCCAGCAGTACCCCTACTCCTGCCGATCTGCATCTGCCGGAGTGGGATTTTATTTTCTTTAGTTTATTCTTACGTTCTTCGGATAGTTCTGACAGATAAGATTCATATACCTTCTCATCATTTAACAGCTCCGAAACATCCCCGATATAAATATCCAACACCATTTATCCGCTCCGTATCCGGCTTATATTCCAAGCTTCAAAGCTTTCCTGCATTCGGATATGAACCTGTCGGTTATCTCTTCAGGCTTACCCTTAAGGTATTCCTTCAAAATAGGCTCTATGGTATTATCAAATACAACATCTATACTGTATGACGATTCATTAAGGTTCTTGAAAAATGCAGGTCCGATCCTGTGCTCAGGTGAAATACCTTCGCTGATCAGGCGGTTTACAAGATTAACATTTTCCGCAAGCCTGTCAAGCCAGTAAATAGACTTATCCTTATGGATATCCTTTAACGATGTCAGCATAATATCTTCGGTATTGATATTAACCCAGTTGAACTTATGCTTGAAAGCAAAATCCATGGTGCTCGCATCATTATCAACCTCATTCATAGTACATACGATATGAAGGTTTCTGGGGATAAAGAATCCGTTCTCAAAACAGTCAAACTTCATCTGCTCAGCAAATCCGATGTGTGAAGTGCTGTAATTGGCTTTGCCTATATCATCGGCCTGAACTATATGGTATGCCTTTAGATTGGACAATCTTGTATCAAACCTGTTCTCAATACCTCTGTAATCCTCATCAAGAGCAAATAATACATCACCGAATACCTTGGAAACATCGGCTCTGTTTACCTCATCAATGATCAGGTAATAATCCCTTGTACCCTTTTCAAACTTGTACTCCTCGGTCTCGGGTCCGAAATAATCATTTGTCATGCCGTCATCGATGGCTTCTTTTCTGTCTCTGATGCTCTCATAAAGTCTCTGGACAACCTTCTGTTTCTTTTCCGAATACATAGACATAAAGCCGGGTATAGCATATTCAAGGTTATCTTCAACTATCTTTCTGCAGAATGCTTTAAAAATACCGTCAAGACGTACATTTGTAGGTGTGGTGGAATTAACGATATTTACAGGACGGAGTCCTTCAATAAAATCGGAATACTCATATGACTGATGGAACTGTACAAACTTGAATCCGTCATATCCCTTAGTCATTCTTCTTGCATATTTTCTGACCTCATAGGTCTTGCCCGTACCTGAAGGTCCGACAAAGATCACCTGTTTATTCAACGTGATTGCATTCGAAATGATCTTGCGGATATTATTTTTACCTGAATCCGAATCTTTAGGTGCAGCTGTAACAGGAGCGACGGGTGTCACAGGAGTAACAGGTGCTACAGGTGTTACAGGAACTGCGGGTGTCACGGGTGTTACCGCAGGTGCAGGCTGTACCGGCTGTACTGCAGGAGAAGCCTGCACGACAGGTGTTACCGGTGCAGCAGGATTTACAGGTGCTGCAGGTGCTGTTGGAGCGGGTATCTCTGATACCGCAGGCTCCTCATAAGCAGGAACTTCAGGTGCTGCGGGTACTTCTTCCATAACAGGTTCCACAGGTACTATTGGTGTTTCAACTGCTTGGGGCTCTGCAGGCGCTACGGGTGTCTCTATAGCTTGAGATGCTGCATTATTGACAGGAGTCTCAGATACAGCCTGTTCTTCATGATGCCCTATTATAACATTAAGATACTCGGGCTTATCTTCTACACCCACATAAGGTACTTCTTCCATGGTAGGAACACTGTTATCCTCGATAACTGCTATGCAGGGAACCTCTTCCATGGTAGGAACTTTATTTTCTTCGATAACTGCTATACAAGGGAT